>JBDGUP010000006.1:13080-17441 GCA_042215815.1 Haloquadratum sp. | reverse complement strand
TCCACTCTCAGTTACCAGTTGGCTATCATATTCGATACTCAGTGGATTATTTTTAATAGGGGAGGTGTCACAGTTGAGTACAGACACGCGGGGCTCGAGTTTCGAGTCCCTGGTGTCGTACACACTATGCAACTAAAACAACTATTCACTGACGATAGTGCCGTCTCGCCCGTGATCGGGGTGATTCTTATGGTGGCAATCACCGTGATTCTCGCCGCGGTCATCGGTACGTTCGTGCTGAACCTGGGCAGTAGTATCCAGAGTACGGCGCCGCAGGCGTCCATCGAGTGGAGTTACAATCAGAGTGCGGGTGGTCCCGGAGATGGTGATGTAACCGCCGTCCACAGCACCGGCGATGCGCTGAAAAACTCAACGCTGAGTATTTCGGAGACTGATACTACCGGTACAACCATATCGAAAGTCAGTGGTGTTAACACCTTCACCGCCGGAGAACAGATCATCAAGAAGCAACCCTACAACGCCAGTGAAACCATCCGGATCGTCTGGAACGCGCCCGAGGGAAGCAACTCTGCGGTGATCTCCAGCAGCACGGCGCCGAGCGGCTAATCGCCGGCACCCGTCCTCGCCCGCTGTTTTGTTGGGTGGGACGTATACTGTCGGTGCGAGCACCGGGAAGCGATGACAACCGTCATTATCAGTCCGTACCGCTGGTTCGCCGGAACGGGGTGGCGAACCAGCGGTACACAGTGACAATAGACAGTATCAGAGAACGATGGTCTCCGAGGCCGAGATCGATCGACTGCGACGGGAAGCCGACACCATCCTCACGCGCATCCAGCAGGTCGACGAAGCGATCGAGCGAGCCCGAAACGAGACCGGCGACCACTGGGACGAGGGCGAACTCGAAGTGACACTGGAGACGCCGGAAGGAGAGCCGATCGACGTCCGCCTGGACTTCGAGGTCGACGCGGCCGAGAACGCCCAGAAGCGATACCACCGCGCGTCCGAACTCGAATCCGAACTCGAACGTCAGCGGTCTGTCGTCGGTCGCCTCGCGCCGCTGCCCGCCGATCCCGTCGCCTACCTGATCTGCTATCACCTCGACGCAGTCGAGGGGAACTACCCCCGGTCCATCGCGGGCCACCTCGACGCCGAACGGCCCCACGTCGCAACCCTCTGTGAGGAGATGGAGACCGCAGGTCTCCTCGACCGCGTCGAATCGGGGACGGTCAAACAGCGACGTGTCAAAGCCAAACAGGCCGACGAGGTCCGACAGCACCACACCTACTACCGGCTCTCGCGCCAGGGCGACCGACTCCTCCGCTTCCTCCGCGAGCGCGAGGGGAAACGGAACGTCCTGCGACACCTCCCGGACGGCCGGCGGATCGCCCGACGGCTCGACCGCGGCGGGCCCGATTACCCCCGGATGACGGCCGAGGAACTCGAGATGGACTTCGAGTACGTACGCCACCTCTACCGGGCGCTCCGGCGCGTCGGGCTCGTGAGGACCTACGAGGGGAGCACGATCAAAGCCAGCGAGCGCAAACTGAAACCAAAAGACGAGACCCACCGGAAACACACCTACTACGTGACGACCGCGGTCGCAGAGCAACTGCTACGGGAACGCGACGAATAGCACACCGGACGCGGGGACGATCGCTGCCGGTTCCCCCTCCGGCGTGAGACGGCGCCGCCGCTGTTCGCGTTGCACCGGAAAAACCGCTCGACGCGGGACGATTAGGTACCGATCACGCGACGTTGAAACCCTTGTCGCGGAGGAAGTCCTCGACGCGACCGGTGTGGTTCCCCTGGAGTTCGATGGCGCCGTCCTCGACCGTGCCACCGCAGGCGAACTTGGATTTCAGGTCCGAGGACAAACTGTCCATATCGACGTCGTTGGGGTCGAACCCTTCGATGATCGTTACCTCTTTTCCGTAGCGGCGCTCGTCGATGCGGATGGTGATCTCCTGGGATTCTTTGGCGACGTCCTCGCAGACGCAAAGCTCCTCAGGGAGTCCGCACGTCGAGCAGACTTCCGACATTACAACCCGGATCTACAAGATGCGGATATTAAACAGTATCGGGGATTCGATCCGCGCGGCGCAGCCGTCGGACCACCGGCGTCGACGACCGCACCAGTCGATCGACGGTCGACACCGCCTCGTCGGCGTCCGCGGGCGTGACGCCGTTCCCGTACCGCGCCCGCTCGTAGAGGTCGACGACGCGTTCTGCATCGTCGAGTCGCGCCTCGACCGAGTCGGGAAGCCCGCCGGCGGCCCGCGCCGACCGGAGGTGCGCGCGCGCGGTCTCGCCCGGCCGCCGCGGTCGGTGACTGAGCGCCAAGAGCAGGGCGAGTCGCCGGTAGGCACAGACGACCTCCGCAGTCGGCTCGCCGCGACGGCGCTGGAACTGGATCGCCAACAGCCGCCGCGCGCGGCTCGTCGCCCCGATCCGGTGGGCGCCCGCGACGAGGCCGACCAGGGCGACCGCCCCGACCAGGAGCGTCCGCTTCGACGGCAGGTCCGGAAGCGACGGTCGCCCGCTGTCGATCACCGGCCCGCTGGGGACGTCCGGAACGTCGTCGCCCGACAGCGACCCGTTCGGAGCCGGGGTCGCCGTCGCCGTGTTCTCTTCGGAAGGCGGCGTGGGCGCCGGCGTCGCGGTGTCGTTCGATCCATCGAGGGGGCCGCTCTCGTTACCCCGCCGGGCCTCCGCGAGCCGCGCGGCCTCGGCGGTCCGTCGCGGGCCGGCGGGCGTCGGATCGAACCGCACCCACCCGACGTCCGGGAAGTAGACCTGGACCCAGGCGTGGGCGTTCAGGCCGCGGACCACGTACCGGTCCCCGCCGACGCGCTCGCCGGGCGTGTACCCGGTGACGAACCGCGCCGGCACGCCCTGGGCGCGCAGCATCACCACCATCGTCGTCGCGTAGTACGTGCAGTAGCCCGCGTCCATCTCGAAGAGGAAGGCGTCCGCGACGCCGCCCGTCGGTTTCGGAACCGTCAGCGAGTACTCCTTCGTCGATTCGAGGTAGGTCTCGATCGCGCGGGCCTTCGCGTACGGCGTCGCCTCGTCGCCGGCGACGGTCTCGGCCCGCCGGCGGACGCGGTCGGTCGTGCTGTCGGGGAGTTGCAGGTACGTCTCCGTTATCGCCGCGGGGTAGTCCGTCCCGGCGTCCCGGAGCCGTTGGGGCGTCGCGCGCGGCACGCGACTCGTGACGGTGTAGGTCTCGCCGGGTTCGAGCGTCCCCACGGGCCGGATGCTCCCCTGCGGCGTCACGAGCGTCCGCGACGCAACCGCGCCCTCGACGTCGACCGGCTTCCAGGCCGCCGGCAGGATCGAGACCTCGTCCCGCGCGGTCACCGTCTGTTGGAGCGTCCGCGCGTCCCCGGGCGGCCCCGCGATCCGTCCGTCGAACGGCCTGACGCTTCCGGTCCGGATCCACCCGCTCCCCGTGTAGCGATCGTACACGCCGGTCTGCCAGTACTCTCTGCGGGGACTCTCGACGGTGAAGCGCCGCGTCGGCGAGAGCCGGATGCTCCCCGCGATCTCGACGCGGTCGTCGACGTCGATGAGGTTCGCCTCCACGGTGGGCGTCCCCCGGTTCGGAACGACCGGCGATCCCGACGCGCCCGGGACGACAGACAGCGTCGCGGTCGCGACGACCATCGCCGCGATCAGGACGGTCAGGACGTCCACCTGCGCCAGTCCGGCCCCGTGGCGGGCGAACGTCGACGACGCGGCGGCCGCAGTCGCTCCGACGACGCCGACGAGGGTGGTCGCTCCCCCCGCGTCGCCGGTGAGGACGACGAGCGCGAGCGCGACGCAGCCGGTGGCCGCGGCGCCCGCATAGCGCTCCCGGACGGCGAGATACCACGAGAGGAAGACCGGCCCGACGACGACGCCGATCGCCCACACCCCCGCGCTGACGAGCCGGAGGATCGACAGCCCGGTCAGGAGCGCGACCGTGTCCGAGAGGACCCGCTCGGCGGTCAAAAGCTGGAGTTGACTGTCGGGAAGCACGGCGAGATACGCCGCCAGTCCGGCGCCGAGCAGCCCGAGCGTGACGCCGGCCGCGGCGCGGACACTCAGGTACCGCCCGAGGAGGGCGGCGGCCGCGGCGGCCGCGGCGACGACGACGACGAAGGCCGCGCTCTTTCCGACGACGGTCGTGACGTGCCAGAGCACGCTCGCGTAGGCCCACGTCAGCGCGAGCAGCCCGACGACGGCGAGCACGCGCGGCCCGTCGAGTCGGCGCAGGTGATCGGCACTCCAGGGGACCCAAGCGGCGGCGCTCATCCGAACTCACCTCTTCTGTGCGCCCGGCGACCGTCGCTCACCGGGGTGTCGACCGCCTCGCTCCCGATGTCTGCGTCCGCCTCTGCGCCGGCGTCCGCCTC
>JBDGUP010000006.1:0-12980 GCA_042215815.1 Haloquadratum sp. | reverse complement strand
GCGTCCGCCTCTGCGCCGGCGTCCGCCTCGGCGTCGCGGGCGAACCCGGGAGCAGTACCCGAGTCGCGTGCGCGCTCGACCGTCATCGACGCGAAGTTCCGCTCGCGGTCGCCGAACCGGACGGTGACGGTCGCGCCGGTGGCGCTGACGACGGCGTCGGCGTCCGCCTCGGCGTCGGGGACGGGACCGGTCCCGAGGCGCGCGAGGTGGGCCAAGATCGGCCGCGTCGATCCGGGCGAGGCCGTCGCCGACCCCTCCGGCGTCGACAGTTCGACGGCGACGCCGTCCTCGAGCAGCGAGAGACACACCGTCGCGGCAGCCGTCGCAGCCGCGTCGGCGGCCGTCGTTGCCGCGTCCGGAGCGACGCCGACGGCGACGGTGAATCGGTCGTGGTCGCGCTCGGCGGCGAGTTCCCGGACGACCAGTTGACCGCGCTTCGCCGTGGACTTCCAGTGGACGTCGCGGAGGGCGTCACCCCGGACGTACTCGCGCAGCCCCGCGAACTCCTCGCGCCGATTCAGCCGGTCGGGTTCGGCCGCGGCGCGGAGTTCGGCGCTCGCGCGTCCCGAGAGCGTCCGCACCGCCGGGAAGACGAAGACGGTGTCGCGGACGTCGAGGTGGACCGTCCGCCTGACGAGACCGAGGACGTCGGTGAGGACGACCGTCGCCGGGCCGATCTCGTGGACGCCGCGGCGTCGCCGGGTCATCGTGTACGCGACGGCGACGCCGCCGGTCGTGGCGTCGACGACGGCCGCGTCTGCGGACCGATCGGTGGTCGCGTCGACCCCCGGCGAGTGCCGATCGCGGAGCGTCACCGGATACGACCGGTCCGCGCGGAGCCGCACCTCGACGGTCCCCGCCGTCCCCGGCACGTCCGCGGGCGGGAGCGTGCGGGTGAGTTCCGGCGTCGGCGCGCGCCACGCCTGGATCGCGGCGCCGACCAGGGCGACGATCGCGGGCACGGCGACCGCGTCGAGCGCGCGCGCACCGGAGACCGTCCCGAGCGCGAGGGTCGCTCCGAGCACCGCGAGCACCGCGTATCCCCGTCGTGTGGGTCGCATCGTCTCTGCCACCTACTCGCTCGCCGCATCGTCGACCGGAGACCCATCGGAGGGGTGCTCGTCGGCTCGCTCTACGGGGACCGTATCGAGCGCGCGGTCGACGATTTCCGCGCCGTCGACGTCCGAGTCGGTGCGGATCCGGTGGCTCCAGACGGTCGGCGCCTCGGTCTGGACGTCGTCGGGAAGGACGTACTCGCGGCCGGCGAGGACCGCTCGGGCCTGCGAGGCGCGCACCAGCGCGATCGACCCGCGGGGGCTGGCGCCCAATCGAGCGTGCTCCCGCGTGTAGCTCGCCAACCGAGAGACGTACGCACGCACCGGCTCGCTCACGGTCACGTCGGCGACGGTCCGGCGCGCCCGGCGGACGTCTTCGACCGAGGCGACCGGATCCAGCGATTCGATCGGGTGCTCGCCGGCCACGCGGCCGAGCAGTTCCGTCTCCTCGTCCGCGGTGGGATAGCCCATCCGGATCTTCTTGGTGAAGCGGTCGATCTCGGCCACCGGCAGTTCGTAGGTCTGTCCGGGCTCGACGTCGTTCTGCGTCGCGATGACGGTGAAGGGATCCGGGACGGCGTGCGTCTCGCCGTCGACGGTCACCTGTTCTTCTTCCATCACTTCGAGGAGCGCGGCCTGCGTCTTCGGCGGCGCGCGGTTGATCTCGTCGCCGAGGACGACGTTCGCGAAGACGGGACCGGGCTGGAACTCGAACTCCCGGGTCTTCTCGTTGAAGACGTTCACGCCGGTCACGTCCGAGGGGAGGAGGTCCGGCGTGAACTGCACGCGCTTGAACGACCCGTCGAGCGACGTCGCCACCGCGCGCGCGAGCATCGTCTTTCCCACCCCCGGGACGTCTTCGAGGAGGAGGTGACCGCGGGCCAAGAGCGCGACCAGGATGTGTTCGACGGCGTCGCGGTGGCCCACGATGACCCGTTCGACGTTGTCCACGAGCCGGGCGGTCAGTTCGGCCGCTGCGTCGGCAGTGAGAGGGGAGTCGGCGGACGATCTCGCCATCGAGTCGGGGGCGGCATCTGTGTCGGTCATAGCTCACTCGTGTGACCGGCCGCCACAGCGGGCGGCGGTCCACGCAGTCACCCCCTGTTGCGCCTCGGCACACGTAACTCTGCTGGCGCCGCTCGCGCGGTCGATCGTCGAATTGCGATACTCCCTGTCAGTCGCGCCCCTGCGCGCGAACCCGGGTTCCGGCCGTCCCGGCGAGCGCGTCCGTCAGGTGCGCCGGCGACGTGATCACGGCCCGCGGTCTCCCGTTTCCGCTCTCGCCCTCGACGAACCGGAGACACGCCTCGACTTTCGGACGCATACTCCCGACGCCGAACTCCCCGGCGTCGAGGTGCGAGCGGAGTTCCGCAGGTCCGACCGCTTCGAGCGGGCGCTGGTCCGGCTCGCCGTAGTTCACGTACGCGTACTCGACGTCGGTCAAGAGCACGAGCGTCTGTGCGCCGAGCGCTTCGGCGAGCACCCGGGAGGTGTGGTCCTTGTCGACGACGGCCTCGACACCGCAGAGCCCCCCGTCGCGAACGACCGGCACGCCTCCGCCCCCGCCGCAGATCACGACGTTTCCCGCCGACACGAGGCGGGCGATCTCGTCGCTCTCGACGATCTCGATCGGCTCGGGCGAGGGGACGACCCGACGGTACGGCCGCTCGCCGTCGCTCACTTCCCGCGTCTCGAAGGGCCTCTCCCGCGCCTCCGATTCGGTGTAGAACGGGCCGACCGGTTTCGTCGGCTCCGCGAAGGCGGGGTCGTCTCCGTCGACGACGACCTGGGTCACGAGCGTCAGACAGTCGGTCGCGTCCCCCCGCTCGTTGTCGATCGCCTGCTGGAGCAGGTAGCCGATCTGCGCCTGCGTCTCGGCGACGAGCACGTCCAGCGGGAGCTGTGGCGTCTCCGAGGCGCGTTCCTGCTGGACGAGGAGGTTCCCAACCTGTGGGCCGTTACCGTGTGTGAGGACCACCTCGTAGCCGGCGTCGATCGCGGCCGCGACCCGGGCGGCCGTCTCCTCGATCGCGTCCTGCTGCGCGTCGAACGTCCACGGTCCCCGTTCGCCGAGGAGCGTGTTGCCGCCCAGCGCGACGACGACCGGACCGGCGTTCGGTGAGGAGTCAGATCCCATACGCCGTCTCCGACGCGCAGCGGCGAAAACGTTCGGCCGCGCTATCCGGTGAAGGCGTCGTAGGAGACGGCGCCTTCCTGGACGATCGTATCGCTCGTCGGCACCTCGCCGTCCGGCGGCATACTCCCCTCGGCGGGGCCGCCGGGTTCGCCGACGACGACGCGGCCGATCATCCCGAGCGCCTTGTGCGGGATACAGAAGTAGTCGTAGGTCCCTTCGGTCTCGAAGGTGTGTTCGAACGTGGCCCCCTCAGACGAGAGCGTCCCGCTGTTCCACGCCTCCGCGCCCGAGGGGATCCGCGTCACCGACGCGAGGCTGTTGCCCTTCTTGTAGGCCGTCGTCGAGTGCGCCCCGGACTCGATCCGCCAGGTGACGGTCTCGCCGGGCTCGACATAGAGACCGATCGGGTCGAAGTAGTACTCGCTGCCCTCTGTGACCATCCCGATCGTGTTCGTCTCGGTCGGCTTCGGCGTCGGGGTCGCGGTCCCGCCGCCACCGCCGTCGGAACCGCCGGACCCGCCGCTACAGCCGGCGAGGACGGCGATACCCGCCGTGGACGCTGCGCCTGTCGCCTCGAGGAACTGTCTGCGTTTCATCCCGTCGGGCGTTGGGACCTGCGCCTGATGGGGGTTTCGATCCCGTCGTCGACAGAACGACAGGACGCCGACAGGAGCGGGGTCTCGGCCCCCGATCCCGATCCCGATCCCCGATCCCGGCCGCTCCGCGGTCCCCACCACTTTCTGCGTCCGGCGCGTACGGTGGGGTATGGCCCCCACGCGAGTCCTCATTATGGGCGCGGCCGGCCGCGACTTCCACGACTTCAACACCGTCTTCCGCGGCGACGGCGACAGCGAGGTCGTCGCCTTCACCCAGGCCGCCGGCCAGAACGTCGGCGAACTCGACGAAGACCCCGACAGGCGCTATCCGCCGGAACTGGCCGGCGAGGGGTACCCCGACGGGATCCCGATCCGGCCGGAGTCGGACCTGGAGGCGATCGTCGCCGAGGAAGCCGTCGACACGGTGGTCTTCTCGTACTCGGACGTCTCCCACGAGCACGTGATGCATCGGGCCTCGCGCGCGCTCGCGGCGGGCGCGGACTTCCGCATCGTCGGCCCCGACCGGATGATGCTCGATTCGAGCGTCCCGGTCGTCGCCGTCGACGCGGTCCGGACCGGCTGCGGCAAGTCACAGACGGCCCGGAAGCTGGCGGACCTGCTCCGCGAGAGGGGACACGAGACCGTGGTCGTCAGAGAACCGATGCCCTACGGCGACCTCCTCGCCCAGCGCGTCCAGCGGTTCGCGACGCGCGCGGACCTCGACGAGGCGGACGTCACGATCGAAGAGCGCGAGGAGTACGAGAGCCACATCGAACGCGGTCACGTCGTCTACGCGGGCGTCGACTACGAGGCGGTCTTGGAGCGCGCCGAAGCGGAGGCGGACGTCGTCGTCTGGGACGGCGGCAACAACGAACTCCCCTTCTTCGCACCCGATCTCCACTTCGTCCTGGCCGACCCGCACCGCCCCGGGGCCGAGGTCTCGTATCACCCCGGCGAGACCAACCTCCGACTCGCCGACTACGTCGTCATCAACAAAGAGAACACCGCGGCGGCGTCCGGCATCCGCGAGGTCGAAGCCAACGTCCGGGAGGCGAACCCGGACGCGGGGATCGTCCACGCGGACTCCGTCGTCACCGCCGACGGCGACGCGATCGCCGGCAAGCGCGTCCTCGTCGTCGAGGACGGGCCGACGCTCACCCACGGCGACGCCGCCCACGGCGCCGGCCTGATCGCCGCCCGCGACTACGGCGCCGCAGAGATCGTCGATCCGCGTCCGGGCGCCGTCGGCTCGATCGAACGCGTCTTCGAGAAGTACGACCACCTCGACGACGTCCTCCCGGCGATGGGGTACAGCGACGCCCAGATCCGCGATCTGGAGGCGACGATCCGCAACGCCGACCCCGACGTGGTCGTCTCGGGGACGCCCCACGACATCTCGCAGGTGCTCGACGTCGACGTGCCGGTCGTGCGGGTACGATACGAACTCCAAGAGAAGAACCGCACGCTGGCGTCGATCCTGGATCGCCACCGAGACGCGCTCGGGCTGTGAACTCGAATATTTATCCCCTCGCCCGTTCGTATCCCGGTATGGACCGCTTCCAGAACACCGGCCAACCCGACTGGGACTGGTGGGGCCGACTGTGGCCGACGCCGGGCGAGACGCTCCGCCGCCTCGGGATCCGCTCCGGTGACGCGCTCGCGGAAGTGCCCTCGGGCAACGGCTACTTCGCGCTGCCAGCCGCACGGATCGCCGACCCGGCGACGGTCTATGCGCTCGACCTCGACGAGGGGCGGCTGGACGAACTCGCCCGGCTCGCTGCACAACAGGAGATCGACAACGTCGAGACGATCCGCGGCGACGTGCGGGAACTCTCCGCCCTCCTGCCGGAACCCGTCGACGTGGTGCTCGTCGCGAACACCTTCCACGGCGTCGACGACACGACCGGCTTCGTCTCGGAGATACACGCCTCGCTCCGCGAGGGCGGCCGGTTCATCGTCGTCAACTGGCACGACCGACCGCGGGATGTGACCCTCATCGGCGGCGAGCCGAAAGGCCCGCCGACCGACCTCCGGATGTCTCCCGAGGAGACAGAGCGGGCCGTGCTGGCGGCGGCCGACTTCGAGGTGGCCGATCGGATCGAACTCCCGCCGTATCACTACGCGCTCGTCTTCGAGCGGGCGTGACGGCCGCCAGCCTCGACCGCTGGCGGGAGCGGCTCGGATCGGTTCGGCTCTTCGCGTCGCCGGAGAGCCGCCGCCGGTTCGTCGTCCACCTCGTCGTCGCCGCCGCGCTCTTGACCGCCGGCGGGATCGCCGTCCGCCCACACCTCGCGTTCCTCACCGACGCCGCCGCGTTGCGGGCCTTCATCCGGGGGTATGGGTTCTGGGCGCCGGTCGTGTTCGTCGTCCTCCAGGCGGCCCAGGTCGTCGTCGCGCCGGTTCCGGGCCAGATCCTCGCCGTCGTCGCCGGCTACCTCTTCGGCGTGTGGTGGGGGACCGTCTACAATATGCTCGGGATCGCCGTCGGCAGCACCGTCGCCTTCTGGCTCTCGCGCCGGTTCGGGCGGGCCTACGTCGAGCGGATCGTCCACGACGACGCCCTCGCGCGGTTCGACGCGCTCGGAGACGACTACGCCCGGGGGACGCTCTTTCTCCTGTTTCTCGTTCCGGGGCTGCCGGACGACACCATCTGCTTCGCCGGCGGGCTGACGCGCATCCCGCTGTGGCAGCTCGTCGCCATCGCCGTCGTGGGACGCGTTCCGGGGTTCTTCCTCGCGAACGTGGTCGGCGGCCTCCTCGGGACCGACCGAATCGGGGCCGCACTCGCGCTTTCGGCCGCGGTCGTCGTCCTCTCCGCGCTCGGCTACCTGGCCCGGGGGCAGATCATCGGATTGTTCGGCCGGACGGACTAGCCGCCGCGACGCGGCCTCGCTTCCCCGCCGCTTTTGGTCTTCGACCGCCGTCCGGTAGGTATGGAAGGCGCGGAGTCCGACGCGAGCGAGGGGACAGAGAGCGTCGGTTCCCACGGTTCCGGTGGGTCCCATCCCGGGGGAAGCGGTTCCGAGGAAGGCGAGAACCGCCCCGAGGGACCGCCCGAGAAGATGCTGGAGCGCCGCGATGAACTCACGCCGATGCTCTCGCAGTACCTCGAACTCGCCGAGTCCCACCCCGACGCGGTCGTGCTCTTTCAGGTCGGCGACTTCTACGAGGCGTTCTGCGAGGCCGCCGAGACCGTCGCGCGCGTCTGCGAGGTGACGCTGACCCAGCGCGAGGACTCGACGGGCACCTACGCGATGGCGGGCATCCCGATCGACAACGCGGCGTCGTACCTCGAGTCGCTGCTCGACGCCGGTTTCCGGGTGGCGATCGCCGACCAGGTCGAAGAGGCCGAGGAGGCCTCCGGGCTGGTCGATCGGGCCGTCACCAACGTCGTCAGCCCGGGCACGGTCGTCGACGACGACCTGCTCGACCGCGCGAGCGCGACCTACCTCGGCGCCCTCGTCGAGACCGGGATCGACGACGGGTCGGGCCGAGCCACGGGCGGCGCCGCCGACGAGAGCGCGGCGGACGGCGACGCGGCCGAGGCGGCGCTCGCGACGCTGGACGTCTCGACCGGCGAGTGCCAGGTGACGAGCGCGCCCGCCGACCGGATCCGCGAGGAACTCGAACGGCTCGCACCGGCGGAACTCCTCGTCGCGCCCGACCTCGAGGTCGATCCCGACGCGCTCGGCTTCGAGACGATGCTCACAGACCGCCCGCCGGAGGCGTTCGCCCCCGAACGGGCCGTGGAGACGCTCGGCGCGTACGTCGCCGAGCCGACGGCCGTCCTCGGCTCGGCGGTCGAGCGGCGCGCCGTGGGGGCGCTGCTCGACTACGCCGAGTACACGCAGGGCGACGACGGCGCGCTCTCGTATGTCTCTCGGATCCGCGGGTACGACCTCCGGCGGTCGCTCCGCCTCGACGCCGCGGCGATGCGCAGCCTGGAACTGTTCGAGTCCCAGCAGCCCGGTCGGGGCGAGACGCTCCTGGACGCGCTCGACCGGACGTCCTGCGCGCTCGGCCGGCGGAAGCTGGAGTCGTGGCTCCGGCGCCCGCTCCTCTCCGAGACGCAGATCGAGCGCCGACACGACGCGGTCGAAGAACTGCTCGACCGGCCGCTGGCGCGGGAGACGGTGTGCGACCACCTCGAGGCGGTCTACGACCTCGAACGCCTGGCCGCGCGGGTGTCCCGCGAGCGCGCGAACGCGCGTGATCTGCGGTCGCTGAAGGCGACGCTGGACGTCGTCCCCGAGGTGAAAGACGCCCTCTCCGACGTCGAGTCCGCGGCGCTCTGTGACCTCCGCGACGCGCTCGACGAACTCGCCGACGTCCGCGACCTGATCGAGCGCGCGATCGTCTCGGATCCCCCCCAGGAGATCACCGAGGGCGGCGTGATCCGCGAGGGGTTCGACGACGAACTCGACGAGATCAGGGCCACAGAGCGGGAGGGCCGCGAGTGGGTGTCCGCGCTCGAAGCGAAAGAGCGCGAGCGGACCGGCATCGACTCGCTCGAAGTCGGCTACAACCAGGTCCACGGCTACTACATCGAGGTGACGGATCCGAACCTGGATCGGGTTCCCGACGACTACACCCGCCGACAGACGCTCAAGAACGCCGAGCGGTTCTACACGCCCGAACTGAAGCGCCGCGAGGACGAGATCCTCTCGGCCGCAGAGCGGGCCGACTCGCTGGAGTACGAGGCGTTCTGCGACGTGCGCTCTCGGGTCGCAGACGAGACCGAGCGCCTCCAGTCGCTCGCGGACGCGCTCGCCCGCCTGGACGTGCTCTCGACGTTCGCCGCCGTGGCCGCCGGCAGCGACTACGTCCGCCCCGAGATGGGCGCCGACGTACTCGACATCGACGCGGGGCGGCACCCCGTCGTCGAGCGGACCCAAGGGGAGTTCGTCCCGAACGGGATCGACTTCGAGGACGGCCACGTCGCCGTCATCACCGGTCCGAACATGAGCGGCAAGTCGACGTATATGCGGCAGGTCGCGCTCGTCGCGATCCTGGCCCAGGCCGGGAGCTTCGTGCCGGCGGACGCGGCCGCGCTGCCGATCCTCGACCGGATCTTCACGCGCGTCGGCGCCTCCGACGACATCGCGGGCGGCCAGTCCACGTTTATGCGCGAGATGGCAGAACTCACAGACATCCTCCACGACGCCACCGAGGACTCGCTCGTCCTCCTCGACGAGGTCGGCCGCGGGACCTCCACCGCCGACGGTCTCGCCATCGCCCGCGCGACCACCGAGTTCATCCACGACGAGGTGGGCGCGACGACGCTCTTTGCGACACACTACCACGACCTGACAGACCTCGCGGCGGACCTCCCGAACGCGTTCAATCTCCACTTCACCGTCCGGAAAGGCGAGGGCGAGAGACGGGGCGGGTCCGACGTGACCTTCCTCCACCGCGTCGCCGAGGGACCGTCGTCGTCGTCCTACGGCGTCGAGGTCGCCAAACTGGCCGGCGTCCCGGATCGGGTCGTCGAGCGCGCGCGGGCGTACGTCCAGTCGGATCGGGCGGCGGAGTCGACGGCGGAACCGGCGTCCGGCGGCGGTCCCGACGCCCCGAGCGACGACGCCGACACCTCGGTCGACGACGCCCCGAGCGACGACGCCGACGTCCCGGGAACGCGAAGCGACACGCTCGCCGCCTACGTCGACGGCCTCGAGAACGGCGACGCCACAGACGTCGCTGACGCCGCCGACACCGTCGCCGAGACGGCCACCGACTCTCGCCCGGGCGAGGGGTCCGAGCCGTCGGCTCTCGCGGCGACCGAACGCGCCGTGCTCGCCGAACTCCGCGACATCGACGTCGCGCGGACGACACCGCTCGAAGCCCTCAACACCCTGGAGGACCTACGACGCAGGCTGGACGAGTGAGCACAGATGAGTGAGAACCGAACGGAGGGGGGCGACGAAGCCGCGGTCCGGCGGCTCGACGACGCGACCGTCGCCAGCGTCGCCGCCGGCGAGGTGATCACCCGGCCGGCGGACGTCGTGGTCGAACTGGTCGAGAACGCGCTCGACGCGGACGCCTCCCGGATCGACGTCGACGTCGCGGGCGACGGGACAGAGCGGATCCGCGTCCGCGACGACGGCGGCGGGATGGGTCGGCGAGACGCCGAACTCGCCGTCGAGCGGCACACGACGAGCAAGCTCGCGCCCGGCGGGTCGGTCGCGGCGGTGGAGACGCTCGGCTTCCGCGGCGAGGCGCTCGCGAGCATCGCGACGGTCGCGACCCTCGAACTCCGGACGAACGACGGCGGGCCCGAGGGGACGCGCGTGGTCGCGTCCGGCGGCCCGGGCGCAGAGCGGATCGAGGCGATCGGCCGGGGCCGGGGGACGACCGTCACCGTGCGGGACCTCTTCGCCGACACGCCGGCGCGGCGGGAGTCGCTCGCCGGCCCCGAGACCGAGTTCGCCCGGATCAGCGACGCCGTCTCGCGGTACGCGCTCGCGCGCCCGGACGTCGCGTTCGAACTCGCACACGACGGCTCCGCGGTCTTCTCGACGCCCGGCACGGGCGCGTTCGGCGACGCGATCTTGGGCGTCTACGATCGGGAGGTGGCCTCGCGGGCGACGGCGTTCGAGGCGGAGCGAGGCCGCGACGCCGCCGACGGGAATCGAGGTGACGGGACGCTGACGGTCCGGGGCGCGCTGGTCCAGCCCTCCGTCACGCGCGCTCGCCGGGACCACGTCTACGTCGCCGTCGACGGTCGCCCCGTCCGCGACGACAGACTGCAGCGCGCGGTCGTCGACGGCTACGGCGACCTGCTCCCCGGCGGCCGCGCGCCGATCGCCGTCGTCTCGGTGGCGCTGCCGACGGCGTGGGCCGATCACAACGTCCACCCCCAGAAGCGCGAGGTCCGCCTCCGCGACGACGACGCGGTCGCCGCGCTGGTCGAAACCGCCGTCGGCGACGCCCTCTCGACGTTCGACCGACGCCGGAGCGAGGCGCTCTCGATGGACCTCGACGACTCGCTGGAGCCGGTCTCGGGCGTCGACTCCGCGTTCGCGGACGCGGAAGTCATCGGCCGGTTCCGCGACCTCTACCTGCTCTGTGAGGCGGGCGACGAACTGCTCGTCGTCGACCAGCACGCGGCACACGAGCGGATCAACTACGAGCGGCTGCGGGCCGCCGTCGGCGAGGAAACGCCGACGGCCCCGATCGAGCCCCCGGCGAGCGTCTCGCTCGCGCCGGCGCAGTACGCCGCCGTCGAGTCGCGCCGCCAGGAACTCGCCGACGTCGGATACGAACTGGAGCCGTTCGGCGAGACGACCGTTCGCGTTCGGGCCGTGCCCGCACCGATGGGTCGCGCGGCGGACCCCGAGAGCGTCCGCGACGCGGCCGACGCGCTCCGACACGGCGAAGCGCCGGGGGACGACCGCGACGCGCTCGTGGCGGACCTGGCGTGTCACCCGTCGCTGAAGGCCGGCGACGACCTGAGCGACGCGGAGGCGGCGGCGCTGGTCGATCGCCTCGGCGAGTGCGAAGACCCCTACGCCTGCCCGCACGGTCGGCCGACGGTGCTCGCGATCGACGAAGCGGCCTTCGTCCGCGGGTTCGGTCGGCGGAGCACGCGCCTGGAGTGACAAGAGACGGTATTCGGTGCCAGGGACTCCGGTACCGATTTACCGCTGTCCGGGCGACACCACGACGATGAGCCTGGTGGCGTCGATCAGGGAGGAGGCGCGGGCGCTGTGGGGCGACGGCGAGGGCCGCTCGCTGGCGGTCATCGCGAGCAGCTGGGGGTTGCTCTTGGGGACGCGGATGATCTATCCCGTGTTGCTGCCGCACCTCCGGGACCGGTTCGACCTCAGCCTCACGGTCGCGGGCTTCCTCGTGACGGTGCTGTGGCTGGGGTCGGCGATCGGCCAGCTTCCGGGCGGCGTCCTGACCGACCGCTACAGCGAGCGCTCGATTATGACGGTCAGCGCGGCCGTGGTCTCGGTCGCGATCGTCAGCGTCGTGACCGCGCCGACGACCCTGCTGTTGTTCGTGGCGACCGCCTTCGTCGGCCTCGGGCAGTCGCTGTATCCGATCGCACGGATCACCGCACTCGCGGGCATCTATCCGGAGCGCATCGGCAGCGCGCTCGGCGTCACGATGGCGATGGGCGACCTCGGACAGACGGTCCTGCCCCCGATCGCGGGCGCGCTGGCGGTCGCCGTCGCCTGGCAGGCCGGGCTCGGCTTCGTCGCGCCGCTGCTCGCGCTCGCGGCCGTCGCGCTGTGGGTGCTTTTGTCCCCCGAGTCGGACACGTCGAACGCCGTCGGGGGATCGACCGAAACGGCGAGCCGCCTCCTCGCGGAACTTCGCGGGTCGAACGTGGTCTTCTTCGCGTTCATCTTCTTCCTCTATGTCCTCGTCTGGCAGGCGTTCACGGGGCTGTATCCCACCTATCTCGTCGAGGAGAAGGGACTGGCGTCGTCGACGGCGTCGCTGCTCTTCAGCCTCTTTTTCGCCCTGGGCGTCGTCGTCAAGCCCGTCGCCGGGATCGCCTACGACCGGATCGGCATCCGGGGGTCGCTCGTGATGGTGCTTTCGGGACCCGTGGTCGGTCTCGCGCTCCTTCCCTTCGCGGAGGGCCTCCCGGCACTCGTCGCCATCACGGCACTCGTCAGCGCGATGCTCGGGTCGGGCGCGATCACCCAGTCGTTCTTCTCGGATGCGTTCTCCGAAGACGTCCGCGGGACCGGGCTGGGCGTCGTCCGGACCACGACGGCCACGCTCGGCGCGTCGGGACCGGTACTCTTCGGTGTGATCGCCGACAGCGGCTACTTCGACGAGGGGTACCTGCTGATGGCCGCCGTGACGGTGTTCGTCATCCTCCTCACGCTCCGCGTCGAGGAGTCGCCGTGATGGGGCGCTTCATAATGACGGTTGTAGTCTCTTACCGGTGCTCGCCGACACCGGGGCGGCGAGCACCGGTACATAGTTACAACCGTCATTATCATACAGTATGGCGTTTGCGAACGTCTCTCCGAGGGGATCACCACGCTTTGCAGTCCGCACAGACGTGTCGGTCGTCCTGTCGCCAGAGCCGCTCGACGATCGCGCCACAGTCCGGGCACTCGACGCCGTCGGGGGCCCAGCGGTACGTCGCGGCCGCCGACTCGACCGCGTCGGGACGGAGTGGAACGGCGTCGGCGTCGGCGTCGGCGTCGGCGTCGGCGTCGGCGTCGG
>JBDGUP010000067.1:0-17830 GCA_042215815.1 Haloquadratum sp. | reverse complement strand
TCAATGATGAAGGATTCACCGCACTGCTCTCGCTCTCCGGGTCGACGCCCTGGACACGAGACGGGGCCGACAGTATATGAACGCTTTACACGACGCAGCACCATAGCTCGGATATGGACTACGAAGAGCAACTCGACCGGGCGCTCGAACAGTCGCCCGACATCGCCGAGAGTGGGGACCGATTCGAGGTGCCGGACCCCGAGGTTCGACCCGAGGGGAACGTCACGGTCTGGGAGAACTTCGAGGCCACCTACGACCGACTGGCGCGCGATGCCGACCACCTGGTACGGTTTATGCAGTCCGAGCTAGGGACGAGCGCACAGATCGACGACAAGGGCCGCGCGCGCTTCACCGGCGACTTCAAGCAGCGACGCGTCGCCGAGGCGCTCGATTCCTACGTCGACGACTTCGTCACGTGCAGCGAGTGCGGCTCGCCCGACACGCGACTCGTCGAAGAACAGGGGACGACCGTCCTGAAGTGTGACGCCTGCGGCGCGCTCTCGTCGGTTCCGGAGATCTGATACTACCTATTTCATAATGACGGTTGTAACTATGTACCGGTGCTCGCCGACACCGGGGCGGCGAGCACCGCTACGAGACGACAACCGTCATTATCACTGTGTTCCGCCGAGCGCCACCTCCGGGAGGGGTGCGAGCGTATCAACGGTTTCGTCCGACAGTATATGATCGGTGGCCCCGACCCCTACTCGAACTGCTTGACCGTTTCGAGGTCGTGTTCGGTCCGCATGAACTCCGCGAGCCGCCGCGTCGTCCCACAGGACGAACAGGTGTAATTCTCGCGGTGACCCGGCAGCGACGTCGGCTCGGCCTCCCAGTCTTTCCCACACTCCGGACAGAGCAGTCGGACAAACGCTTCGACCATACTCGGAGGTCCCCCCGGCGCGTCAATAAAGGTTGTTACGTGGCGCGACGCATAGTGATCGCTCTCACTTTTCGTCGCCGAGCGCCACCCCCGATGACGCCGCTCGGCGGAGAGACGAGAGTACTCATAGTGAGTATCAGGCCGGGACGGCCGAGTCCTCGGCTTCGAGGAGCTCTTTGTACCGGTTGCGGATCGTGACCTCCGAGACGTCGGCGACCTCGCTGACTTCGCTCTGGGTCACCTTCTCGTTGGTGAGCAGCGCCGCCGCATAGACCGCTGCGGCCGCGAGACCGACCGGCGACTTGCCCGAGTGGATGGCCGCGCGCTTGGCGCTCTTCAGCAGTTCGCGGGCCGTCCGTTCGGCCTCGTCCGAGAGGTCGAGATCCGAGGCGAACCGCGGGACGTACTGCTCGGGGTCGGCGGGTTCGACCTCGAGTTTGAGTTCGCGGACGATGTAGCGGTAGGTCCGGGTCAGCTCCATCTTGTCGACCCGCGAGACGCGCTCGATCTCGTCGAGCGACCGGGGCGTGCCGGCCTGTCGGGCGGCGGCGTACAGCGCCGCGGTCGCGACGCCCTCGATCGAGCGGCCGGGGAGGAGGTCCTCGTCGAGCGCGCGGCGGTAGATGACCGAGGCGGTCTCTCGAACGTTCTCGGGGAGACCGAGCGCCGAGGCCATCCGGTCGATCTCGCCGAGCGCCTGCTTGAGGTTCCGCTCTTTCGAGTCGCGCGTGCGGAACCGCTCGTTCCAGGTCCGCAGGCGCTGCATCTTCTGGCGCTGGTTCGAAGACAGCGAGTTGCCGTAGGCGTCTTGGTCCTGCCAGCCGATGTTCGTCGACAGGCCCTTGTCGTGCATCAGGTTCGTCGTCGGCGCGCCCACGCGCGACTTCTCGTCGCGCTCGGCGCTGTCGAAGGCGCGCCACTCGGGGCCCCGGTCGATCGAGTCCTCGTCGACGACCAGGCCGCAGTCCGCACAGACGGTCTCGCCGTGGCTCTCGTCGGTGATGAGGGTGCCGCCGCATTCGGGGCAGACCTGCTGCTCCGGTTCCGTCTCTGCTTTCTCGGTCTCTGTAGTCTGTGCCTCGGCGACGCGTTCGCCGGCGGTCTGTTTGTCTGTCATCTGTGTATCGTCCTCGCGTTCGCTCGCGGCTCGGTCCTCCGCGCGCGGGGTCGCTACGTGCTCTCGGGTGCGTGTGTCACTCATTGGTGGGGAGGGGGTTCGCCCTCGGCCGGGCGGGAAAAGAAGATGGCCCGTCCGGGACTGACCTTACTATCAGTAAGTGACGACAGCACTTAAATCTTTCTGTAACGAATATTGGCGACAGTCGGTTGCTCGGGGTCGATTACGGCGGATTCGCGGGTGCAGACGCGCCGGGAGCGGGACGCTCTAGCGTATATATACGTTCCGTAGTCGGCGACTGCCGGCAGTCACGGTGCTGTCGGTGCCGTCCCGCGATCAGGCCGTCGCGGTCGGGACGGAGGTCGGATGCTCGATGGCGCGCATCATCGCGAGGACGTTCTCGCCTTCGCCCGGGAGTTTCTGGGGGTAGACGCCGATCGCGAGGACGAAGTCCTCGCCGTCGCGGTACTTCGTCACGTGGACGTAGACGTCGATCTCTCGGCCCGCGATGGTCGCCGTCGCGGCGAACTTGGTCACTTCCGTCTCGGTCCCCTGGACCGTGATGTTCTGTGCGCTGACCGCCCGGACGTCGCGCAGTCCCGAGTACCGCTGCTGGACCAACTCGACGAGCCGTCTGTTGGAGTACGATCCGATCGGGTTCAGCGTCCGGCCGGCGATCTCGACGGCCGGCGTCGAGACCACGGTGAAGAGGCCGAGGCGCTGTTCGCCCAGCGGCCCCAGATCGACGCTCTTGGTGTAGGTCGTGACCTGGTTCGTGACGACGACGCGGCGCTCCTGGCCTGCGACCTCGAACGTCCGGTTGATCTCGACGGCCCGAGTGCCGTTCAGCTCGTAGCCCGCTTGCTCGGCGGCCGCGTCCGCGACGGCGGCGGGCTCGGCGGCGAACGTGAGCGGCTCCGTTCCAGTTAGCACTCCGACACATCCGCTCGTCGATATGAGGAGCACGACGGCCAAGACGGCCCCGACGCGACGGTTCGATATCATACGCGGGCTTGCTCTTCGCTCGGTGTTAAATCCGTGGGTCGAACGTGTTATCCACCGTTCACGTTGAGCCACGGGAGGGTCGCCAACATCTGTGGCCGCTGTCAGGTCGCCGCTTCCAGGCTCGCCCCCAGGGAGAAGAGCGTCCGTTCGTCGTGTCGCCGGCCGACGAACTGAACCCCGACCGGGTCGCCGTCGTCGCCAGCGGGGACCGTCAGCGCCGGGTGGCCGGTCACGTTGAACGGCACCGTGTTGGCGACCGTTCGCGCGAAATCCTCGTCGGTGGTCACGTCGCCGAAGGCGGGGGGCGTCATCGGCGTCGTCGGCGCCACCAGGGCGTCGTAGGTCGCCAGCCTCTCGTCGACCGTCGCGGTGAACGCCGATCCGAGGTTCCGGGCGGCGACGTAGTGCGAACGGCCCTCGGCCGCGAGCGCGCCGTTCGTGAGCACCTGTTCGCGGACGTGCTCTCCGAGGTCCGGCGACCGGACCGCCGCCTGCATCGCCTCGCGCCAGGACTCGCTGTACCCGGTTCCGATGCCGAGGACCTGTCCCGCAGATAGCGCGAGGTCGGCGAACTCGGTGCCGGCGACGACCAGTCCGGCCAGCGAGGCGGCGTCGTACTGCGGGAGAGACACCCGTTCGGTCTCGACGCCGCGGTCGGCCAGCGCCTCGACGGCGCCCTCGACGGCCGCCGCAACGGTCTCGTCGGCCCGGGCCATCGCCGGTTCAACGACACCGACCCTGCGGCCCTCGGCCGACTCGCCGAGACCGGCCGTCGCGTCGCCCGGTTCCGGATTCGTCAGCGACGACGGGTCCCGGGGGTGGGGGCCCGCGACGGTCTCGAAGACCCGCGCCGCGGTTTCGACGTCCGGCGCGAGCGGGCCGATGCAGTCCAGCGACGGCGCGAGGTCGGCAAACCCGAACCGCGGCACCGCTCTGTGGGTCGGCTTGAGACCGACGATGCCACAGAACGCGGCCGGGATCCGGACGCTCCCGCCGGTGTCGCTGCCCAGCGCCGCGTCGAGATCGCCGGCAGCCACCGCCGCCGCACTCCCGCTCGAGGACCCGCCGGGGACGCGGCCCTCGGCGCGGGGGTTCTCGACGGGACCGAACGCGCAGGTTTCGCCGGTAGTGAAGTAGGCGAACTCGTCCATATTCGTCGTCGCGGTGACCGCCGCGCCCGCCTCGTGCAACCGCGAGACGACCGTCGCGTGGTAGTCGGGCGTGAACGACAGGGCCGCAGAGCCACAGTGCATCGGGACCCCCGCGACTGCGATGTTGTCTTTCACGCCGACCGCGAGGTCGCCGAGGTCGCCGTCGGTCTCCGGGAGGTCGAATCGGTGTCGGACGGCGTTGTACTCGTCGCCGCCGGTCTCGACGGCCCGTGCCGCCTCATCCGCCGGCTCCGCGGGCTGCAAGGCGCCGAACTGCGCTCGCATCTCGCCCGCGGCGTCGGCGTAGGCCGCCGCCTCGTCCCCCTCCAGTGCGATTCCGAGTCGGTTGGCCACGGCGCGGACGCGTGCTTCGTCGACCATACGCTATGACTGGAGTGGTGTTGTATAAGCGTTATACTGTCGGACGAAACCGTTGATACGCTCGCACCCCTCCCGGAGGGGTACCCAGGAGTAGCAGGACGTTCGTCCGACAGTATAGTGTCGGTTGTGTTATGTGAAGACATATTCCGTCCGACAGTGTAGTCGCGTTTGCGACTGACTGCGCTCCGTTTCGCGAATACATATACGAGTCCGCATTCAAGAGAGGCTATGAGCGGTCGAAGTCCCGAAGAGACGGGATGGTTCACGGGTCTCGACCCGGGAGACCTCGAAGCGGCAGCAGCCGCGGTCGCCGAAGGCACGGCCGACGCCCCCCAGAACTGGCCGGAAAAAGCCGTCGAGGCAGGGTTCGCGACCGACGAGAGCGAGTACTACGACGCCTTACACGAGGCGACGGTCTACGCCACGCGGGAGGCGGTCGAGGCCCGAGAAACCGCGGACGAAAAGCAGCTTCAGTATAGTATCGAGGCGATGGACGACGTCGAACGCACCGCCAACGAACTCGCAGAGCGCCTCGCCGAGTGGGCCGGGTCGCTCGACGCCGACGTCGGGAGCGGCGTGGACGGCGCCCGCGAAGTGGCGGCGTGGACGCCCGAGACGCCGGCCAAAGAGCGGGTCGTCTCCCTCGCCGAGCGCGTCGTCGACCTCGACGAGGAGCGCGCGGCGCTGCGGACCTTCGTGGAGGCGCGCGCCCCGGAGGTCGTCCCGAACCTCGCGGAGATGGCCGGGCCGGTTCTGGCCGCACGGCTGCTCTCGCTCGCCGGCGGCCTGGAGTCGCTCGCGAAGAAGCCCGCGGGGACGGTCCAGGTCCTCGGCGCGGAGGACGCGCTTTTCGCCCACCTCCGCGGTCGCGGCCCCTCGCCGAAACACGGGATCATCTTCACCCACGAGTACGTGCGCGGAACCCACCCCGACCACCGCGGCTCGGCGGCGCGGGCGCTCGCCGGGAAACTCGCGATCGCGGCCCGCATCGACTACTACTCGGGCGAGTTCAAGCAGTCGGTCCACGACGACCTCAGAGACCGGATGGCGACGATCCGAGAGCGGGAGGGCGACGAATGACCGCCGAACGAGAGCCCGCGACGCCCGGCCTCCCGGCGGGGGTCGAACGGCGGCGGTTCGACGGTCGCGACCGACTCGCGACCCGGGGCGACCCCGTCTACGGCGAGCCCCAGGACGACGCGGGCTGGCGGGTCTGGGACCCCGGCCGCTCGAAGCTCGGCGCGATGCTGGAACTGGAGATGGACGTCGGTCTCGACGGGGGCGAGTCGGTCCTCTATCTCGGCGCGGCGTCGGGGACGACCGTCTCGCACGTCGCGGACTTCGCCGGGGCGACCTACGCGGTCGAGTTCGCACCGCGGCCGACCCGCGACCTGCTCGACGTCGCCGAGTCGCGGCCGAACCTCTTTCCTCTCCTGAAGGACGCCCGCCACCCGGAGGCGTACGCCCACGTGGTCGAGGCCGGCCTCGGCGCTGTCGTCCAGGACGTCGCGACGCGCGGGCAGGCGACCGTCGCGCTCCGGAACCGGCAGTTCCTCGCCCCGGACGGCCGGCTCCTCGCCGCGATCAAAGCCCGGAGCGAAGACGTCGTTAGTACGCCCGAGGACGTCTTCGCGGACGTGCTCGACGAACTCCGCGGCGGCTACGAGATCTGTGACACCGAGCGGCTGGACCGCTTCCACGAGGACCACCTCGCGGTCGTCGCCACGCCGCGCCGCGACGACGAGCGGTGATACCGACGGCGGCTTCCCGAATTCTTCGCCGGAGCCCGCGACATATTTAATCGGCCGCCGCAAACCACGGGGCGATGGAGCTAGGGTCGGCGGACGCCTTCGACCGGATGGGCACGATCGGCGTCGAAGAGGAGTTCTACATCGTCGACGACCGCGGTCGGCCGACGGCGGGGATCGACGACCTCGTCTACGAGCACCCGCCCGACGGTGTCCTCGAAGACCGGATCGACCACGAGCTGTTCCAGTTCACGATCGAGACCCAGACCCCGCTCATCGAGGACGTCGACGCGGTCGACGACATCGTGTCCGCCGTCCGCGATGCGCTGGTCGAGCACGCGGCCGACTACGGCTATCGGATCGCGGCCGCCGGCCTCCACCCGACGGCGAAGTGGCGCGAGCGCAACCACGCTACCAAGCCCCGGTACCAGTCCCAACTCGACCGCATCCAGTACCCCCAGCACCGCAACATCACGTCCGGTCTCCACGTCCACGTCGGCGTCGACGACGCCGACAAGGCGACCTGGATCGCGAACGAACTCCGGTGGTACCTCCCGCCGGTGCTCGCGCTCTCGGTCAACTCTCCGTTCTGGTACGGCTTCGACACGGGGCTCGATTCGGCGCGCGCGAAGATCTTCGAGGCGCTCCCCAACACGGGGATGCCGACGCGGTTCGCCGACTTCGAGACCTACCAGCGCTTCGAGCGGGCGATGGTCGAACACGGGTCGATCGAGGACCGCGGCGAACTCTGGTACGACGTCCGCCCCCACACGGGCCACGGGACCGTCGAGGTGCGCACCCCGGACGCCCAGACCGATCCGGACGCGACCGTCGCCCTCGTCGAGTACGTCCACGCGCTCGTCGACGACCTCGCGGCGCGCTACGAGGACGGCGAGTCGGGGACGGACGTCCGCCGCGAGATCCTCGATGCGAACAAGTGGCACGCGATGCGCTACGGTCGCGACGCGTCGTTCATCACCCGCGACCTCGAAGCCACGGTGACGCTTCCGGAGTTCGTCGACGCCGAGTCGTCCCGACTCGGAGTGGAGAGCCTCGAGTGGCTCCTCGAACGCGAGAGCGGCGCGGCGCGGCAGCGGCGTATCCGTCGCGAAGAAGGCACTGACGCGCTTCGCACGTCGCTGCTCTTGGAGTGATCGGTGTGCGAATACTGTCGGACGAACGTCCTGTGATACTGTCGGCGCGAGAAAGCTTTTTGCCTCTCAAGTTTTGACCTTCTGCATAGAACAAATGCCCCCGACCGAACCCACCGAGCCGAGCGACGACTCCAGCGACGAGCCCGACGAGCACGCCGCCGCGGACGACCGGGGCGGCGAGCCGGCGGCCGAGCCGGCGGCCGAGCCGACAGACACCGACGAGGCGGTCCACCCCGGAGCGAAGGGCGTGGCGAGCGACGCCGACGAGGAACCGGAACCGGAATCGGAACCACCGGAGGATAGCGCGCGCGCGCGTCTGGAGGCCGAGGCCGACCGGGCCGTCTCCGAGTTCGACGAGAGCGTCGTCGACCTGCTCGCGTGGCTGCTCGACACCGAAACGCGCGCGCGGATCTACGTCTACCTCCGCCAGCACCCCCACTCCACGAGCGAGGAGGTCGCAGACGGGACGGGGCTGTATCCGAGTACCGTCCGCGAGGCGCTCGCCGAACTCCACGAGGAGGGGACGGTCACGCGCCGCAAGCGCGAGAGCGCCGGGGCCGGGAACAACCCCTACGCGTACACCGCTATCGCGCCGAGCGACCTGGTCAAAGACGTGGTCGAGCAGGTCCAATCGGAGCTGAACACCGTGTTCAACCTGGACCGTCACCTCGGACGCCCGCTCGGCAACGACGGGAGCGGCGCCCGCGATACGGGTCCGGTCAGCATCACCGTCGACGACGAAGACGACGAAGCGAGCGATCAGGGCCGGAGCGGCACAGACGACCGGTAGCACCCGACGTTCCGCGCCATTTTTAACGCTCCCCGGGCGACGTGTCTGCAATGACCGGGCCTTGGACGGGCTGGGACCACGTGCTGAAGGTGGACCCGGACAAAGACCTCGTGGGAGACGAGACCTTCGAAGACGTCTGTCAGACGGGGACGGACGCGATCGAGATCGGGGGGACCCTCGACATCACGACCGAGAAGATGCAGCGCGTCGTCGACGCGTGTGCGCGGTACGACGTGCCGCTGTATCAGGAGCCGTCGAACCCCGGCGTCGTCATCGAGTCCGACGCCCTCGACGGCTATCTCGTGCCCACCGTGTTCAACGCCGAGTCGTCCTTCTGGATCACCGGCGCTCACAAGGAGTGGGTCCGCATCGACGGCCCGCTCGACTGGGACCGCACGACGACCGAGGCGTACATCGTCTTGAACCCCGACGCGTCGGTCGCGGAAGTCACGGATGCCGACACCGAACAGTCCGCCGAGGACGTGGCCTCCTTCGCGGCCGTCGCCGAGAAGATGTTCGGCCAGGAGATCGTCTACGTCGAGTACTCCGGGACCTTCGGCGACACCGGGAAGGTCGCGGCCGCGCGCGACGCGCTGGAGGAGGCGACGCTCTTCTACGGCGGCGGCATCCGCGACTACGACGCCGCCCACGAAATGGGACAACACGCCGACACGATCGTCGTGGGCGACCTGCTCCACGACGAGGGCGTCGACGCGGTTCGCGAGACCGTCGAGGGCGTGAAAGACGCCCACGCCGAGACGATCACCGAGTGACCGGCTCGTCGGCCGGCCGCCGTCCGTCGCCCCGCAGGTCGGCGGCGCCGTCCGTGGTCGTCGCCAGCCGATCGCGCCGACGCGGCCGGGACGCGACGCACTCGCCGACGAGCCGCGCCGCGACGGCGACGCCGAAGAACGTCACCCCGGCCGCGAGCACGGCCCCGACGACGGGGATGGCTCCGATCCCGAACTGCACGACGCCAGTCGCGAGGCCGACTGCCCCGAGCCGGACCGAGAGGCGGCGCCCCGCGGCCGACCCAGCGAGCCGGCGTCCCGCTCGAAGGCGCCCGCGGAGCGCGGTCCCCGGGCCGGCGCCGGCGACGGTTGCGAGTCCCGCCGCGGCGCCGTGCCACGCGAGGGCCGCGACGGACGCGACCACGGCGACAGCTCCCAGCCGGGCGCCGCCGACGATATCCCGACCGAAGAGTTCCAGAAGCTCGAAGAGTTCCAGAAGCTCGAAGAGTTCCAGAAGCCCGAAGTGCACGGCGACGACGGGCACCGCGGCCGCGACGACGACGACGGTCCCGGCGAGTCCCCTACCGGCGAGTCGGCGCCAGTCGTCGAAGTCGGGGACGGTCGCGTCGCGCTCCCGCGCGGCGGTCACGACGTAACCGACGAGCAGGACGGTAAGGACCGGTGTGCGGGCGATTGCGAGGACGAGGAGCGTCCCGACGACGAACGGCTGGATCGAGTCTGCCGGTCGGGTCTCCGGGCCGGGACCGGGATCGGGCGTGCCGGACGCGCCGCGTGCCGCCGAGCGGAACGCGGCCGCGACGGCCACGCCGGCGTCGACGAGCGCGTCGACTGCGGTCTGGTGCTGCATCGCGACGGAGTGGCCCCCTCTTCGTATATGAACGCTCGCCGGATCGATCCTTCCCCGGGGCGCGTCGGCGGTTCGATACCATCGCCCGGAATCGACCGCTTTTAAGCCCGGGCGGCCGGAAACGGGGAGTATGAAAGACCGAACCAACACGGCCGACGCCGAGCCGGGCGCGGACGTCACCGTCGCCGGCTGGGTGCACGAGATCCGTGACCTCGGCGGCATCGCGTTTCTCATCCTCCGGGACGCCTCGGGCAAGATCCAGATCAAGTTCGAGAAGGACGAGATGGACGACGAACTCGTCACGACCGGCCTGGGCGTCCCGCGGGAGAGCGTCATCACCGTCACCGGCGAGGTGAAAAAAGAAGAGCGCGCGCCGACGGGCGTCGAGATCGTCCCCGAGTCGATCGAGGTGCTCGCCGAGGCCGACACCGAACTGCCGCTGGACCCCTCCGGGAAGGTCGACGCCGAACTCGCGACCCGGCTCGACAACCGGATGCTCGACCTCCGGAAGCCCGCGGTGAAGGCCGTCTTCGAGATCCGCTCGGAGGTACTCCGCGCCGTCCGCGAGGCGTTCTGCGACCTCGGCTGTACCGAGATCAACACGCCGAAGATCGTCGCGACGGGCACCGAGGGCGGGACCGAGCTGTTCCCGATCACCTACTTCGGCGAGGAGGCGTTTATGAACCAGTCGCCACAGCTGTTCAAGCAGCTGATGGTCGGCTCCGGGCTCGAACGGGTCTTCGAGATCGGTCCGATCTTCCGCGCCGAAGAGCACAACACGCCGCGGCACCTCAACGAGGCGACCTCGATCGACTTCGAGTCGGCGTTCGTCGACCACACGGAGGCGATGGACGCCTGCGAGTACGTCCTCAAGAGCGCCTACGAGGGCGTCGCGGCCAACTGCGAGGACCAGCTCGAAACGCTCGGACTCACAGCGGACTTCGAGGTGCCCGACGAGGAGTTCCCGCGGCTGACCTACGAGGAGGCGATAGAGCGCATCAACGCGACGGGCGAACTCGACGTCCAGCTCGTCTGGGGCGACGACCTCCCGACCGAGGGCGAGCGCGCTCTCGGCGACGACGTCGGGTCCCACTACTTCATCACCGACTGGCCCTCGGAGATCAAGCCGTTCTACATCAAAGACCACGACGACGACGAGCTGTCGACGGGCTTCGATATGATGCACCCGCGGATGGAGCTGGTCTCCGGCGGACAGCGCGAACACCGCTACGACCGCCTCGTCGAGGGCTTCGAACAGCAGGGGCTCGATCCCGACCAGTTCGCCTACTACACGGAGATGTTCAAATACGGGATGCCGCCGCACGCCGGCTGGGGGCTCGGCGCCGAGCGCCTCGTGATGACGATGCTCGACCTGGAGAACATTCGCGAGGCCGTGCTGTTCCCCCGCGATCGCCAGCGTCTGAGTCCGTAGGCGAGAATCGCGTCCGATTTAACGGGGGACGCACAAGGAGAGACAATGAGCGACGGAGCGGCGGCGTTCGTCCCCGGCCACATCACGGGATTCTTCAGCGCGCACCCGGACGAGGATCCGCTGGTGGCGGGCTCGCGCGGCGCCGGCATCACGCTCTCGCACGGCGTCGAGGTGCGAGTCGATCCCGGCGGCTCGGACGCCGACGCCGGCGACGGCCGGGCCGCAGCAGTCACCCTGAACGGAGACCCGATCGAAGTCGGAGCCGTCGACCGCGTCCTCGACGCGCTCGGCGCGACCGACGCGCGGGTGCGAGCCGAGACGCCGCTCCCGCTCGGGGCCGGCTTCGGCGTGTCGGGGGCGATGGCGCTCGGGACCGCCTACGCCGTCAACGCCGCCGCAGACTGTCGTCGGAGCGAGAACGACCTCGTCGCGGTCGCCCACCGGGCCGAGGTCGAGGCCGGGACCGGTCTCGGCGACGTGGTCGCCCAGGCCCGGGGCGGCCTCCCGATCCGGCTCCAGCCGGGCGCGCCCGAACACGGTCGGCTCGACGGCGTCCCCGCGAGCCCGCGCGTCGAGTACGTCTCGTTCGGGTCGGTGTCGACCGAGGCGGTGCTCTCCGAGGACACGACCACGCTGACGGCGGCCGGCGAGCGCGCGCTGGCAGACCTCCGCGAGGAACCCACCGCGGAGCGGTTCGTCTCGCTCTCGCGGCGGTTCGCCGGCGAGGCCGACCTGCTCACCGACCGCGCCGCGGCGGCCATCGAGGCCGTCCGCGACGCCGGCGGCGACGCCGCGATGGCGATGCTCGGCGACACCACCTTCGCGTTCGGCGATGGCCTCTCGGCCGCCGGCTACGACCCGGAGGTCTGTTCGGTGCACACGGCCGGGGCCACGCTCCGTACTGATAATGGTTACTCTCATAATGACTAGTCTCGTTTCTACCCGGTGATCGCCGTGAACGTGGGTGGCGATCGGCGCTAAGAGACGAGAGTATACTGTCGGACGAAAGTCCTGATAATCCTGTGTATCCCCCGGAGGGGGTACGAGATTATCAACGGTTTCGTCCGACAGTATAATCATCACGACGGGGGCGGGACGGCCAGCGCAGCGGAGCGACGACTGCCGGTGACCGCGGCCGATATCGCAGTGTCGCTACCGCGGCCGGATCGCCCCGCTTTTTGTCTCGCCCGCCGAGGTCGGACTATGAGCGAGATCGACGTTCCGGAGAGTCACCCCCGGTACCAGTCGCTTCTCACGCGACACCGCATCGAGGCGGGCGTCGAGAAGGGGATCACGAGCAAGCAGGGACTCATCGCCGAGGGGCGCGGCGAGGCGTTCGATTACCTCCTCGGCGAGCGCACGATCCGTTCGGCCGACCGCGCCGCGCGCGCCGCCGCGGCGCTGTTGCTCCTCGCAGAGCGCCCCGTGCTCTCGGTCAACGGCAACGTGGCCGCGCTCGTCCCCGGCGAGATGCTCGAACTCGCCGCCGAAGTCGACGCCGCCGTCGAGGTGAACCTCTTCAATCGGACCGAGGGACGGGTCGACGCGATCGTCGACCACCTCCGCGAGCACGGCGCCGAGGAGGCGGGCGTCGAGATCAGAGGACAGACCGCGGACGCCCGGATCCCGGGTCTCGATCACGAGCGCGCGAAGGTCGACGCCGACGGCATCGGCGCCGCCGACGTGGTCCTCGTCCCGCTGGAAGACGGCGACCGAGCGGCGGCCCTCGCCGAGATGGGCAAGACCGAGATCGTGATCGACCTGAATCCCCTCTCGCGGTCGGCCCGGACCGCGGCCGTCCCCATCGTCGACAACATCCTCCGTGCGGTGCCGAACGTCACAGAGCACGCCGACGAACTGCGGGCGGCGCCGGTCGACGAACTCGAGACGACGCTCCGCGAGTTCGACCGCGAGCGGACGCTCGCGGCGGCTGAAGAGACGATTCGGTCCGGGCGCCTGGCGTAGGCCGTCACCGTCAGTATCACGCCTCCCGCAGTTCGGCCTCGGTGAGCGCCTCGTTGAGGTCGTCGCGGACGACCTCTCCCGTCTCGCGGTCCATCGCGGTCGTGACGATGCGGTTTTCCTGCACGCTGGATCCGTCCCGGAGGAGCAGCCGGACGTTCCCGTTGTCGTCCGCGCGCGTCACCTTCGCGCGGAGGCCCCTCTGGGACCCGGTGCCGCCGGCGTCGATCGGGCCGGGAACGATCTTCTTCACGTGGGGGTGGTCGGCGACGACGCCGATGGCCTCTCGTCCCGACCGCCCGCCGATGAGCGTCGAGTGGGACCCGCCGAGTTTCTCCCGCGGGGGGGTCTCGACCACCTCCAGCGACCGCTCGCCGCGGCGCTCGAGCACGCGGTCGACGGGGTCGTCGTCCGCGACGCGGTAGAACTCGTGGTGCACCTGCGCGCGCGTCTCCCGGAGGGCCTCCCGGTCCCCGGCGGCGAAGACCGTCTCGGGCCGCTTGCGCCGGATCTCGTCGGCGACCTGGCCCGCGAAGTTGCGCAGTTCGACGACCTCGGTCTCGGGGTCGTCTTCGGGCACGGTCGTGACGGTGGTGTGGCCCACGATCGCCTCGCCGTCGAGCATCGTCAGTTCCGCGCGGTCGCGCTCGAAGGCGACGACGACGGCGTCGCAGTTGGCCGTGGTACAGACCAGACAGTAGTCCCCGGGGCGTTCGAGGGGGCTTCCGCACCGCCGGCAGTCCATACCCGGCCGAAGGCGACGGAAAAATAAAAGCGCGGCTATCGGTCGGTCACAGCGCGCTCGGATCCGTCTTCAGGTACTCCCGCAGGAGGACGGTGGCGTACGAGCCCGACGGGAGCGAGAACGCGAGGTCGTACGCGCCGACGTCGGTGTCGACATCGACGTCTCGCTCCACCGCGACGCGGGTCCGCACGAGAACCGCGCGGCGGGTGCCCGTCGAGTGGAACTCGGCCGGCAGGTCGAAGTCGCCGGGTGCAAGCCCGAGATCGTCGAGCACGGCGCGCTCGACGTCGCCGGGGTCGCCGTCTGCGAGTTCGGTCTCGGTGCCGACGAGCGGCGCGGTGACGAACGCGCGCCCGCGCTCGCAGTGGCGGGTCATCACGCCCACGCGGCGCTCGGTCGCGACTTGCGTCCGGTCCGTGTCGGGGAGAGACACCCCTTCGGGAGCGTCGCTGTCGGCGAAGCAGACGACGTCGCCGGCGACAGGGCGGGTCAGGGGAAGCCCCCGCGAGAGCCGCTCGCTGACGATGCGGTTGAACGCGTACGACTGCGCGGCGTTGACGAACAGTCGCTGGAGGTTCGTCGGTACCGCTTCGAGGGCGTATCGCCACTCGTCCGGCGTCTCGGCGCCGCGTTCGGTCAGGCGGTGCAGCATCGCGCGCTCGAAGCGGAGCGCGCCGGGCATCCGGTCCAGGGCCGCCTGCCAGTCGGGAGCTGCCGTCTCGGCCTGTTCGTCCACGAACTCCCGGGCTGTCCGGGTCTCGTCGGGTTCGGCCGGAAACGGATTGCCGACGTAGGTCAGGACGGCCTCGCGCCACTCGCGGCGGGCGACGGCCAGCCCCACCTCGTGGGTGACGGGGCGCCGACTGCCGAACCGCTGGTGACCGAAGTAGTTCGGCACCGCGACGTCGACGCCGTCGGCAGCGCTCGTCTCGTCGCCGTGACCGTCGGAAGCGCCACGCGCGTCGTCGCCAGCGAGCGGGGCGTGCAGTTCTCCCGTGATCTCGTCGACCGGATCGGTGGCGGCGTCGCGGACGCGGATCTCGAAGGCGTTGCCCGCGAGGTCGCCGAAGTGGAGCGCGCGCCCGACGCGACCGAGGACCTCGACGGCGGCGTCGTCGACGTCGGGGAGGTCCGCGGGCTCGACGTCGGCGACGGTGAAGAGCTGTGTCGTGACCGCGTGCTTGTCTTTGGTCCCGGCCCAGGAGACCCGCTCGCGACTGATCCCGAGCGCGTTCGAGAGGCGGCGCGCGAAGTCGTTCGTGTCCCACCCGCAGAGCGTGACGCGGACCAGGAGGTGAGAGTAGTCGCCCGCGTCCGCCGAGAGCGGCGCCGGCTCTATCGTCTCCAGTTCGCGGACGCGGAAGTCCTCGGGGACCGTCCGCAGTCGACCGCCGGTCCCGTCGGCGTCGCTGTAGTAGTACGTCATCCCGACGCGGCGGTCGAGCGGGGGAGCCTCGCGCATTCGAGCGTGTCCGCGTACCGGGCGGACAGGGATAAGGACTGCTGTCGCCCCGTCTCGGCACTCGCCGCTCCCGCCGCCGCGATCACCGGGCCGGACGGAGAGCGGCCGGTGTCACTCGCTGCGAGTGTCCTCCGTCTCCGTCTCCGTCTCCGTCTCCGTCTCCGGGCCTCTCTCGGCGATGCGGTCCATTCCGGTGATCTCGAAGCGTGCGCCCCCGGACGTCGACTCGCAGACGTCGACGTCCCAGCCGTGGGCGTCGGCCGCGGCGGCGACGATGTTCAGCCCGAACCCGGTGCCGTCGGCGGTGCTCGTGTATCCGTACTCGAACACGCGGTGACGCTCCGATTCGGGAATCCCGGGGCCGTCGTCGGCGACGGCGACGCCGCCGGGGAGCGACGAGACCGTGACCGTGACACCGTCGTCGGTCCCGTCGCTCGCGTCCGTCTCGCCGCCGTGTCGGATCGCGTTCTCGAAGAGGTTCGCGAACAGCCGACAGAGCCGGCCCTCGTCGGCCTCGACGACGCCGAGGTCGCCCGCGACGACGAGCGTCCCATCGCCCCCGACGGCCTCCCACGCGTCGGCGACGGCCGCCGACAGGTCGACGCGGTCGGGGTCGGCGACGCACTGACGGTCGCCGACGACCGTGCGGACGTCGTCGACGATGGCCGACATCCGGTCGTGGACGCGCTCGATCCGGTCGAGGAACTCCTCGCCGCCGCTCGTCTCGCTCCGGAGGATGTCCACCTGCGCCTGCGCCGCGTTGAGCGGGCTCCGCAAGTCGTGGGTCAGAACCTCCGCGAACCGTTCGAGTTCGCGCACCCGGCGCGTCCGTGCGGTCACGTCGCGGACCACGCTCACGACGCAGGGCGTCCCGCGAACGTTCGACGTCGAGACCGCCGATTCCGCCCAGATGGTCGTCTCGTCGCCTCGCTCGACCTCCCAGCGGAACGTCGTCTCTGGACTGCGCTCGCCCGAGCGGGCCGCGCGCACGGCGTCCGCGCGCTTTTCTTCGGCACGTTCGGGAGCGACGGCGTACTCGTGGGGGTCGAGTTCGCGAAACGTCGCGGGCGCGTAGCCGAACACGGTTTCGACGGCGTCGTTGACGGCGACGATGCCGCCGCTGTCGGCGTCGCGGACGATCACGGCGTCGTCGAGGTCGTCGATCGCCGCCGCGAGCACCTCCGATCCGTTGGGGGTCGATCCCGCGAACTCGCTCATTTCCTGCCTCTCCGCCCGGCACCCTGGTAAGTCGTTTGGCCGTTTCGGTCCGCGCGGGGCCGCGCGAGACCGCGCGCCGAGAAGAGACGAGAGCGGTATCAGTACAGAGAGAGGTCGCCCGTGACGCGGTCGACGTCGTCGTCGGGTGCCGGTCCGACCGCCAGACAGGTCACGGTTCCGGGGTCGAGTTGGGTGTGACCCGCGTCCCGGACCACGGCGTTCGGCAGCCCCAGCTGTTCGGCGTCGTCGGCGAGGCGGAACAGCGCCTCTTCGCCGTCGGCTTTGAGCACGACTTTCTTCTGTCCCTCGCCTTTCCAGCGCGATCGGGTCCGTTCGTCGGCGTCTTCGTAGGCCGACAGCGAGGCGTGGGCGACCTGTGCCGCGAGCTTCCCGGTGCCCATTCCGAGGTCCGTCCGGGCGACGATGGCCTGTTTCATACCTACGAGTGGCCAGCGCGGTCGTATATGTCCTCTCTTTGCTCGCCCTCGCGGTTCGTCGGCCGCTACTCGGCGTCCGGCCCCCAGCGCCCGCGGATCAGGACGCGGTCGCCGACCTCGATGCCGTGGTCGTCGGTGTAGTCGAAGGGGACCTCCAGGACGTACCGGCCGAATCCGGTGTAGCGGGTCAGTTCCGACCCGGACGTGCCCTCGGGCGGGAGCCGAGCGTGGTGGATCGCCGTGATCGTCCCGTTGGCGTCGACGAAGACGATGTCGATTGGGAAGGCCATATCCCGCATCACGTAGGCGTGTCGGCCTTCGGTCTCGTGGACGAACAGCATCCCCTCGTCGGGGCCGAGCGCCGCGGTGTCGCTGAGCCCCGTGTACCGCTTCTGCGCCGTGTCGGCCACGCGGACGGTCACCGTCGCGAGCGTCTCGCCGGTGTCGTCGTCGACGACGGTGACGGCCGTCCGCTCGTACTCGCCGACGGGGACGAGCCCCGGATTCGTCGCGACGACGACGAGACCGGCCACGAGGAGGGCGCCGGCGACGAGCACGACGCCGACGGGTCGCAGGCGCGGTCTCGACTTCGCCCGGTCGGTCATACGCCGGGATTCGGGCAGGCGGGTAATAGGGATTATCGTACGTCCGCATCGCATACTCCGGGAGGGGACGGCGGGAATCTATGCACAGGTGCGATAATCCCTATAATAATGACGGTTGTCGTCTCGTAGCGGTGCTCGCCG
>JBDGUP010000022.1:7912-18429 GCA_042215815.1 Haloquadratum sp. | reverse complement strand
TGGATCCAAGACGGCACGAACCGGATCAACGTCTCCGTCGGCGACGGGAGTCTGAGCGCCGACGCTCCGGCGCCGATCGTCGACCTCCATTACCAGCACGAGGCGACGACCACGATCTCCACTGAGTACTACGGAAACGCCTTCGCGGAGACCTACAACGTCTCGAAGACCTTCGCCGAGACGCAGACCGATCCGACCCTCCGGATCCCGTTCTCCTCGACGGTCTATCGGCTCGTCCAACTGGAGTGGTCCATCAACGACGGTTCCTGGAGTTCAGTTCCGACCGGCCGCTATTCGTGGTCGAACAACACGCTCGTCGTCGATCTGAAAGACGGTGACACCGACGGCGACGTCGACGCGGGGACGAAGATCGAGGTCCGCACCGAGGGCCGGATGGTGCAGGTGAACAATGGGGCGGTCTCGGTCCCAGACCCGACTGATCCCGACGCCGCCCAGATCGATAGCAAGATCCAGATCGAGAGCCGATCGAGCGGCTTCAACATCGTCGTCGGAGCTGACGAGCGACTCCACTACGCCTACAAAGAGAGCTGGGACACCGTCAAAGACTCCAGCGTCGTCGCGAGCGACGGAACGCAGAAGCTCTATCTCCCGAACGCGGACGTGGGAGACACGGCCTGGATCACGACCGCCCCCGTCGAGGTCGTCCCGCAGTCGGGAGACGTCCGTGTGCAGGTGCAGGATCCCGACGGACCGACGCTGAAGCTCTCCGGCGGGCCGAACGGCGTCGGCGACGACGTGACACTCCGCTACTACGCGGTCACGGACGGGAAGACCTACGAGGCATACAGTATCTCCCGAGAGCGGCCGGCGGACAAGGACACTGCCGAGAACGGCGTCGCCGTGTTCAAGGCCGACGACAGCGAGGAAGTGCTGACGCTCCAGCTCGCCGATAGTGACGACGGTGGCGGGGACGGCGGATCTGTTAGTGTTGGATCGTGGCCGACTCCGAAGCCTGGAACGACCCTCCAGGAGATCGGCGTCGTCGTCGCCTGGGCCGTGCTCGTGGTGCTCCTCGTCGCGGCGACCGGACGCTCGAGCCTGTCGGGCCGGCGCCGCTGGATCGTCGTCGGCACGGTCGGTATCGGCAGCGGTCTCCTCTCGATCGAGGTGCTGCGCCCCGGCACGATCTCGACGGCGATCGGCTCTGGCCTGAAAGAGGTCGTTCCCCTCGCCGGACTCGCCGCGATCGGGATCGTCGGCTATTCGATCGTCTCGTGGTGGCAAGCGCGCCAGAAAGAGGCCGCGACGCCGGAGACGACCGTCGACTTCAACTTCGGGAGGTTCCGGAAGTGAGATGATCCGCGATCTCGCACGCCAGGCGATCACGGCGCTCGGGATCGAGGGCGTGAGTACGGTCGCGCTCGTCCTCTTGATCTCGATCGCACTGTACGCTCACAAGGCGTCGACTGCGGGGCGACGAGTCGTCGGTGTCGGGTCGACGATCCAGCACGACGCGAAGGTCGTCGCGCTCGTGCTGACGGTGCTGCTCGTGCTGGGCGTGGCGACGCTGGACGTCCAGCGCGGCCAGCAGCTCCTCCACGCCGGGATCGAACACATTCGGCGAGCGCGTCTCCTCGAGCGCCTGGGAGGGATGCTCGGATGACGGCCTCACACTCGCGGCCGGGGTCGCCGGCGAGTCGGCGCGTGGCTCTCCTCGGCGGCCTCGCCGTGCTCGCGATCGTGAACTACCTCGATCTCGTGGGAGTGCTCGGGATCGGGTGGACGAACGAGCGCGTGGGGTGGCTCGCCGCCGTCTGGACGCTCGCCGTCGGTGTGACGCTCCGGCCGCTCGAGGAGATGCGTGAGCGACTCAGTGATCTCTTCGCGGCCAGTCTCTTCGTGTTCGGCGGCGTGGTGGTCGCAGTGGTGACGTCTCCGGACGTCGGGACGACGTATCTGTTCCACGCGACGCCGATCGGCCAACTCCTGTACGCGACAGCGCCGGCAGTGGGGAATCCGGTCGTGATCCTCCTCGTGATCTACGGGGCCAACTGGAGTCGCGAGTGGCTCTCGAAGTACTGGCATCTCCGACGAACGACGCCCGAGGAGCGTGTTCTCGGCCAGGAGGATCGTCAGCGATGAGCAGCGTCGACGACGTCCCGCTCGTCTCGTGCGTCCGATGCGCAGTCGCGGCCGATCACCCGCGGGCGGAACTGCCGAGCGTCTGTCCGGCGTGTGGCCGGGACCGCGACGCCGTCTGACGCGCCGTTCTCACTGCGTTTCAACTGGAGGGTCGAATTTTTGCGCAGCCGCAGGGGGTATTTTTGGTGTCTGTTCCTCTTAGGAACACTCCCTAAGGGGATCTTCCCATCCGGCGGCAACGGCCGCGACGGTTTCACTCCGTAGCGACTCGAAACAAACGATTCTCGCGAGAACACGAGTCCACAGGAAACGGGGGTTCGGCGGAGGGGTTTATAAAGAACAGGGGCGCAGGACGGTGTTGCCACTCAGCAGTCGGCGCGCTACCAGGTGATTTCTTCGCGCCTCACCAGGCCGCCGTCGCGACCGCGGCCGCGAACCTTCCGCGCCTCGAACTCGAGTTCGACGAAGTCGAGGAGATCCCGGCCGGTCCGACACCACGCATCGAGGCCTTCCTGGAGGACCTCTCGAAGCGTCGGTTCGGGATCGCTCTTCAGCTCTGAGAGGATCGTGTCGAACCGGATCTTCCCGCGATCGTCGTCGTCGTTCAGCCGCTCGAATTCGGCGCCGTACTTGTCCATCCAGCGCTGGATCGCCGAGTCAGCGGCCGATCGCGTCTCGACGTTCGCCAGTTTCGCGACGCGCTCGATCCCGCTCCCGACGAAGTTCTCGATCCGTTCGACGATCGCGGTGATCTCCTGGCGGATTTTCTCCGAGTAGTACCGCACGAGACCGTTGTCGTTCACGACGACGTCGCCGATCTCCTCGAGGGCGCGGTAGATCTGACTGATCGAGTAGCCTGTCTCGTCGGCCAGCTCGTCGTAGCGTGCTTGACCGCCGTCGGTCGCGAGTGTCTTCATTACGTCGCGAGCACTCGGCGAGAGGTCTTGGAGGACGGTCGTGATCAGGTTCTCCTGCTCGGCCTCGAGCTGTGGCGTCGGATCGTCCCAGTAGCCGAGCGAGCGCTCGCTCTCTGCGATCTCGAAGTGGTCGTCTGCGACGAACACAGTCGGATCCGGCTTGATCGGGATGCCGGCCCAGCGGAGCGTGTTCACCAGCGTCTCGTCGAGTTCCCGCACGAGATCGTCGCGATCGGACCACTTCACGGAGTGGCCGCTGCTCCGATACTCGCCCGTGAATCCGTCGGTCGTGTTCAGCGACTTGTGGAACGCGACGCCGAACTTCGGCGAGGAGAGCGGATCGTCGTCGGTCTCTTCGGATCGGACGTGCATCGGGTGGTAGCTTTTCAGCCGCTTGCCGAGGTGGTGATCATCGATCAAGTCCGACGAGGAGACGGGATCGAGATCCATCGCGTGCCGATACCCGACGATGTCAGTGTTGTCGCCCTTGTAGACCCACTGAGAGCCTTTCTCGTCGGCGAGCAGATGCATCATCGAGTAGAACACGCCAGTCGACCGGGTGAGCTTCTTCGCGTACTCTCGCTTCAGCCGGACGTAGCGCTCGAGCGTGTTGATGTTCGAATCGCCGCGGATCCGGTTGAAGTACCGACGGGAGACGTCGGTCTCGGCGTGGTCGGCGAGTTCCTGGAGCGACTGCTGGAGCAGCCAGTGGTACTCGTCGAATGAGAGATTCGAACCCTGGAGGTGGATCTGGACACCTTCGCCTCCGCACCAGGGGATCTGGGCCAGGTCGCCGTTCGGCTTCTTCTGTCCATCCCACCTGGGAGAGGCCACGTAATCGGCCTTCGCCTCGGTGTGGAGGTTCTCGACGTGGATCTTCCACTCGTAGACAGTGTCGCCGTTGATCGGGTCCGACGGCCGCGGCGCGAGTCCCGTATCGGAGTTGTAAGTGAACCGGATTTGCCACTCCTCGCCGCCGATCTCGCGCTGGATCTCGGCGTAGCCGTCAAGGTCCTGGACGCCGATCTGCGTGAGCGCCCAGTAGGGACTCAGACCGTTGTCGGTGAACCACCAGAAGACGTCGATCTCGTGGTTCGATGGGGCCTGGTGGCTCACCGATGCTCACCTCCGTCGGTCGCGACCGTCGACTCGTCCGTATCGAGGTAGGCATCAAGATCTCGACCGAACGCAGAACTCGACTCATAGACGTAGCGAGACTCCCGTTCGTTTCCGTCCTCGTCGAGGAACACGGCGCAGCTCTCCAGCGGCGGCCCGCGATCGATCCGCGTCGTGCGGTCGTCGCGATCGCCGTATTCGTCGAGCCAGATCCCGCGCTCGTCGAGGGCGTCCAGGACGCCCTGACGCGGCTCGCGATCGTGGTGTTCGGCGAGTTTCCGTTCGACGGCACGCCACGCGGAGAGCACCTCCAAGGAGTCGATCCCGGCGATCCGGTCTCGAACCATCCGCTGGGCGGCAGGGTCGCTGACGAGGTCGCGATCGAGGAACCGAGCGGGATCTTCGCCGAGCCGCTCGCGAAGCCGCGGAAACTCGACGCGATCGCGAGTCCGGCGGCCGGTCATAGGTCAGCGACCTCCGTTGCCTCGCCCTCGAGGAGCGCAGCGCATTCCCGACAGACGTGTCTGCCGTCGACGACGACCTCGGCCTCGTTATCGCACGGACCGAAACAGACCGTGCTCACCGGTCATCACCTCCGGGAATCAGGACTTTCGACCGGTTCGGGAGGCCGTTCGTCGGGGCGTACTGTCGCTTCGAGGGTCTGTTAGTCCGACAGTTGAGGCAGAGGACGACGACGTGCTCGGCGTCTCCGAGGAGGCAGTTCCGCGCCTGCTCGGGACGGGTGATTTCGCGCCCGCAGTCGTAGCACTGCGTCACCGGTCCTCACCTCCGTCAGTGGCGAGGGGATCGGGACCGCCGTTGCGAAGCGCGCCGGGCTCGGCGAAGTGCTCTCTGGCGGGGCAGCTCCGGCGGATGTGGAGTGAGAGGCCAGCGTGGTCGCTGAGTGCCTCGCCGCAGAGGGGGCACTCGGTGGTGACGATCCGGAGGTTCCCCTGGTCGGTGACGCGCCGATCCAGGGTCACGGCCGACACCTCCCGTCGTGGAGAGCAGGGCACCGCTGACCCCACTCCTCGATCGGTAGACCACAGAACTCGCAGATCGGAGTTTCAGGGTCGACTGCGGCGGTTTCGGCGCTCACGCCGACCACCTCGATCCCTGTGTTCGATCGCCAGACAGCGCCGACGCGGCTGCCAGACTGGAGTGAACTCTTTCGGCAGAGGGAGGGTTACGCGACCCCGAAAGTCCCGAGAACCGTAGAGAGAGGCGACGAGCCGGCGGCTCGTCTTCCCTTGTTACGGTAGTGAAAACGGAGTGGACTCGCCGGGATTTGAACCCGGGGCCTCTCCCATGCCAAGGGAGTGATCTACCCCTGATCTACGAGCCCGCGCACCCTGAGGTATTCCGTTTTCGCTCTTAAGGGCTTCGACTCGCGCGACGGCGGCCGCGGGTCGCAATCCTTTTGTCGCCGTCGCCGGTGGTGAGAGATGGGAACAGCACGGCCGCAAATCTGACTCGCCGCCCCGCGCGGCTTGGGATTGCGGAAGTGCGATGCGGTCGAGCCGCTCGATCGCGTCACATCGCGTCTTCTGCGGTCTGTGCCGTTCCAACCCACAACAATGGCACGAATGCATACACGCCGCCGCGGCTCGTCCGGTTCGGACAAGCCCGTGGCAGACGACCCCCCGGAGTGGAGCGACGTCGACCCCGACGAGATCGAAGCGCGCGTCGTCGAACTCGCAGAGCAGGGCCACGATCCCAGCCAGATCGGTCTCAAGCTCCGCGACGAAGGCGTCAAAGGCGTCCCGGTCCCCGACGTCAAACTCGCGACCGGGAAGAAGGTCACAGAGATCCTCGAAGAGCACGACGCCGAACCGGAGATCCCCGAGGACCTCCGGAACCTGATGGAGCGCGCGGTGCGTCTCCGTCGACACGTCGAGGAGAACCAGCAGGACATGCAGAACAAGCGCGCCCTGCAGAACACCGAATCGAAGATCCGTCGGCTCGCCGACTACTACCGCGGTGACGAACTCGACGAAGACTTCGTCTACTCGTACGACGTCGCCGTCGAACTCCTCGAAGAGTAACTCCCACGCGCCCAGATGGCCTCCCGATCCGACGCCCCCGCGACCGCGAACGACCCCGCCGAGAGCGCCGCGGCGGCGCTTTCGTCGGCGGCGTTCGTCCGGCTCGTCCCCCGTGCCGACGGCGACGCGCTGGCGGCCGCGGGACTACTCGCGCGGGCGCTCCGGGGCGTCGGCGTCCCCTTCCAGGTCCGCGTCGCCGCGCTCGGCGCCGACGTCCCCGCGTCGGGCGACGGCGTCCTCGCCGCGGTCGGATCGGACCTCACCGACGCGGACGTCACGGTCGAGAGCCCCGCCGAACCGACGAGCCTTCGCGCCTACGAGGTGGCGAGCGCGCTCGTCGGCGAGAGCACGGACGCGGGTGCGGACACGGGGACAGACCCAACGGCGCCGCCCGATCCGGTGCTCGCGCTGGCCGGCGTCGTCGCCGGCGGCGCCCATCCCGGGTCGGCCGCCGCCTCGCTCGTCGAGACCGCAGAGGCGGGCGGTGCGATCGAGCGCCGTCCCGGCGTGGCGGTCCCCGTCGACGACCCCGTCGACGGGCTGGCACACTCGACGCTCTTTCACGCCCCCTTCTCGGGCGACGGGACCGCGGTCGAGACCGCGCTCGCGTCGATATCGCAGTCGACGGGAAGCGGCACAGCATCCGACGGCGCAGCATCCGACGGCGCAGCATCCGACGACGGGACGCGGCGGGCGATCGCCTCGTTCCTCGCGCTCTCGACGGCGGAAGACGCCGACGCGACGCCTCGGGCCGCGACCGCGGTCGAACGGGCGCTGGGCCCGTACGCGACGCCCGACGGCCCGCTGGCGACGATCGGCGGCTTCGCGGACGTCCTCGACGCCGCCGCGCGAGAGCGCCCCGGCACGGGCCTCGCGCTCGCGCTCGGCCACGGCGGTCGCGAGGCCGCACTCGCCGTCTGGCGCGACCACGCGACGGCGGTCCACGACGCGCTGCGGAACGGCCACACCGGCCGGTACGACGGCGTGTTCGTCGTCCGCGGTGACCACGGCGACGAGCGCGGCGGCAGCGACGCCGACGAGGCGCGCCGGGCCGGCCGACTGGCGACACTCGCGCGGCTCGCCCGCGACTTCCGGTCGCCCGAGCCGCTCGTCCTCGCGCTCGGTGACGGGGTCGCGGCCCTCTCGGCGTGCGAGTCGGGCGCTGCCGACGCCGCCGCCGCGCTCGCGACGGAGTTCGGCGTCGACGTCGGCGTCGCGGACGCGACGTGGACGGGGACGGAGACGGAAGCACTCGCACGCTTCGATCCGAACGCAGCGGACGCAGACGTCATTGCCGCGGTCAGGGAGGTAGCACAATGACGGACGAACGCGAGCGAACGGGCGCGGACACCGACCGTACCGACACACAAACAGACGCAGGATCAGAATCAGAATCAGAATCTGGATCAGAACCAGATCCGGACGCGACGCCCGACAGCGCGTCGCGCACGGCCCGCCTGCGGACGCGACACGCCGACGCCGAGACGGTGGCGGCGGCGCTCCGCCCCGACAACACCGACGCGATGGAGATGAGCGTCGAGGGCGACGCCCTCGTGACGACGATCTCCCGCGCGTCGACCGGCGGGCTGCAGTCCACGGTGGACGACACCGTGGTCAACATCACGGTGGCAGACGCCATCGTCGACACCACACAGACATACCTATGAGTGAACGATCAGTCTCGAAGCAGAAGCGCGGAAAGCGATGGTACACCCTCATCGCGCCGGAGCAGTTCGACCGTACCGAACTCGGCTCGACGTTCGCCGACGAGCCCGAGAAGGTCTACGGCCGAACCGTCGAGGTCACCCTCGGCGACATCACCGGCGACCAGGGTGAAAACAACACGAAGCTCACCTTCAAGGTGAACGACGTCTCCAGCGACGCGGCCTACACGGAGTTCATCAAACACGAACTCGCGCGGGACTACGTCCGCAGCCTCGTCCGACGCGGGGCCTCGAAGGTCGACGCGTCGATCACGGTGCTGACGACGGACGACTACCGCGTCCAGCTCCAGCCCGTCGCGTTCACGACCAAGCGGGCCGACCGCAGCCAGGAGAAGGCGATCCGACGCGTGATGATCGACCTCGTCGAAGAGGCCGCCGCCGAGCGGACCTTCGACGAACTCGTCGACAGCGTGATCGAGGGCCGCCTCTCCTCTGCGATCTACGGCGAGGCGAAGACCATCTACCCGCTCCGCCGGGTCGAAGTCGAAAAGCTCACCCTCGAAGCGCGGCCCGAAGAGGTCGCCGCCGAGGAAGCGGCCGCCGTCGACGTCGAAGAAGAAGACGTCGCCGTCGACGAGTCCTGATACTCCTGGGTACTCCTGGGTACTCCTGGGTACTCCTGGGTATCCCCGGTGGGGGTACGAGGGTATTGGCCGGTTCGTCCGACGGTATGAGCAGTACGGTTCTCGGCGACGGCGCGGCTACTCCTCGACGACGACGGTCCCGAGCATCCCGGCCTGCTCGTGCGGGATGCAGAAGTACGCGTACGTCCCGGGCACCTCGAACGTGTGGGACCACGTCTCCCCGCTCTCGATGATGCCGCCGAGTTCCCGACGGAACGCTTTGCGAGCCGCCTCGGTGGAGTCGTAGCCGCCGCTGGCGAAGAACTCGGCGTCCGCGGGGATCTGTGTGTCGTACGCCGTGACGGTGTGCCCCCGCGAGCTGGTGTTCCGCCAGACGACCGTCTCTCCGGTCGATATCGTGACGTCCGGCGGGTCGAATGCGACCGCGGTCATCCCGACGTCGAAATCGCGCTCTGCGCGCCCGCTGGCACAGCCGGCTAGCCCGGACACGGCGACTGCGCTGGCCCCCGCGAGCACCCCTCGACGAGTGACGCCGTCGTCTGCCCCTCGGGAGACGACGCCGTCGCCCTGCCGTTCTCGCTGCGGATCCATACTCGAAGCTCGGGGCGCGAGCACTATAGGGATTATCGTACCTGTGTATCGATTCTCGCCGTCCCGCCCGGCGAGAACGCGATGCGGACGTGCGATACGCCCTATAAATGCGGCTGGTTCGCCTCTCGGACTCGGCTGCGAGGAGAGAACGAAGAGAAAAGAGGTAAAGCCGTCCTCCGAAATGACCGACGTATGAAACCGCGGTTCGTCGGTCGGCTGGGCGTCGCGGACGCGGTGACGGTCTCGAACGCCGCGCTCGGCTTCGTCGCCGCCGTCGCCGCCACGGCCGACGTCCACCTCGCGGCGCGGATCCTCCTCACCGCGGCGATCGCAGACGCCCTCGACGGCGTCGTCGCGCGCCGGCGCGGCGGCACCGCAGTCGGTCCGTACCTCGATTCCCTGGCCGACGTCGGGTCGTTCGGGGTCGCGCCCGCGCTGCTCGTCACGATGGCGACGGCGGCTCCCTGGGGGATCGCGACCGCGCGGGGGGTCCTCGCGCTCGCGGGGGGCGCGCTCTTCGTCGCTGCCGCCGTGACGCGACTCGGGCTCTATACCGCCTACGACAGCGACGCGGACGAGACCGAGGGCGTCCAGACGACGCTGGCCGCCACGATCCTCGGGGCGGCCGTCCTCGCCGGGTTCACGAGTCCGACGGTGCTCGTCCCGCTGCTCTTCGCGCTCGCGGGGCTGATGCTCGCACCGATCACGTACCCCGACCTCCACCCGCAGGACGCGCTCGTGATGGGGATCGTCCAGGCCGCGGCGATCCTCCTCTGCGGGCCGACGGGACGGCGACTTCTCGGCACCGCCGGGCAGGGGTTCGCCTACGGACTCTTGTTCCTCTCGCTCGCGTATCTGGTGTTCGGACCGCGGTTCTACTGGCGGTGACCCGGCGGCCGACCGATCGGAGACGAACCGGCGCCGACGTCACATCCCCATATCCTCGGCGGCGTCGGGAACGGGGAGGGCGTTCGGCGAGACCTCAAGCAGTTCCGCGGCGTGATCCAGCGCCATATCGAACCCGTAGTAGCGTTCGAGTTCGTCGCCGTCCGGGCTCGGTCTGACCTTCAGCATCGCGTACCCCTCGCGGTTCTGGGCGATCGCGGCCGTCCGCCCGCCCGTCTCGAACGTCAGTACCCGTTCGGTCTCGGTCTCGAAATAGCGGGCGGTGATCCCGTTTTCTGTGACCTCTTCGCTCATATCCCGGCGTTCGAGCGCGGGGGTGTCGAACCTACCGGTTCGGTACGGAAAGCGAAAGTGGTAGGCGAGCGGCGCCATCGCCCGTCGATGACGCGGTGGCTCCAGAGCGGGCGGCGACGGGACCTGTGCGCCCTCCTCTACCGGCTCACCGATGAGGGCATCGAGGGGGTCGAATCCCACTACGCCTGGCTGACGGCCCGCCTCGACGGACGAGCCGAGGACGACGAGGGGTGATAC
>JBDGUP010000022.1:0-7812 GCA_042215815.1 Haloquadratum sp. | reverse complement strand
TACTGTCGAGGAGTGATACGTACTGTCGGGCAGCCGTTCGTGAACCGCCGCGCCCCGCTCCGAACGCCCCACGAAGCTTTTTATGCCCCCCTCCGTAGGACGTGACACTCCGAATGTCTCAGCAGGAAGAACGTCCCCGAGTCGACCAAGCCGACCTCCGGTGGTGCCACGAATCCGTCCAGGGGGTCTCGCGGACCTTCGCGCTCACGGTTGACGTCCTCGACGAACCGATGTCGTCGTACATCTGTCTCGGCTACCTCGTCTGCCGGATCGCAGACACCGTCGAGGACGCCTCGCACATCCCGCCGGCGGAGCAGGTGGAACTGCTCCGAACCTACGACGCCGTGCTCGACCCCGAGGACGCGACGAGCGCCGCCGCGTTCGCGACCGCCGTCGAACCACACCTCCCCGAGGGCGACGCGATGACCGACGACTGGGCCGTCGTCCGCGACGCGCCCCGCGTGCTCCGGACGTTCGAGAGCCTCCCCGAGGACGTCCAGCGGGCGATCGTCCCTCCGGCGCGGGAGTTGGTCCGGGGGATGGCAGAGTTCGTCGAGCGCTACGAGGACGCCGGCGGCCTCCGCATCCAGACTCGAGGCGAACTCGAAGAGTACTGTTATTACGCCGCCGGGACCGTCGGCAACCTCATCACCAACCTCGTGACGCGACACGACGTCGCGCGGGACCGCCGCCGCCGCCTCTATGACACCGCCGAGGAGTTCGGTCTGCTCTTGCAGCTCGTCAACGTCTCGAAGGACGTCTACGACGACTACGTCGACGAGGACAACGTCTACCTCCCGGCCGAGTGGCTGCGGGACGCGGGCGTGCCCCAAGAGGAGGTCGTCGCCGACGAACACCGGGCGGGCGCCGCGTCGGTCGTCCGGCGGACCGCCGAGTTCGCGAGTTCGTTCCTCGACGACGCCCAGACGTATCTGGAGACGGTCCCGCTCCGCGACGGGAACACCCTCGAAGCGTGGGCTATTCCCTTCCTGCTGGCGGTCGGGACGCTCCGCGAGTTGGTCGCGCGCCCCGAGGACGCGCTCTCGTCGACGGGCGTGAAGGTCTCCCGCCAGGAGGTGCTCGCGGTCGTCACCGAGATGACCGGCGACGCGGATCGGGAAACGCTCGGCGACCTCCGCGAGGAGATCGCGTCGGGGCCGTATCACGTGGAGGCACGCGGGGAGTAAACTACCCCGCCCTACTCCCTCGCGCCACCGCGGCGCGTTTTGGGAGGGTTTTTAGTCGTCGGATCGAAACCCAGGGGTATGGGTACCGAAGAAGCACACGACGACCACGGACACCACCTGCCCGCGGTGGAGGACTGGCCCCGCGGGTTCGGGGAAGCCAGCTGGTGGCCGTTCGTCACCGCGCTCGGCGCGGCGGGCGTCTACGTCGCGGCCGCGCTGTACATCCTGGGTCGCGGTGACAACGCCATCGTCGGTCCGATGGTCGGCCCGGTAGCGCTCGTCGTGACCGTCGCGGTTTTCCTCGTCGGACTGTACGGATGGGTGTATCACGCCTTCGTGAGATCGTTTTGGTCTCGCGAGGCCGACCGCCAGAGCGGGAACAAGCTCCGGTGGGGGATGCTCGCCTTCCTCGGGTCGGAACTGGCTACCTTCGGCGGTCTCTTCGGCTACTACTTCTACATCCGCGCCGGCGACTGGGAGACGATCTTCCAGGGGATCCCCGAACTCACCGGCTCGCTCGTCCTGATCAACACGGCGATCTTGATCCTCTCGTCGGTCACGCTCCACTACGCGCACGTGGCGATCCGCAACGGCGACCGCAGGAAGTTCGTCGGCGGACTCGCGGTGACGCTCCTCTTGGGCGTGATCTTCATCGGCGGCCAGGCCTACGAGTACTACGAGTTCATCGTCCACAAGGGCTTCACGCTCACCTCGGGGTTCTTCGGCTCGGCGTTCTTCGGCCTCACCGGTCTGCACGGGCTGCACGTCAGCCTCGGCGCGGTCCTCCTCGGGATCGTCTTCGTCCGAGCGCTGCTGGGCCAGTACTCGGCCGAGCGCCACGTCTCCGTCAGCACGGTCTCGATGTACTGGCACTTCGTCGACGTCGTCTGGATCTTCCTCGTCGTCGTCCTCTATGTCGGGGCGGAAGTCGGAGCGTAACGTTTCTCGAAACCGGACCAGTTTTCACCTCGATCGCACCAGTGTCACGTATGACCGACGACGGCGAACCGGCCGTTCCGATCGTCTGCGAGGAGTGTGGGACGGAATCGCGGGTTCCGCTCTCGGACCTCCGGGGCTCGCTGGAGCGACACAACGAACGCCGCCACGACGGGAGAGACGTCGCCCAGGTCGACCCCGTGCTCGCAGACGAACTCGCCGACGCCGTCGCTGCCGACCTCGGCCTGCACGGGAACGAGGGACCCGAATCCGAGGACGTCTGATAATGACGGACCGGTGACCAGCCGGCCGCGAGCGCGCCGTCCGACCGGAGCCGACTGCGAGGCGACCGACCCGATCACGCCGCTTATACGCGTCGCCCGCGCAGGTCGGCACGATGCTCACGTTCATCGGCCTCGGCCTCTACGACGAGCGCTCGATCACCGTCGAGGGGCGGGACGCGCTCGCCGACGCCGACCGCGCGTTCGCGGAGTTCTACACGAGCCACCTCGTGGGTGCGACAGTCGAAGACCTCGCGTCGTACCACGACGTCGACATCGAGGTGCTCGACCGGGCCGGCGTCGAACGGGATCCCCGCGCCATCCTCGACGCCGCCGAGACCGGCGACGTCGCCTTCCTCACCGCGGGCGATACGATGATCTCGACCACGCACGTCGACCTCCGACTGCGCGCGGCCGAGCGCGGCATCGACACGCGAGTCGTCCACGGCGTCACGGCCCAGACCGCCGCGAGCGGTCTCACCGGACTGCAGAACTACCGTTTCGGCAAGTCGGTGACGCTCCCGTTCCCCAGCGCGCACGGCGGAGAGGGCGTTCCCCAGAGCGTGATCGAGGCGATCGAGGCGAACCGAGAGCGCGGCCTCCACACCCTGGCCTACCTCGACATCAAGGCCGAACGCGACGCGTATATGACCGCGGACGTGGCCGCGGGACTGCTCGCCGACGACTGGGAAGACGGTCTCGGGGTCGCCGTCGCGCGTGCGGGTAGCCCCGAGCCCCTCGTGGCGGCGGATCGCCTGTCGGCGCTCGCCGACCGCGACTTTGGCGGGCCGCTCCACCTGCTGGTGCTCCCCGGCGACCTCCACCACGTCGAACGCGACGCGCTGGAAGCGCTGGGCGGGGCACCCCCCGAGCTACTGGCCGACTACGAGGCGTAGCTCCGAGCGACGAGACGTACGGAGGCGTCACGCTCTCTCCGGCCTCGATCGGATACTGATAGGCGACCGCCGACACCGGGAACGCGTTTTGCTCCGGCTTCCAGCACGTCTCGGACGTCCGCGCGGGCGAATACGCGTCGGAGAGGAGAACGAGAACGAGACCGGGGCTGTCAGGGACAGCGAGCGCGAGATATACTGTCGGACGAACGTCCTGCTACTCCTGGGTACCCCCGGGAGGGGGAGACGAGGGTATCAACGGTTTCGTCCGACAGTATGATCAGACGCCGGAGCGGCCGAGACCCAGGTGGGATTCGAGGTCGTACTCGTCGCCGGTCACCAGATAGAGCACGTCCTCGATGATCGTCAGCAGTTCGGGGACCTCGCGGACGACCAGGTAGGTGATCCCGACGAGGACGACCACCGCGAGCACCTGGCTGATGATCCGGTCCGAGATGAAAAACGAGACCATATACGGGTCGGACGCGCCGAACAGAAAGAGTATCTCGTCGACGAACCACTGCATATACTGCTTCCCGAAGGCGATGGTGATGAAGGTCGTCCGCAGGAGGTTCAGCCCGTAAATGATCGGGACGGCGATCGCCATCGCGCGGGCCTTCCGGCGCAGCGGCGCCTCGACGGCGGCGATCAGTCCGGCGAAGATGGCGATGCTCCCAAGGCCCGTACACGCGAGGACGACCGACACGGTGAGGCGGTGATCGCCCGCGAAGAAGAGGAACGTGTTCCGGTAGCCCAGATCGCCGACGATCATCTCCGGGTGGTACCCGAGCGCGTTCACGAGGAAGCCGGTCTGGGCGGCGACCGTCTCCATCAGGACGCCGCGCGGCGCCGGGAACGCGACGCCGAGGAGCGAGAACGCCGGAATCGTCTCGAAGGGCAGGTAGATCAACCCCATCGCGGCCACGGCTCGCGAGAGCACGAACAGCGAGTCGCGGCCGTTCCACAGCAGGTAGCCGGTGTAGACCGAGGCCGGCACGGCCGCGACCGAGAGGATCCCCTCGACGTAGCTCTTCTGTTCGAACGCGAAGTGCGGGACCAGATTCAGCCAGAAGACCGCAAAGCCGATCCAGGCGGCGACCGTCGCCGCGCGCGCGAACCGCTCGTTGCGGTCTCGAACGAGCGCTCCGAACACGAACGTGAGGACGACGACCCACGCGAACGCGTCGGAGAGCAGACCGGGCATAGGGGGACGAACGGGGCTGACGAATAAATCCCTTGTCGTTCCGGGCGTCGCCGCTGCGACCGATGGCGCCGGCTACTCCTCTTCTATCTCGTAGTCCCCGCCGTACTTCAGGAAGAAGAAGCCGAGTCCGAGCGTCGCGACCATCGTGAACGCAGACGCGACGCCGAGCGTCTTCGCCGAGTCGGGGACCTTCGGGACGTTCGAGCCCGCCGGTGTCGGCGTCGATTCGGAGACGATGATGGTCCCGACCATCCCCAGCGCCTTGTGGGGCTGGCAGAAGTACTCGTAGGTCCCCTTCGTCTCGAAGGTGTGGGTGTAAGTGTACCCGGTGTTGTACAGTTTGCCCGAGCCTCCGGGCGCTCCCTTCCAGTTCGCGCCCTCCGGTTGGCTCGAGACGACGATGTTGTGGTTGTCCGAATCCCACACGAACTTGACCGTCGTGCCGGGGGTGATCCGGAGCGGCTCGGCCGTTCCGGGCTCGAAGACGAAGTTACCGCCGGGGCCGACGGTCACCGTGACGGTGTTGCCGCCGCCACCGCCACCGCCACCGCTCTCCTGTGCCGCAGCGGTTCCAGCAGCACCGGCAGCCCCAGCGGCGCCGGCCGTCGTCGTGAGAAAGGCGCGACGGGACATCTCCGCGTTACCGTCAGTCATAGGAAGGGGTTGGAAGTCCGCTGTAGTGAATACTTTGGTTTGTCTTTCGGCGCTCGGCGGGAAGAGACCAGAGCAGTCACTATCAGTCGATCGACGGCGCGTGACGACCCTGCATCTCCTCGATGTCCAGCTCGAACCACTCCGGATCCAGCTCCGACACCGGCCGATCGAACACCGCGAACCCGGCGAGCGAGGCGTACTGGGCGAACACCTCCGAGGCCGCGATCGCGTCCGCCGACCCCGATTCGATCCGCGCGAGCCTCCCCTCGATGACGACGCTCCGCCAGTCGTCGGGTGAGTTCCACTCGTAGCTGACGAGCGAGACGCGGTCGGACGCCTCGAGTCGTGCCAGTTTCTCGCTGCCCTCGTGGAAGACGAGCTGGAAGATACACCGGTTTTCGAGGACGTCGAAGCCGAACGAGATCGGCAGACTGTACGGTCGGTCGCCGCCGAAAGAGAGCACGCCGTGCCCCCGCCGGGTGAGAAACGCCGCGATCTCGTCGTCTGTCATTTCCACGCCGTACTGGCGGTCCGGCATTGTCGAAGGTTCTGCTGCGAAGACGAAAAAAGGAGTGATTTTCACAACAACTATCAACTAATTTGTGGTGGTTCCGGAACGCTTTTGCGCGTCGTCTCGCACCTCCCCGCTATGGCAGACGTAGAGTCGGAACTCCGCCAGCAGTTCACCGACGCGTTCAGTGGTGCAGACTTCCCCATCGACAGCCAGATGGACCTCGTGCCCGCGCTCCCGGACGGGCCGGGAACCAAGTTCGAGGCCGGCGACGTGACGCTGACCGCGATGGAGATGGCCGCAAAGCTCGGCTCCCACCAGGACTTTCCCTACCAGGACGTCGAGTCGCTCGTCGACGACGTCATCGAGGGGCTCAAAGCCGAAGGGATGATCTGATCTGATCTGATCTGATACTGACACAGCCCGCGGTCTGTACGAGGCGTCCTCCAACGGACCCACACGTCATACTGGCGGTTGGAGACTGTCGGACGAACGCCCTGCTACTCCTGCGTCCCCCGAAGGGGAGACGAGAGTATCAACGATTTCGTCCGACAGTATAACTCTGTACCGGTGCTCGCCCCCGGTATCGACGAGCGCCGGGACGAGACGACAACCGTCATCATCACAGGGGCAACGCTTTCTTGCCGCTCGCCGGTATCGAAGGTATGGCACACGACATCGAGCGCTATCTACACATCCGGAGCGCCTACGGCGCGTCGATCGGCCCGGACGACGAACGGATCGCGTTCCTGATGGACACGACCGGCACGCCGCAGGTCTGGACGGTCGACGAACCCGGCGGGTGGCCCGAGCAGCGGACCTTCTTCGACGAGCGCGTGACGTTCGTCGCCTGGTCGCCCGAGCGCGAGGAGTTCGCCTTCGGGATGGACGAAGGCGGTAACGAGCGCCAGCAACTCTTCCGGTACGATCTCCGCGACGGAGCGATCACGAACCTCACCGCGACGCCCGAAGCGAAACACCGGTGGGGCGGGTGGAGCCACGACGGCGAGCGCGTCGCCTTCGCCTCGAACCGCCGCGAGGAGTCCGTCTTCGACGTCTACGTCCAGGGACGCGACGAGACGGGCGACGACGCCGACCGCGTCGCCGACGGCGACGGCTGGCTCACGCTCGCCGGGTGGGCACCGGACGACTCGCGCCTTTTGGTCTCGGAGGCCTACTCGAACTTCGATCAGGACGTCTCCGTGCTCGACCTCGACACGGGCGAGACGACGCTCCTGACGCCGCACGAGGGGACCGTCCGCTTCCAGAGTCCCGAGTGGGGACCGGACGGCGACGACGTCTACCTCGTCTCCGACCGCGAGAGCGACACGCTTGACCTCTGGCGCGTCGATGTCGAGACCGGCGAGTTCTCGCTCGTCGCCTCGGATCCCGACTGGGAGATCGACGGGGTCGCAGTCGACGACGAGACCGGCCGGATCGCCTACTCCACGAACGTCGACGGCTACACCGAACTCACCGTCGGCGAGCTGACCGACGCGGGGGCGATTCGGGCGGCCGACGCGCCCGACCTGCCCCGCGGCGTCGCGGGCGGGGTCGCCTACGACGCGGCTGGCGACCGGTTCGCGCTCACCGTCACGCGGCGTGCGGACCCGGCGAACGTCTACGTCGTCGACGCGGGCGAGGCCGAGCGCTGGACCCGGGCCGCGACCGCGGGCATCCCCCGCGATACCTTCGTCGAACCCGAACTGATCCACTATCCGACCTTCGACGGCCGCGAGATTCCCGCCTTCTTCTCGCTGCCGGAGACGGACACGGGCGCCGGCGAGACGCCGGTCGTGGTCGACATCCACGGCGGCCCCGAGTCACAGCGGCGCCCCTCGTTCAGCGCGGTGACGCAGTACTTCCTCGCGAACGGCTATGCCGTCTTCGAGCCGAACGTCCGCGGCTCGGCCGGCTACGGGACGGCCTACGGCCACCTCGACGACGTCGAAAACCGGATGGACGCGGTCGCCGACGTGAAAGCGGCCGTCGAGTGGCTCTCGGACCACCCCGCGGTCGATCCCGACCGGGTCGTCGCGATGGGCGGGTCCTACGGCGGCTTTATGGTGCTCGCGGCGATGACTGAATACCCGGATCTCTGGGCCGCGGGCGTCGACATCGTCGGGATCGCGAACTTCGTGACGTT
>JBDGUP010000144.1:4528-18536 GCA_042215815.1 Haloquadratum sp. | reverse complement strand
CACCCTCAACGAAGCGAGGTCGTCAGACCGAGCGAAGTAGGGTGGGGTAGTTTACAGACCGGTACCGCCCCGAGCAGCGACTCCGAAGCGGCCCCGCCGCTGTCGATCACCGTCCTCGGATCGGGAGCGTCCTCGTTCGGCAACGGCCGGGCGAACGCCGGCCACGTCGTGAACGTGGACGGCGAGCCGCGATTCCTGCTTGACGCCGGGGGCGGGATCGGTGCCCGCCTCGCGGAAGCCGGGATCGACCCGGCCGAGTTCGAGGCCGTGTTCATCGGCCACCTGCACGTCGACCACAGCACAGACCTCCCGGCGGTCGTCAAGGCCAGCTACCAGCGGGACCGGGACCGACCGCTGCCCGTCTACGGGCCGACGGGGACCAGCGACTTCCCCGGGATCGAGGCGTTCGTCTCGCGTCTGTTCGATCCCGAATCGGGCGCGTACAGCTACCTGGCGGGGTTCATCGATCACTACAAGGGCGGCGAACTGGCGGTCGAACCCCACGCGGTCGACGCGACGATCGAAGCGGACAACGAGGCGGTCCGGATCTACGACGGGGAACCTCCAGCGACTCGCCTCGGGGACGGACCTCCTCGTCCACAACCGGATCATCGACGCCGGCGCCGATCCCGACGAGCCGAAAACCGCGTTGCACTCGGGCGCCGAGGACATCGGTGCGAGTGCGAGCGCGGCCGACGCGGGCGCACTCGTCCTCTCGCACATCAGCCAGGACGACGAAGAGGCGATCGAAAGCGAGATGGAGCGGATTCGGCGGGCGTACGACGGCCCGATCACCGCCGCGCGGGACCTCGTGAGAGTGACTCCCGACGGTCGAACCGCCGACATCGACACGGTTGACAACGACGTTCTCGTTTTGGAGTGAACGCCACGCCCGTCGTGACCCTATCAGTATCACGCCTCTCGGGAGCGGTCGGACAGCCGCTCGGATATCACGACCGCAGCGAGGGAGTCCCCGCCGTGGTTCCGGACCACCGCGAGGAGGTTTCCCGCGAAGGCGAGACAGCCGACAAGCGAGGCGAACCCCCCGACAGCGAGCGCGACGCGAGCAGTGGCGCCGGCGAGAAGCGAACTGGCGGTCCCGGCCTCGACCGCGACGACCACGACGAGACCGAGCACGAGCAGCCCGAAGTCGACCCGCGCGAGCCGGTCGTCGGAGAGGTCGTCGATCATCGGGACGGTCTCGAAGCCGAGGCGGTCGCTGTACCGGTGGACCCAGACGATGAACGGCACGACGTGGTAGAGAGTGCCGAATACGACGAAGCCGACGACGCCGAAAAGCAGGAGGTGAGAGAGCGCGGGCGGACCGAACAGCGCGTCCGGCGCGAGCGGCGCGGCCAGCCAGCCGGGTGCGGTCCCGACCGCCCAGAGGCACATCGCGACCGCGGCGACCCCATAGCGGCGGAGCATCGGCGACCACTCCACCGTGCGGTCGACGAGCCGCCGGGCGAGGATTACGCCCATCGCGGCGACGCCGGCGACGACGAGGAGGCCGCCGACGCGAGCCGCGAGCGGGGACCCGACGAGCCGGCCGGCCGCGAGCGCGAGGACGCCGAGCGGATAGCCGACCTCCTCGACGCGCCGGAGGGGACAGTCGAGTCCGTGCAAGTCCGACTGCGTGAACATCGGACCGAGCTGGTACAGCGCCCCGAAGACCGTCGTCAGCACGATCCCGAAGACCGCGAGCGTCGCGTGGGCGGCCCGGACGCGGGCGCGGGCGAGCCCGAGACCTGCCATCTCGCCTACGAAGAGCGGCCGGGTGTACCCCACTGCGAGGGTCAGCCCCAGGGCCGTCGCGAGCAGGAAGAAACCCAGCGCGAGCGCGAAGTGTCGCTCTGTGACGTCCCAGGGGCGCACCCCGAGCAGCGTCCGACCCACGTTGTAGACGAAGATCCAGAACCCGACGAGCAACAGCCCGCCGAAGAGCGGGAGCCACGAGACCACTCCGCCGAGGAGACAGACCACGAACCCCACCAGCCCGGCGGCGACGGCCCACAGCTGTACCACCGAGAGTCGCGAGGAGTGAAGCGTCGTGCCGGACCACACCGGGACGAACTGCGTCATCGCGCCGACGATCGTGAGACAGACCCAGCCGACGAGGAGGAGGTGGACGTGCGCCAGCGTCCCCAGCCCGGGCACCACCTCGAGCGGGACGAGCGCGCCGACGGCCGCGCCGGCGATCAAAAACCCGAGCGAGACGACGAAGTGTCGGAGCGGTACACGCATCGGCGGCTGCGCGTCCGTCTCGATCCCGGATGGAATCGCGCCCATACCCGTCTCTCGGTGCCGCACGTCCCTGTGCGTGTGCCCGAACATATTCGCCGCAATCCCGACCCGTCGGCGGCCCCTCCGTCCACCCGATGCCGAAACTGGATCTCGACGACGCGCGGAGCTACGAGGACGAGCAGTTCGCGGCGAACGAACTCCACCACAGCGACGCGGCGAAAGTCGTCTACGCGTGTTTCGAGCCGGGGCAGTTCATCCCGGTCCACGCGCCGGAGAGCGACGTCGTCGTCGACGTCCGATCGGGAAGCGGTATCGTCCGCGAGGGAGAAGAGAGCCACCCCGTCGACGCGGGCGAGGTGGTCGCAGTCGAGGCGGGCGTCGAGCGCGGGATCCGCACCGGCGACGAGCGGCTGGAGACGCTCTTGGTGACGGCGCCGTCGCCGACCCACGCCGAGCACGAGCCGGTCCGCCGCGGGCTCGCCAACGGGGAGTTCGAGCCGGCACTCCCGGCCGAGACCGCGGAGGGAGACGGTCGATGACGCGGATTCGCGACCTCGCCTCGCTGGAGGAAACGCCGCACGCGGACGTCTTCCCCGAGGCCGAGCCGAAGACGGTCAGGTTGCGGCTCGACGCCGGCGAGCGGATTCCACCGCACCGACACCCGGACCGGGACGTCGTGTTCTACCTCGTCGACGGCGCGGTCGACCTCGAACTCGACGGCGAGTCACACCCGCTCGAGGCGGGAGAGATCGCCAGGTTCGCCGGCACCCGGGAGGTATCGCCCGTCGCGCGGGAGCCGAGCACGGCGCTCGTGGTCCTCGCAGCGACGGCCCGGAGCGAGTAATCAGAGCGAGAATCGATGTACGGTTGCGATACTCACTATCAGTGTGAGACGCGGGGTGGGACGCACGGGCCGACGTCCGCCGCGGCCACAGCGCCCCCGTCACTCGGCGTCGGCCCGCCAGACGGCCGTGACGACGCCGTCGTCCGTCTCCGCGGTCTGATAGGCGAGCCCGCGGTCGTCGAGCTTCGGAAAGAGGAACTGCGGGGCGCGGTCGTTGAGCTGGACGAAGACCGTCGAGTCGTCGAGGTCTGCCAGCCGCGACAGGGTCTCTTCGAGCGGCTCCGGCGGGGGGAGTTCGCGGGCGTCGAGGAAGTCGATCGCGCGGTCGGTCGAGACGTCGAGGTCGGCGAGGTACGATTCGGGGTTCACGTCCACCGGTAGGACGCGCAGCGGGAGGTATTCGACGCCGAATATGTTCGCACGAAAACGTTCCCCGTTCCGGCGACGAAGAACCGGTATGGCGACGACCGAACTCGACGTCAGAGACGTCCCGCCGGCGCAGCGACACCCGAAGATCCACGATGCCTTCGAGGCCCTCGAGAGCGGCGACACGCTCGAACTCGTCAACGACCACGAGCCGAAGCCGCTGTACTACGAGATGCAGGCCGAAGTCGAGTCGTTCGACGCGTCGGGATACGAGGTCGAACAGCGCGGACCGAACGAGTTCGTCGCGCGGTTCCCCAAGGCATAGCGGACGATGCAGACAGTTACGGTGGAGCGAGACGTCCCTCGCGACGTCGAGACGGTCCGCGAGCGGATGCGGGACGTCGAAGCGTTCCTCCGAGCCGCGGGCTTCGATACGGTCGATCACCGGGACGGCGTCGTCGAGATCGCGAATCAGGTCGGCCCGGTGCGGATCGAACTCACGCTGGAACTGCTCGACGACGTCGACGCCGACTTCGCATACCGACAGCGCGAGGGGCTGTTCGAGACGATGACCACGACAGTTCGGACGACAGAGACGGACGACGGGACGCGGGTCGAAGCCGAGACGGACTTCGAACTCGGCGCCGCCGTCGTCGGGTCCGTCCTCGACGCGACGGTGATCAAGCGACAGCGGACCCGGGAGTTGAACGCCCAACTCGAGTATCTGGCGCGGTAGTCGGGCGAACATATTCGGCGAATCGCCTCTCCCGATCGAGCACGTAGGGGCGACTATGAGTGCCGATCCCGACGCGACCGACGCCGAACGCACCGACGCGGACGGTCACACCCTCGACGCCGACCCGATCACCGACCGCGTCCACGACAACTCGTGGTCGGCGAATCTGGAGCAGCCCCGACACGCCGAGAGCCGCGAACGCGTCGTCGAACAGGCGCGGGAAGCCATAGACCACACGGCGGCGGGCCACCACGTCAACCTCGTGACTCACAGCGCACACGGTCACCCGGAGACGTACCTCTACGACGCGCTGGCGGCGTCCCACGGCGACGCCGTCGAGTGGGAGTACATCCAGCAGTGCGGGTGCGGCGGGCACGTCGTCCGCGTGCACGTGAACTAGCCGCCGCTCCGACCGAACGTGTTCGGGGCGACGACTACCCCGATTCGGTCCCGACGGTCGGGTATGGTCGGATTCCCCTCGCCCTTCGGCGGCGACGCGAGCGACGAGGAGGCGCTCTTCGACGACTTCGACGCGTTCGTTCCGGAACACATCCCGGAGCCGGGCGACTTCCTGACGACGGGTGCGGTTCTCACCGGCGACGCCCACGTCGCGTTCCACCGACTGACGCGCGAGGTCTTCGAGGCGCGGACGGTCTACGATATGACGTTCGGCTACAACCTCGCGCGGCTGAACCTCGACACGCGGCACCCGGACGCGGGGTACAGATACGCAGTTGTCGACGGCGCGGCAGACGGGTCGCCCGCGGCGCTCGACGCCGACGCGACCGTCCTGCGCGCGGAGTTCACGCCGACGACGCCCTTCTGTCCACAGAGCCACACGCTCACCGTCGGCTCCTTCCGGGCCTGGAACGGCCTCCCAGAGCGCCACGAGTACGACCTGGTGGACGTCCGGGTCGATCCGATGCACCAGGAGGCCGACGCGATCAACCGCGAACTGCGGGGGTTGGCGGCGACGTTCTGCGAGACGGGAGACGTCCCGGACGCCGAGGCGGGGCCGACAGGGCCAGACGCCGGCGCCGAACCCGCCACCGGGAGTGGCGAGGCCGGCTACGGGCCGACGGACCCGTTCTGAGGTGCCGTGCAGTCACTCGTCGGGGTCGGGACCGCCCTCTCCGGCGTCGGACCGCCGCGCGTACGCGAAGACGCCCAGGGCGACCGCGACCCAGACCACCGCGCCGACGCGGACCGCGAACTCGACGCGTGCGGCCCACGTCGGGAGCGTGACCCGGAGCGACAGCAGGGCGACGAGCGGCGCCCCCGCGACGATCGTGAGCACGAACGTGGTCTGCATCACCCATCCGTAGTCGACGCCGTCGGGGTCTGAGGTCTCGACCGGTTGCACGTTCGGGCCTTCGTCGGCGCGACCAAAGCGGTGCCGGTATCCGGTCGGATCGGGGAGGCCGACGACCGTCCGGCGGGAAAGCTATGCGGGCTTGCGATGGTTCCTATCAGTATCAGCCGGTGCGACCGCGGCCTACCAGCAGCGCTGCTGCCAGCACTGCGATCAGTGCTACGACGAAACCGAACCCGGGACCGTCCGTCGGCGTCGTTTCGCCTTCCCCGTCTGTCGGCGTCGCTGTAGACGGTGCGGTGGTTTCGGTCGCTGCCGGTGCCGCGACGACCTTGAAGCCGTCGAGGCTGGTTCCCACTTGCCAGATCGCCCGGCGCGAACCGCGAGTATCGGCCGGTGGCGACACCGAGGTCAGTTCGTAGCCCTCGGGGGCGACGATCCGAAACGTTCGATCGGGATTGAAGCCGCTGGCGAACGGCTCGGAGACGACCAGCCGGTCGCCCTCGTTGGCGGCCAGGCCGTTCCAGACGATGGTCAACGCGGCGATACCGGTCCGGTCGCTCGTCGAAAACGCGACGCTGGCGTCGCCCACCGACATCTCTCGACCGGTCGCGTTCTCCGTCTCCGATACGAACGTGCGCATCCGCTGTTCGAAGCTCGTGACGAACCGTTCGCGCGCGTCCGCCTCGTTCCTCAGTTGCTCGAACGCTTGCTTTTCGGTGTCGGTCGTCAAATCGAAGGTGTAGACGATGGTGACCGTCGCGGAGCCGTCCTCGTGGAGCGCAACCTCGAACACGGGATCGGACTGTTGGGCGCTCGCCGGAACAGCCCCCACGGATACGACGAGTGCAACCGCGACTGCAATGCCAACGATGCTGCCACAGTTTCGATCCATTGTTTTGTGGTTTCCCTATCTGTATAAACCGATTGTGAAGGCGATTCTCGGATCGTCTTCGGCTCGATAACCCTCGTTACGCACCGGACCGGCCCGACCTGCTCTCGGAACCCGCTCTGTTGTCGCCCGGATTCCGGTCAGTCGTCGCGGGGCCGGTACCGGTGTCGGTCGAGGTCGTCTCGTTGCGCTGCTCTGCCGTTCGGTTCCCCGACGGCGTACGTTCGGCCGGACCGCCAGGCGTTCGGTCTCCGCCGGTGGGAACGCCCTCGGGCCGGCCGTCGGTCTCGTTCCCGAGGTTGGGACCGGCTCCCTTCGCGGGTCCGGCGCGGGCGGAGAGACCGGTAGAGGGACCTGCGATGCTACGGGCGATATCGGCCACCTCCGGTCCCGTCAACTCGCTGGCGTTGTTCTTCAGCCGCTGTATCGCGGTGACGTTGATGCCCTTCGATTCCAAGACTTCTTCTGGGAGCCCGCGGGACACGTTCTCGGTTCTGTTGGCGATCTGTTGGACGGATTGCACACGAGCGTGTAATTCCGCCATCTCCGCGCGGAACTGTGCCTCGCTCAACGAACCGTTTTGACGGGCTCGCCGGAGTTCCTGCTTGCGCTGGCGCAACTCGTTCAGTCGCTGGTCGAGGTCGCCGTACCGGGCGGCGACGACACTCGCCTTCTCGCTCTCGTTGGCTGCAGCCGCGATCGCCAGTCCGAACGCGCGGCCTTCGACTTCGCTTTCGAGTTCGGTCTGCTGTATTCCGACGATGGCGTCGAGGCGGGCACCGAGTGCGAGACTCGCGTTGGCGTCCGTCTCGTTGGTCTCGGTCTCCGTACTGCCGTCAGCCGTGGTCGTCGTTTCCTGGGCGGCGGTGGCCGCTGGCACCACCGCGACTGCACTCACGACGAGGAGTGCCGCGACGACGAGTGTGCTTTTTCGTCTCATCTGTGTCTCTCACAACGGCCCAGCAGCACGTATAATAGGAGGTCCGTGAGGCCGATTTAACTAAATTTAAGACGGATTAATTGTAGTTTTGCTCGTATTTCAGTTAATTCTCATCCCCGAGTCGTCACCCGACGTCAAGGAACGACCGCACCGCGTCGTTGAACTGCTCCGGTACTTCCAGCATCGCGAGGTGGGCGGCGTCAGCCAGGACCGTCAGTTCGCAGTCGGGAATCTCCGCTTCGAGCGTCTCGTGGTAGTACGGCGGCGTGAGCCGGTCGTACTCGCCGACGAGCGCGAGGGTCGGTCGATCGATAGCCGAGAGTTCGCCGCGGACGTCGAACCGATGGGCGGTCAGGAGGTCCCGTTCGAGGGTCTCGCTCCCGGCCGCTTCGAGCGCCGCCCGCGAGAGTTCGAGCCGCTCCGGGTCGGGATCGTGAAACAGGTGATCCGGCTCCTGAAAGAACTCGACGGCCCGCTCGAAGTCGTCTCTGACCCACCGCAACAGGTCGTCGAGGACGGGCAGGCGGGGACCCGTCCCCGCGAGGATCACCCGAGAGACGTCGACGTCGCGTTCGAGCAGCGCCGTGAGCACGATCGCACCGCCGAGGGAGTGGCCGAGGAGGACGTCCGCCTCGGTCGCGGCCGCGACCGCGAGCACGTCGTCGACGTACGCCGAGCGGGTCTCGTACCCCGGCTCGGCTGCCACGTCCCCGCTCCGGCCGTGGCCGCTCAGGTCGAGCGCGACGACCCGGACGTCGCCGGCCAGGTCCGCCTGCGCGCTCCAGACGCGGTGACTCCCCCCGCTCCCGTGGATCGCGAGGACGGTCGGGCCGGCGGTCGATCGGTCGAACACTCGATAGGCCGTCTCCCGGCCGTGATGTGTGACTGTTCGCATACCGGAAGGTAGGATTCGATCGAGTATAAACCCCCGAGCGGCACCAGCGGTCGGAACGGGATCTCGCCCGCGCGCGTCGCGTTCACCCCGAGAGCGAGATCACCGGATGGGATCGACACCCGCGATCTGCCGTCGAAGCGCAATTCGACCGGTTCTCTCGGTATACCGCGCCGTGATGCGATTCTCACACGACAGATTTAAATATAAACACGACTAACCCTACGTTAGGAATCATCGATGAACACTACGCAATTTACCGAGAGGGACGAGCGGATCGTCCGCCGGTACGACTACGGCGACAGCTGGGTCCTCGCCGCGGACGTCGGTCTCGCTGCCGAGGACGTCGACGTCGACGTGGTCGGCACGACCGCGATCGTCGTGGCCGACACCGACCAGGGCGTCGTCGAGACCGAGTTCGAGCTGCCGGGTGAGGACGCGTCGGTCGCGACGAACAACGGCGTACTGACTATCACGGTGGAACGATGAAGCTCACGGTCAAACCCCTCAAGCAGAAGGACGCCGGCCGCGGGCTCGCGGCGATGGACCGCGAGGCCGCCTCGGAACTGGGCCTCGAAGGCGGCGACTACATTCGCATCGACGGCCAGGACGGCACCGCGATCGCCAGAGTCTGGCCCGGCTACCCCGAGGACAGCGGCAGCGGGGTCATCCGCATCGACGGGCGCCTCCGACAGCAGGCCAACGTCGGTATCGACGACCGCGTTGAGGTCGAGAAGGCCGACATCAAGCCCGCGAAGCACGTCTCCGTCGCGCTCCCGCAGAACCTCCGGATCAGCGGGAACATCGGCGCTCACCTGCGCGACAAGCTCTCGGGCCAGCCCGTGACGCAGGGCCAGAACATCCGGATCCCGTTCGGGTTCGGCTTTATGACCTCTTCGAGCCAGCCGATCCCGCTGAAGATCGCCTCGACCGAGCCGTCCGGTACGGTCGTCGTCACCGACTCGACGGAGGTCTCGATCAGCCAGACTCCCGCCGAGGAGATCGAGTCCGCAGAAGAGGCCGAAAGCGAGACGCCGAACGTCACCTACGAGGACATCGGCGGTCTCGACCGCGAGCTCGAACAGGTTCGCGAGATGATCGAGCTGCCGATGCGGCACCCCGAGCTGTTCCAGCGGCTCGGCATCGAGCCGCCCAAGGGCGTCCTCCTCCACGGGCCGCCGGGCACCGGGAAGACCCTCATCGCGAAGGCCGTCGCCAACGAGATCGACGCCTCCTTCCATACGATCTCCGGCCCGGAGATCATGTCGAAGTACTACGGCGAGTCCGAAGAGCAGCTCCGGGAGATCTTCGAGGAGGCCGAAGAGAACGCCCCGGCGATCGTCTTCGTCGACGAACTCGACTCGATCGCGCCCAAGCGCGGCGAGGCCGGCGGCGACGTCGAGCGCCGCGTCGTCGCGCAGCTGCTCTCGCTGATGGACGGCCTCGACGAGCGCGGCGAGGTGGTCGTCATCGGCGCGACCAACCGGGTCGACGCGATCGACCCGGCGCTGCGCCGCGGCGGCCGCTTCGACCGCGAGATCGAGATCGGCGTGCCTGACCGGGAGGGCCGCAAGGAGATCCTGCAGGTCCACACGCGGAACATGCCGCTCGAAGGCGTCGATCTCGACGAGTACGCCGAGAACACCCACGGCTTCGTCGGCGCGGACATCGAGAGCCTCGCGAAGGAGGCCGCGATGAACGCGCTGCGTCGGATCCGGCCGCAACTCGACCTCGAGTCCGAAGAGATCGACGCCGAGGTGTTGGAGTCGCTGTCTGTGACCGCCGACGACTTCAAGGAGGCCATCAAGGGCATCGAGCCCTCGGCGCTGCGCGAGGTCTTCGTCGAGGTCCCCGACGTCACCTGGGAGGACGTCGGCGGGCTCGAAGACACCAAAGAGCGCCTCCGCGAGACGATCCAGTGGCCGCTCGACTACCCGGAGGTCTTCGAGGCGATGGATATGCAGTCCGCCAAGGGCGTCCTGATGTACGGGCCGCCCGGGACCGGCAAGACGCTGCTGGCGAAGGCCGTCGCCAACGAGGCCGACTCGAACTTCATCTCGGTGAAGGGGCCCGAACTCCTCGACAAGTACGTCGGCGAGTCCGAGAAGGGCGTCCGCGAGATCTTCCAGAAGGCGCGCGAGAACGCCCCGACGGTGGTGTTCTTCGACGAGATCGACTCGATCGCCACCGAGCGCGGCAGCAACACGGGCGACTCCGGCGTCTCCGAGCGCGTCGTCTCACAGCTCCTGACCGAACTCGACGGGCTCGAATCGCTGGAAGACGTCGTCGTCGTCGCGACGACGAACCGGCCGGACCTGATCGACTCGGCGCTCCTCCGGCCGGGTCGCCTGGACCGGCACGTCCACGTGCCCGTCCCCGACGAGGAAGCCCGCCGGGCGATCTTCGAGGTCCACACCCGGGAGAAGCCGCTGGCCGATGGCGTCGACATCGACGACCTGGCCGCGCGGACCGAGGGCTACGTCGGCGCCGACATCGAGGCGGTCTGCCGCGAGGCGTCGATGGCCGCGAGCCGGGAGTTCATCAACAGCGTCTCGCCCGAGGAACTCGCCGACTCGGTCGGGAACGTCCGCGTGACGATGGACCACTTCGAGCAGGCCCTCGACGAGGTCAATCCGAGCGTCACCGCCGAGACCCGCGAGCGCTACGAGGAGATCGAAGAGCGCTTCCAGACCAGCGAGGTCGAACGCGAACCCGAGGCGGGCGTCGGCCGGACGTTCCAGTAAGCGGCCCCCCGGATCGCTCGGGACCGCATCGCGCCGCCCGAACGGCGTTTTCACCGGAAATACGGTGCCTGGAGGGGTTGTCCCGCCCCCGGCCCTTCGTTTCGTTACCGATCGGGGTCGCCGCGGTCGTCGAACTCGTCGAGGTCGTCGAGGTCGGTCAGAATCTCCTCGGCGTGACCCTCGGGCGCGACCCCGTCGTAGGCGAGAACGATCTCCCCGTCGGGGCCGACGACGTAGGTGTTGCGGAAGACGCCGTCGAAGGTGTTGCCGAACATATTCTTTTCGCCGTAGGAGTCGTAGGCGGCGGCGACCTCGCCGTCCTCATCAGAGAGCAGCCGGAAGGGGAGGTCGTACTTCTCTGCGAACGCCGCGAGGTCGTCGATGGGGTCGTCACTGATCCCGAAGACCGTCACGCCGCGGGTCTCGAACTTCTCGAAGGTGTCGCGGAAGCCGCAGGCTTCGGTCGTACAGCCGGGGGTGTCCGCGCGGGGATAGAAGTAGACGACGACGTACTCGCCGCGGTGGTCCGCGAGCGACGCCGTCTCGCCGTGCTGGTCGCACAACTCGAAGTCCGGAGCGGTCTCGCCGATGTCGAGCATCACCGATGGGTTTCTGCCTCGAACGCTTGATAATGACGGTTGTACCGGTGTATCGGTGCTCGCCGCTCCGGTGCCGGCGAGCACCGATACGAGACTACAACCGTCATTATGATACTACCGCCCGCTCGTCAGTCGAGCCGTTCGGCCGCGTCGCGATCCAGAAGTGGCCCCGCGTTCGTCGACGGGAGGGTCACGACGTCCTCGGAGGCGAGTTCGTACTCGCGCTCGTCGACGCCGAAGATCTGGCCGACGTCCTCGGTGATCCGGAGCGTGACGCGCTCGGCCTCGTCGGCGGTCTCGCCCGCGTTCGCCCCCTCGGCGCCGCCGTTCCCGACGACCGCCTCCGCCGGAGCCGGCGCGCCCGGCGGCGCATCCGGCGGCGCGTCCGGCGGCACTTCCCGTGCGTCCGGCGCCGCTGCCGATTCGCCCGAGGTATCCGACGCCGCCTGCGGCGAATCGGGGGACGTCGCCGAGTCGCCGACGGAGTCCGCGCTCGCTTCCGCGCGGTCTCCGGACTCGCTCATCGCCTCGGCCAGGATGTCGTCGGGGGCCGCCGCGGCGCCCGGCGGCACCTCGTCGATCTCGTCTCCGTCCTCGGGGGCGGTCGTAGACCCGGGGGCAGTCTTGGACTCCGCAGCGGCGGTCTCTGCGACGCGCCCGTTCGACTCCGTCGTACCGGCACGCCCCGGTTCGTTCGCGGGCTCTCCGGCGTCGTCCGCGCTCTCGCCTTCGTCTCCCTCGCCCGCGAGCACCTCCAGGACGGTCTCTCGGTTCTGTTTGATGCGGGCGACGAGATCATCGAAGAGATCGCGCTCTTCTGCGGTGAGTCCGTCGGTGTCGGCGCCCATATCCGCGGCCGCGAACGACGCCAGCTTCACCACCTTCCCGACGCGGCGCTCGTAGACCGCCTCGACGACGTCTTCGGCCGTCTCGATCTCGTCGGTGAGCCGGCCGACGTCGGGGTCCGAGAAGGGATCGTCCGCGGCGTCGGCCGCGCGGCGGCGCTCGGCCTTCCGTTCGGCGATGTAGTCGGCGACGTCCTCGTAGAACGAGTCGCGGAGGTGCTGGAGGCTGTCCTTCTGGCGCTCTGTCCGCCGGACGCTCCGCAACTCTTCTAGATCCATTCTTCGGTACTCGTCTCCTCGTTCGTCGGTGTACTCACGCCTTCACTCTTTGATCTTCTCTGCGCGCCCGCGCGTCATCAAGAAGATTCCCAAGCACTCTTCGAGGGATTGCTCGCCCGCCGGGATAGTAAACGTGTCGCCGTCGAACGTCGTCGGTCCGGGATCGGTGACGGTCACCCGGATCTCGCGGCCGCGGAACCGATCGGGGATCGCGTCTTCGAGCGGGCGGAAGTCGTCGAGGTCCGCCCGGGAGAGCGGGGTCACGCGGAGTCCGGACCCGCCGTGGAGGCTCCCCGGGAGCCGGATCAGCCGCTTGGTGTCGGTCGTCACCGGTTCGTCGATCGGCGCGGTCTCCGCTTCGATCGCCTCGGTCGCGAGCGCGTCGACGAGGATGCGCGTCCCGGGGCCGCCGGCCTCGAGGTTCCCCTCGCGGATGGCGTCGAAGTTGTGCTCGATCTGTCCCAGGATCGTCTCCGCGCGCCCCTCGCCGATCCCGTCGAGTTCCTGCAGGCGCGCGAGCGCGTCCGCCTCGTCCATCTCTCGCAGCGTCTCCGCGAGGTCGACGAGCCGGCGGTGCACCCGGGCGCCCCAGCCGCCGCGACGCCGGAGGACGCGACGGTTCGTCCCCCGGACCGACCGCGTCTCGATCAGGCCCTCCCGATCCAGGTCGATCGCGCGGACGTAGTCGACGATCTCGCGGCGGGCCTCGCTGTCGAGTTCGCGCACTGCGGGGTCGCGCACGTGGACGTGGTAGCCGCGTCCGCCCGAGAAGACCACCTGCGTCTCCTCGAACGCGAAGTCGTCGTCGATAAACGAAAGGAGGTGCAGGAGTTCCTCCTTGCAGGCGGCGAGCATCTCCGCGTAGGACGCTTCCTCCGGGTCGACGCCGGGGAGGTGGTCGGCGTCGAGGTCGAAGACGAGATCTGCGGACTGCCAGCCCTTCTCGTCCATCGAGGTCGCGCCGGGATCTGCGAACCGGGCCGACGAGAAGTAGACGTGTCGCGGCGCCGTCCGGTGGAGGAAGTCGCTCAGGTCGCCGAGATCGAAGAGCGACTGGTGGCGGACCATCGTGGTCGACCCCGCACTCCAGGGGATGTGCCCCCACTCGCGGCGCTCGGCCGCGGGCGGGCGGGAGACGTCGCTCCGGCGGTAGTAGTCGCCGAAGCGCCCCTCCAGGTAGGCCCGCGTGCGCGACTCCATCGGTCGCCGACGATTGCGGAGGGAACGCTAAAGCCGTTGCGCCTCGCGGGCGGGAGGTGAGCGGGCGGGAGGTGAGCGGGCGGGAGGTGAGCGGGCGAAGGTGGCTTCATCCTTC
>JBDGUP010000144.1:0-4428 GCA_042215815.1 Haloquadratum sp. | reverse complement strand
GGAGTCGGAGTCGGCGTGGGAGTGGGAGTCGCGGTCGTCGGCGGCGTCTGTGTGGCCCGCGCAGTCACGGCCGCCCGCGTGTCGAACTGAGCGATCGTGGCCGGCGAGTCGCCGCCGGGGCGATAGACGATCTTGATCCGTTCGCCGACCGCGACCGGGTCCCGCCAGTTGATCACCGACTCGCTCAGCGTTGCGGTCTGGCCCTGGCGCAGCCGCTGGCCCCCAGTCACCGCCGTCGAGCCGAGTTCGTTCCACCGGGACGCTGTCCCATCCGAAGAGCGGATCAACAGCCGGCCCGCGCGCGGCCTGTCGCCGCCCTTGAACGTTACCCGGAGCGACTGCGTCTCCGCCGCGTACTCGAAGGTGAACACGGCGTCGGGGATCTCGGGGACCGCCGTCGCCGTCGCCGTCGGCTGCGACCCGGCCTCGCCGATGGCGTCGAGCTGCGACGTACACCCGGCCACGGACGCGCCGAGCGCGGCGATCGCCGTCCGGAGGAACGACCGTCGATCAAACATATTCTTCTATCTACCGTTTTCTGACAGACTACTAATAGCTTGTGTCGGGGTCAGTACTGCTCGCGGTCCGGGATCCCGTCGCGACCGAGGATGATCTCCTGGGCCTCGACGTCCTCGAGGGAAGCCACGAGACCGCCGACCTCGAGGAGGCCGTCGTCGGTCTCCAGTTGGAGTGCGGCGACCTCCTCGGACTCCTCGAAGGTCGTCGTCTCGACCTCGCCTTCGACCACGACGGGTTCGCCCGTCTCGACGTCGCGGCCGGCCACGGAGGCGTAGAAGGGACCGTCGAGTTCGCGGACGTCCTTCACCGCGCGGCGGATCGACGCGTAGCGCCGCGGGAACGGCCGCTGCTTGCCGTCTTCGGCGAGCGTCTCCGCGGTCGTCCACAGGACGGTTCCGAAGAAGCCCGAGACGAGGAATCCCAGGGCCGAGCGGTGGAAGATGACGCCGTACCGGTCCTGGTCGTCGCGCAGCGCGTCCTGGGTCGCGTAGATGGAGTAGTCGCCGTCGGCGACCGCCAGGACCGGCGAGGTGATCCCGCGGCGCGCGCGGGCGACGGTCGCGACTTCGCGGTAGTCGAACTCCGTCGGATCGGGTGCACGCGACGCCGGCGTCACGAGCAGGTCAACGCTCACACCGTCGTCGACCGCCTCCGCGAGGTCGTCGCGGAAGCGACGGAGGAGATCGGGCGTGAGCGACAAGACGAGTTCGTACTCGGCGCTCCCGATGATCTCTTCGAAGTAACGGAGGATCGTCGATCGGGACTTGACGAGCGAGACGGCTTCGGTGTCGCGCGCTGGCGCGGTGTAGCGCGTTTCCAACTCCGAGACGAGGTCGTCGAGCGACTGCTTCACGTCGTCGAACGCGGTCTCGGGGTCGACAGCGACGATCTTCATCGGGCGCGACTCCCGGAGTTCGACCAGACCGCGGTCCGAGAGGCTGCGGACTGTATCGTACACCCGGGGCTGGGGGATATCGGTGCGGTCTGCGATCGCGGAGGCGGTGAGTTCGCCGTGTTCGAGCACGGCGAGGTACGCGTCGATCTCGTACTCGCCGAGGTTGAACCGCTCGCCGACGCGCTCTAGGGTCTGTTCGAGGTCGTCTGCCATACCCTCGCTTCGCTCGCCGAGCACTTACTATTTACTATGTTCCGAGTAGCACTGAGTTCCGGAACGGAGTACGCCGGGGCGGATCGGGGGAGGCGCTACATATACATCCGGTCGTCGGGCAGTTCGACGTCGCGCTCGTGCATCCGATCCAGGAGTTCGGTGTAGTACTGTTCGACCTCCGTCGCGAACTCGTACAGCGGCCCGGCGTCGACGTCCAGCCCGTAGACGGTCTCGACCGTCTCGACCAGTCTGATCGCGGCCTCGACGTCCGGCACCTGGGCGTGGACGGGGGTGACGAACGTACAGACGCCGAGCGCCGAGTCGAGCCCGCGCTCGACGAGCGCGGCGTTCGTTCCGTCGAGAAAGCCCTGGCCCATCGGGGGGACGTCGACGTCGGCGAGCCGGCGCTCGCGGTAGTCGTCGGTGGCGATGTAGTACGTCTGGTGTTCGTCCGGGCCGTGAGGGAGAGGCACGCCCGCGAGCACGGCGATCTCGCGGACGGCGTTGGCTTCGGTCCAGTCCAACACCGCGTCGGCGAACGTCCGTCCGACAGACGGCGGGACGAACAGCTCGGCGACGAGCACGGTCACGTCGAGGTCGTCCCGGGAGAACAGCCGCGTGTGGTGGCGGGGGCGTCCCGCCTCGAACGGCGTCACCGTCGGGAGCCCTTCGACGGAGAGGTGTCCCCGCTCTTCGAGTGCGAGGTGGTCGACGAGGTAGTCGACGGCGGTCAGACCGGCGAGACCGAACGACGAAAGGCCCGCGAGCAGCGTCTCGCCCGGCTCCGAGTGATGCGTGATCGTGAACGCCGGTGGATGTCGCTCTGTGTCGACCATAGTGGTAGTCACGTCGACCGACACCTTATAGACTGCTCGCACTACGCGGACGCCTCGCGGAAGAACGCTTTTTGTACGCGCCTCCCGTGGAGGGAGGTATGCAGACGGCGACCGCGACGGGAATACCGTCGACGACCGCGACGCCGTCCCCCGGGGCGATCGTCGGGGCGACCCCGGACTGGCTCTGGTTTCCCGGATGGCAGATCCTGGCCGCCGTGCTCGTCGTCGTCGCGGGGGTGCTTCTCTCCCGCTATGTGGTTCGGCTGCTCGGCCGGCCCGTCGCGAGGCGGTTCCGGCGGCAGAGCGTCGCCCAGACCGTCCTCCGGCTGATTCGTCTCCTGGTCGTCTTCGTCGCGCTCGCTGCGGCCGCCAGCGTGCTGGGCCTCCGGATCGGCGACATCGTCCTCTCGGTGACGGTCTTCTCGGCCGTGCTGGGTATCGTCCTCGCGCCGATCGTCGGCAGCGTCATCAGCGGGCTGTTCATCCTCGCGGATCAGCCCTACGAGATCGGCGATATGATCGAACTCGACGACGGTCGGAAGGGCTTCGTCGACGAGATCACGATCCGGTACACGAAGCTCTTCACTCTCGACAACACGTTCCTCGTGATCCCCAACTCCGGGATCCGCGACCGCCTTGTGACGAACTACTCCGCCGAGGACGAGCGCGTCCGCCTCGATCTCGACGTCGTCGTCACCTACGAGTCCGACACCGAACGCGCGAAGACGCTGATGCAGCGCGCGGCCGCCGAGGTCGACGAGGTCATCGAGGGCGGCCCGGACATCCGGATCGGCAGCGCCCGCTATCCCGCCCGGCCCACGACCCTCCGGTCGGACTTCGGCGACGACGGCGTCGTGCTCACGCTCCGCTACTGGGCGCGGTCGCCCTACAAGATCCCGAGCGTCGAATCGCGCGTCCGCGACCGGATCTGGGACGCGTTCCACGACTCCGAGGCCGATATCGAGTTCGCCTACCCCCACCGCCACCTCGTCTTCGACGAGACGAGCGGCACGCTCGATGCGGCCGTCTCCGGGCGATCGACGCGGGCCGAGGCCGCCCGGCGACACACCGGGGACCGCGCCGCGACCCCGTCGGACGAAACCGATCCGACAGAGTAGCTCGTGGGGTCGCCTCCCGCCGTGGGTCGTGGCGTCTCGATTCGGTCACGCTCCCGTCTCGGTCACTCCGCGCGGACGGTGACCACGGTGCATTCGAGCTTTTCGCGCAGGTACGACTCGATATCGGGATCGTCGAGGAACCGGCGGAGCATCCGACGCCACCGCCCCGCCTGCTTCGAGCCGAGGACGACGATGTCCGCCCGGTCGGCGGCCACCTCTTCGAGGATGGTCTCTTCGACGATGAACCCTCGGCGGACCACATACCGCGTCCGGTCGAGCGCCCCGAACGCGGACTCGACCGCGCGCTTGAGTTCGGCCCGCGTCACGTCGTGGCTCTCCTGGTAGAGATCGACGTGCAGGACCGTCAGTTCGGCCTCCCGCTCGTCTGCGATCCGGATCGCTTCTTCGAGCGTCGCTCTGGAGTGCTTCGTGAGCGGATATCGGACGGGAACCACGACGCGCGTCATCGTCGGACCCGAGGACCTCCCGGTCCCTGAACGTTTCCAAACGGACCGCTCGCCGTCGGCGACCACGCGGTCCGGTCCTGTCGGCGTCGCCGCAGTCGATCCCGACAGAATCAGTCGCGAAGCTCGAACGCGACCACGACCTCGGCCTGGTACTCGCGGTCCTCTACGGACGCGATCTCGACGCCGAGTTCGTCGACTTCGATCCAGTGGACGTTGTCGAGGGTCTCCTCGGCGCGGTCGATCGCGTCGTCGACGGCGTCGTCGAAGCTCTCTCCACTCCGACCGATCAGGGTGACTTTCTTGAATACCATTTATCGTTTCACCGTATCCTTGGTTAGTGTATATACCTACTTAAAGACACCACACACTGCGGACCGTTC
>JBDGUP010000041.1:9871-19130 GCA_042215815.1 Haloquadratum sp. | reverse complement strand
GGGACGGGGGCGGGGGCTGCGGCCGCTATCCGAGACGTGACTCCGGCGCCACGAGCGTCGCTTCCGGGCCGTCTCCCGGCTCGATCGCCACGTCGTAGCCGAACTCCCGGACGAGTTCGACGTTCGTCCGGACGTGGTCTGTGACGCGCGGGATCCGCACTTCGCCGCCCGCGAGCGCGAGCCAGACGACGAGCTGGTCGCCGAGGTGGGCGTCGATCGGGGCCGTCCGCTCGACCCACCGCTCGGCCCCGTCGACCGCCGCCGCGGCGACGTCCTCGGCGGGGACGCCCGGTTCGCCGAGGGCGGCAAAGCCCGCACGCGGACGCGGGTTCTGCGACGGCGCCTCGTCGTCCGAAGGCGTCTCGCCGCTCCCCGCCGCGGCGACGAGCGTGAGCACCGCCCCCGTCGAGTCCGCGTCGACGTACGACGCGCGCGCCGTCGCGTCGGCCGCGATCCCCCGTTCGTCGAGGTCGTCGACGGCGCTCTCGGCCAGCCGATCGGCGACGTCGGCGTCGTCCAGATCCGCAGACGCGACGGCGCGGGCACGCCAGGCCAACCCGGTGGCGTCGTCGGCCGCTCCGGTCGGTCCACCGGTGGCGCCCCCGCGCGTCGGGAGGTCGATCCGGGACAACGACGACGGGCGAAGCTCGACCGCGAGTTCGCCGCCGCCCGCGGGGTAGAACCCCCGTCGCTCCACGTCGACTGCGGCGTCGAGACCGCACGCCCGGAGGAGCGGGAGCTTGACGGCGCGGAGGTAGTCGGCGGGCGGCGACCACTTCACGTCGGTGCCGCCGACGAGCGCCGCTTCGATCGGCCCGTCGAGCCGCACCGCGAGGGGCAACAGCGTGTCGGCGACGAGCGTGACGCTCCCGGCGGTCCCGACGTCGACGGCGAGGTCCGGCGCGGTCGACTCGGACCCGCCCGATCCGGACGCGCGCCCGCCCGCCGCCGCGTCGGGACCGCTCTTCGGTTCGAAGGTGAGCGTCTCCGAGCCGAGCGTCGCGCCCGACACGTCGGCGTCGGTGACGGCGGCGAGCAGATCGACGCAGGCGAGGTGCTGACGCTTCAGCCCGGGAGTCGACCGGTTCCCGCGGACGTTCTCCATCCGGAACGGCCGGCCGTCGAGCGCCGACAGCGAAAGCGCCGTCCGGACGAGCTGGCCGCCGCCCTCCGCTCCGTCGAGTTCTATCACTGCGCTATCGCTTCGCCGTCACTTCACGACCGTCACGGGGACGACCGCCCGCTCGACGAGCCCCTTGGCGACGCTGCCGACCATCCCCTCGATGCGATCCGAGAGGCCGCGGTGGCCGACGACGATCGCGTCGACGTCCGCGTCCGCGTACTCGGTGATGCTGTCGACCGGGTCGCCGTAGAGGAGTTCGGTCTCGACGGCCACGCCCGCCTGTGCGGCCCGCTCTTCGGCGTCGTCGAGGGCGTCGCGGCCGCGCTCTTCGGCCACCTCGATGTCCTCGGTGTACATCCGCTTGTCTCGCTCTTCGATGGTCGGCGCCTCTGAGCCGCCGCCCTCGACCCGGACGCGCGGTTCGACCGCGTACACCACGGTGATGGACGCGCCGGCCCGCTCTGCGAGGTCGATCGCGTAATCGAGTGCCTCCGTGCTCGGCTCGGACCCGTCGACTGCGACGAGGTATTCCATCGTAGGTCGTCCTACGAGCGGGGTCCGCTTAGTAGTTTGGCGACGCGGTCGCGAGGTCGGCCGTGAGCACCATCAAAACAGCTCCTGGCTGCAGGTCCCACAGAGGTTCTCCTCTTTGACGTCGACCTCGCGAACCGTCGGGGAAAACGACATCACACACTTGCTGTTGTCGCAGTGTTCGAGCCCGAGCGTGTGACCGATCTCGTGGACGACCTCCTTGCGCACGCGGTCGGCGAACACCTCCGACTGGGGTTTCGTGGTGATGCCGCCGTCCGACGACGTCTGCAGGCGGTGTGTCGAGATGACAGAGCCGTTGCCGTTCAGGTACGCGAGCCCGAAGACGTAGTTGCGCCGGCGGTAGAAGAGGTCCTGGGCGGTGATGCCGATGTTCTTCTCGCCCGTCCCGACCCGGCTCGCCAGTTCGATGAACTGCTCGGCCCGGTACTGGTTCCGGCTCCGGTCGAACGCGCCGTCGGGGATCGACTGCTCCTCCTGCACCGTCACGTCGCAATCGTAGACCCCTCGAAGCGCGGCCGAGGCCTCGCGCTTGACCTGCGCGGAGAGGTCCCCGATCGGCACGATGTCGACGAGCATAGGAGGGCTTAAGCGGGGTGGATTGATAAATATCCCGCCGTGGAATCCACCCGGAAAGCCGCTCTCGTCGCCCGGTTTTCGCGGTACGAGGCGGCCGTCGAAGTCGGCGTCGGACGCCGCCCGGCCGTCGCCGCAGCCCTCGCTGAAGCGGGCGTCGACGTCACGGTGACAGACGTCGTCGACGTCCCCGGGACCGAGGGCGTCGGTCTCCCCGCCGCGGTCGAGTTCGTCCGCGACGACGTCGTCGCCGCCAGCGACCGCGACGCGCCCGGACCGGCCTACGAGGCGGACCTCCTCTACGGGCTGAACCTCCCGCCCGAACTCCACCGGCCGGCGCTGGCGGTCGCCCGCGCCGTCGACGCCGACTTCCTGTTCACGACCCTGGGGTACGACTCTCCGGCGGTCCCGGTCACGGCGGAACCGCTGCCCGGAGGCGAGACGCTGTACGTCGCCCGCGGGGGCGACGCGCCCGAGCGGTAGCTACGGGACCGTGAGGAGATACCAGACCGACTGTATCACCGTGAACACTCCGACGACGACCCCCAGCGGACCGTCGAGGTAGCCGAGCATCTGCTCGCCGAACAGGGACAGCGCATCGCCGAACAGGGCGGCATACGCGAGATACGACCCGAACAACACCCCGGACACACCCGAGAGAGACGCGATGGCCGAAACCAGCGTCTCGCGGACACGCGATCGACTCATCGTGCGGACGACGAGAGCGAGCGGTCAAAAATCGTTCCCTCGCACGCGTGTAGCCAGAAGATCGCCCGTCGCAAAAAATCGCCCGTGCCGCAACCCCCCTCCCCCTGCACCGGCGGGGGCGCCTACTCGACGTCGATCCGGTGGGACGCCGCGTCGTCGACAGCGAGCTTCGGGAGCGTCACGGTGAGGACGCCGTTGTTGTACGTCGCGGCGGCGTCGTCGGGGCGGATCTCGCCCGGGAGACGGATCGACCGCCGGACGGACTGGGCGCGGCGCTCGCGGTGGACGTAGTGGTCGTCGTCCGCGGTCGCGGCGTCCGCCCGCTCGGCTTCGATCGTCAGCAGCCGGTCGTCGACGGAGATGTCGATGTCGTCCTTCTCGAACCCCGGGAGGTCCACCACGGCGACGAACGACTCCTCGTCCTCGCGGACGTCGACGGCCATCTCGCGGCCGAACTGCCGCGCCGTGTCGAACTGGCCGCTCATCTCTTCGAGCTGTCGCGACAGCCGCGCGAAGAGGTCTTCGAACTCGAACGCGTCGAAACCGGGAGAACGCTTCATCATCTGTCTTTCACCGTCCTGTAGTAGGCGGGCAGAGCTGATAAATACAGACGGACGTGTGCGCGCAAACCGCACGCTGCAGGCGCTCTAGGGGCTCGTCTCGGTCAGTACAGGACGTGCCGTTTGTCGTAGGATCCGAGCCGCTTGACCCAGCCGTCTTCGGCGATCTCTTCGACGTCGTCGAGCGCCTCCTGTGCCCGGTCCTCGTAGAGACCGGCCTCGAAGTCGATGTGGAAGAGGTAGTCGCCGAGCCGGTTGCCGCTGGGTCGGGATTCGATCCGCGAGAGGTTGATGTCACGGTCGGCGAACGCCTCGAGGATCTCCAGGAGGAGACCGGGGTAGTTGGCGTTCGGGTAGACCACGATCGTCGACTTGCCGCCGCCCTGCTCTCGCGCCGACGCGGGCGCGACGACGAAGAACCGCGTCGCGTTCGACGAGCGGTCCTGGATGTCCTCGGCGATGACCGTGAGGTCCTCGCCGGCGTTGTCGGGGTGGCCGATCCCCGCGACGGAGGGATCTTCCCGGGCCAGTTCGACGCCGCGGGCGGTGCTCGTGACGGACTTGAGGTCCGCGTCGGGGTACTCGCGCTCGAGGTAGGACCGACACTGGGCGAGCGCCTGCGAGTGGGAGGCGATGGTGTCGAAACGCTCCGATCGGGCGAGGAGGGCGTGGCGGATCGGCGTGATGATCTCCTTTGTGACCGCGATCTCGGCGTCGGCGATGGCGTCGAGCGTCTCGGTGACGCTCCCCTCGATGCTGTTTTCGATCGGCACGACGCCGCGCTCGTACTCGCCGTCGTCCACCGCGGCGACGATGGCCGAGACCGACTCGCGGAACACCACGTCGTCGGACACCGCGCGCGCGGCGCGGTGGGAGTAGGTGCCTTCGGGACCCAGCGTGATTACCTGCATAGCGCCGTCTACTGCGGGGGGTCCTAAAAGCCCGTCGGGGAGGAAAGCGCCCTCGAACGGAACTGAACGGAACGGAAAAGACCCGGCGTCAGACAGTATCAGTATCCCCGCTCGGCGCAGAACTCGACGAAGTTCCGGAGGATCCGCAGCCCCGTCTCGCCCGACTTCTCGGGGTGGAACTGCGTCCCGAAGACGTTCCCCGCCTCGTTCGCGACCACGGCGGGGAACCGGACCCCGTAGTCGGTCGTCGCGACGACCGCGTCGGGGTCGTCGGGATCGGCGTAGTAGGAGTGGACGAAGTACGCGTACTCCCCGTCGACGCCGTCCACGAGCGGGTGGTCGCGCTCGACGTGCAGTTCGTTCCAGCCCATATGCGGGACCTTCTGATCGCCCCTGAACCGGACGTTGGTTCCGGGGACGAAGTCGAGACCCTCGACTTCTCCTTCGCCGGCGTGGTCGGCCTCCTCGCTCGTGGTGAGGAGCATCTGCATCCCCAGACAGATGCCGAAGACGGGCTGGCCCCGGTCGGCCGCCGCCGCGAGCGGTTCGCGGAACGGTCCGGCGTTGTCCATCCCCTCGCTGAACGCGCCGACGCCGGGCAGGACGATCCCGTCGGCCGCCGCGAAGTCGTCGGGATCGTCGGTGATCTCGACCGCGGCGCCGGCGCGCTCGAGTCCGCGCTGTGCGCTCCGGAGGTTCCCCAGCCCGTAGTCGACGATGACCACGTCTGCCAGCGCGGTCTCGGATTCGGCCGTCGTCGTGCTCATACGGGAACTGGGGCGGGCAGGATCAAGTCACTTTCCGTCGGCGCGAACCGCGCCACCGAGAGGACCGGCACCAGTATCAGATCGGTGTCAGAAGTCGCCCAGGTTCGACTGGCCGCCGTCGGTCTCGGCGACGCCGGCGACGTCCGCGGCGTGCGCGATCGTCTCGAAGAACGTCTCGCGCTGGCTCCGGTCGTAGAGCGTCGCCGCCGGGTGGACGGAGACGACGACGCGGTAGGAGCGGTCGCCGATCCGCGCGTCGACCACGTCGCCCGCCTCGTTGGTCACCGCGACAGAGCGCTCCAGGAGGTGCTCGGAGGGGACTTTCCCCAGCGTGACGATCAGTTCCGGCGCCAGCCGGGCGAGTTCGCGTTCGAGGTGGCCGCGGCAGTTCGCGAGTTCTCCGCCGGTCGGATCGCGGTTCTCCGGGGGGCGACAGCGGACGCAGTTCGTGATCCGGACGTCGGCGCGAGCGAGTCCGGCGTCGCGGAGCGCCTCGTCGAGGACGCTCCCCGACCGTCCGACGAACGGCTCGCCCGCGTCGTCCTCGTCGGCGCCCGGGGCCTCGCCCACGAAGACCAGGTCGGCGTCTTCGGGACCGACGCCGTTGACGATCCGCGATCGCGACTCCACCAGGTCGGGACACCGCTCGCAGGCGGTCACGGTCAGCCCGTCCATCGTCCCGCCGTCGGCGGCGTCCGCCGCGGCGGCGTCGTCAGCGGTCATACCGGAGGGGCGCGCGGCGGCGACTTACCCGTAACGGTCCCGCTCGTCGGGCCGCCCGCCGGACCGATCGCGCGCGCCCCGGTCGACGTCCCACTGCCGCGCGCCCCGGGCTGCGAGCCGCGCGACGCGGAGGGGTTCCGGCCGGCCGCCGGTCGGGGTGTACGCGCGGACGACGCGCCCGGTCTCGTCGTTCCCGGCGCCGACGCTCCTGACGAACACCGTCTCGCCGTTCACCTGGAGACGCCGACGCGGGGGGAGCCGCTCGTAGACGGCGAGCCGCTCGGACAGCGCGCCGCCCTCGAACTGCTCGCGGAGCGCCGGCTCCAGGCCCTCGCTGTCTTCGAAAGAAACCGAAAGCACCGGCCGGTCGATCGCCTCCGCGATCCGGGGCAGGTCGAGCAGGTTGAACCACGCCGGGGCCACGCCCGCGACCAGGACGTACTGGACGTCGTCGCGACCGAGTCGTTCGACGAGCGCGCACACGGCGTCGGTGGCGTCGAGACCGCCGACTGTCGCGGTCGCGAACGCGAACCCGTCTGTGACCCGGTCGGCTCTCACGACGGCGCCCGAGAAGATACAGCGACCGCTCGCCTCGTCCGTCGACTCCGCGACGCCGAGCGCCCGCGTTCCGGGTTTCACCGGCGGCCCGACCGTGTTCTCTCCCATCCGTCCGACGACCGGCGGTCGGTACGATCGCCAGGGCCACACCGACAGACGCGGTGCGGTGTCATAATGACTGGTGTAGTCTCGTCTCGGTGCTCGTCGGGACCGGGGATGGCGAGCGCCGGGACAAAGCTACACCAGCCATTATCACTCCTCTTTGATGTCTTTGAGTCGGTCCAGGAGTTCGTCGTTCGACGCGCCGATTTCGAACTCGATGTCTCCCCCGTGGTCAGCCTGGGAGGTCGCGACGCCGTCGTCGTCTTCGAGATCGGTGTCGAAGTCCTGGTTCTCCTGTTCGGACTCGTCGTAGCTCCCAAATCCCATACACGAACAGGTAGAAGGGCGAACGACAAAAAAGGCACGCAGCCCCGATAATGACGGTTGTAACTACGTACCGGTGCTCGCCGCCCCGGTGTCGGCGAGCACCGAGACGAGACGACAACCGTCATTAGAATCCCGCCGATGGCGGCCGGGACTTTTTGGTCGCCGCCCGGGAACGCCCCGTATGGAGATCCACACGGTCACCGAAGCCGCGACCGAGTTCACCTGCAACGCGTACCTGCTCGTCGACGACGGCGCCGCGCTCGTCGACGCCGGGACGATGCCGGGGGTCGACGCGGTCGTCGCCAAACGCGTCGACGATCTCGACGCGGTGTATCTCACCCACACGCACCCCGACCACGTCGGCGAACTCGACGCCGTCCTCGATCGCTTCGACGCCGACCTCCACGCCCACGGCCAGCATCCGCGCCGGACTGCGGCCTTGGAGGACGGCGAGACGGTCGAGCTGGCGGGCGAGACCTACGAGGTCGTCCACACGCCGGGCCACGCCGACGACCACGTCTCTTTCGTCGGCGACACGCGCGTGTTCAGCGGCGACGTCGTCGTCTACAACGACGGCGCGTTCGACGACGGGAGCTTCGGGCGGACCGATATGCCGGGCCAGTCCCGCGAGCGACTCATCGAGAGCCTCGAGACGCTGCTCGATCGGATGCCCGAGACCGTCACCGAACTGTACGCGGGCCACGGCGACGTCTACCGGGCAGAAGAGGGCGACGACTCCGTTCGCGACGTGATCGAACGGGCGCTCGAACGGGCCGCGCGCCGCGAACCGAAGTACCCCGAGGAGTAGTCCCGAACCGGGGCGACGAGAGTGATCTACCGGTATCAGGCCGCGCGGCGTTCCTTCGACTTCGGCCGAAGGTTCTTGTAGCCGCACTTGCGGCACTGGTCGGCGCGCTCCGGGTTGCGGGCGTTGCAGCGCATACAGATCTGCTTTTCCAGCTCTCGTTCGACTGCGGCTTCGTTCTTGGCCATACCGCAGATTCCGAACGCGGAAGTATAACGCTTGCGAGACAGGCGACGCTGTTCGCAGCGAGGGTGGCTGCATCCGGGACGAGAAAGAGGCGAGGCGAGGCGAAAAAGTCAGGCGCCCGGCGGCTGGGCGGCGTTCTCCAGTGCGGCCTCGATGTCTTCCCGCTGGGTGAAGCCGACGAAGCGGTCGACGATCTCCCCGTCGCGCTCGACCACGACCGTCGGCAGGGAGCGGACCTGATACTGGTTCGCCACGTCCTGTTCATCGTCGACGTCGATCTTCTCGAACTCGATGTCGTCGTAGTCGGCGTCGAGTTCGTCGAGGATGGGGTCCTGCTTCTTGCACGGGCCGCACCAGTCGGCGTGGAAATCGAGTACTCGGACGGTCATCGTGTGCGTCGCACCGTAACGCGGGTGGTCGCATAAGCGTTTCCACAGCACCTCTCGGGCCGAGCCTGCGATCCAAAACGTTTAGGCGCGACGCCGCGCACAGACGAGTATGAGCAGCGGCCAGAACAGCGGCGGTCTGATGTCGAGTGCGGGTCTCGTCCGGTACTTCGACGCCGAGGACCGCAACGCCATCCGCATCGATCCCAAGACCGTCTTCGCGTTCGGCTTCCTCTTCGGCATCGCCGTCCTCATACTGAACGTCGTCGCGATCTGAGTATGGTACGAGCGGGTGTCGTCGCCGTCCAGGGCGACGTCTCCGAGCACGCGGCCGCGATCCGTCGCGCCGGCGCGGCCCACGACGAGGACGTCGACGTGATCGAGATCAGACAGTCCGGCCACGTCGCCGACTGCGACGTCCTCTTGTTGCCGGGCGGCGAGTCGACGGCCATCTCGCGGCTCCTCGCCCGCGAGGGGATCGACGACGAGATCCGCGGCCACGTCGCCGCCGGCAAGCCCGTCCTGGCGACGTGCGCCGGGCTGATCGTCGCCGCCCGCGACGCCAAGGACGAGCGCGTCGACACGCTCGGCGTCCTGGACGTGACGGTCGACCGCAACGCCTTCGGCCGACAGGTCGACAGCTTCGAGGCGCCCCTCGACGTCGTGGGACTCGCGGAACCGTTCCCCGCGGTGTTCATCCGCGCGCCCGCGATCGACGAGGTCGGCGACGGCGTCGAGGTCCTCGCGCGCTGGGAGGGACGCCCGGTCGCCGTCCGCGACGGTCCCGTGGTCGGCACCGCGTTCCACCCCGAACTGACGGGCGACAGCCGGATCCACGACCTCGCGTTCTTCGAAGAGCGGGCGGTCGAGGCCTGACACCGACGAGTCATTATGACACTGTCTTGCCGTCGCCGACCCGAGGCTTTTCTACCGATGCCGCGGACACACCGGTGTGAGCGCACACCGAACCGAACTGGT
>JBDGUP010000041.1:0-9771 GCA_042215815.1 Haloquadratum sp. | reverse complement strand
TTTTCTACCGATGCCGCGGACACACCGGTGTGAGCGCACACCGAACCGAACTGGTGGAACTGACGCGACGCCTCGTCTCGATCCCGAGCCACGACGACGAGACGGCCGCGGGCGACGCCATCGAGAGGTGGCTTCGCGAGGAGACGGACGCGACCGTCACGCGCGACGAGCACGGGAACGTGATCGCCCGCCGCGGGGGCGGAGCGACGTCGCTGGCGCTCGTCGGCCACCACGACGTCGTCGCGCCCGACGACTCCCAGGTCGAGAAAGCAGCGGGCGACGGCCGGCTCTACGGCCGCGGTACGGCCGATATGAAGGGCTCGCTCGCGGCGGCGATGCTGGCCGTCCGCGACGCCGACCCGGCGGGCGAACTCGTCTTCGCGTCGTTCGTCGGCGAGGAACGGGGCGGCGTCGGTGCCCGCGCTGCCATCGACGACGGGTTCGCGCCGGACTACGCGGTCGTCGGCGAGGGATCGACGAACTACGCCGGCGCCGACCAGACCGACGTCGTGGTCGCCCACAAGGGCCGTCGGGGGTCAACTCTCACGGCCCGCGGGACGAGCGCGCACGCCAGCGAGCCCGAGACGGGGGAGAACGCGGTCTACCGCGCCTGCGACGCCGTCGACGTCGTCCGCGACCTCGACGCGCCCGCGACGACGGTGCTCGGCGAGCGCCTGGAGGGGAGCCTCGCCGCGACCGAGATCGACGGCGGCTCGGCCTGGAACGTCATCCCCGAGCGCTGCACCGTGACCGTCGACGAGCGCACGGTGCCGGGCGAGCGCGCGCCCCTGGAGCGCGCCGAGACGGTCCCGGGCGTCGAGTGGACCGTAGAACAGGATCTCCCGCCGATGGCCTGCGACGACGCCGCCTTCGCCGACGCTGCGCTCGCCGCCGCCGACGCGGTCCAGTCGGCGACGCCCGAACGCGTGACGAAGCCGCACGCGACCGACGCGGGGTGGCTCGCGGCCGCCGGCACGACCTGTCTCGTGGTCGGCGCCGCCGAGCCGGGCGAGGCCCACACCGCGGGAGAGAGCGTCGCCGTCGACGCGCTGGAGCGGTGCCACCGGCTGTACCTGGACCTCGCCGAGCGGTGGCCGGCGGCGTGACCGGGGCGGGTCGCGGCGGGCGAGCCGCCGGCTTGATGCCCGCGCGGACCGAGGATCTCCACGATGGTGACAGACGCATCCGAGACCGACACAGACACGGCCGAGTCGGCGTCGACCGGGTCGACGTCGGCGGCCGCGACGACCGACGGCGAGGAGTCGGCCCCGGCGGCCTACGAGGAGTTGCTCGACGAGTACCGGCGCGTCGCGAACGTCCGCAACGCGAGGGGTCTCCTCTCGTGGGACCAGCAGGTGATGATGCCCGAAGCGGGCACGCCGGCGCGCTCACAGCAGCTCTCGACGCTGTCGTCGCTCTCGCACGACCTGCTCACCGACGACGCGGTCGGCGAGGCGCTCGACGACCTCGAACGGGCGTCGCTGACCGACGAGCGGGCGGCGGTCGTCCGCGAGATCCGCCGGCAGTACGACCGCGCGGCGGCGGTGCCGCGGGACCTGGTCGAGGAGATCTCGACGACGGCCTCGGAGGCGCTCCCCGCCTGGAAGGAAGCGAAGGCCGAAGACGACTTCGAGTCCTTTGTGCCCTACCTCCGGACGCACGTCGACCTCAAGCGCGAGTACGCCGAGCACGTCGACCCCGACTGCGACCCCTACGAGGTGCTCTTCGCGGACTTCGAGCCGTGTCTCTCCTTGGAGCGCGCGGAGTCGATCCTGGAGACGATGCGGGAGACGCTCGTCCCGATGATCGCGGAGATCCGCGCCTCGGAGGCGGACCTCGCGACGGACGCCTTCACCTCCCAGGGGACGTATCCGGCGGCCGACCAGGAGGACCTCTGCCGCGACGTCCTGTCGACGCTGGGCTACCCCTGGGAGCGCGGCCGGTTCGACACCGCGCCGCACCCCTTTTCGTCGGGGACGACGTTCGACGCGCGGGTGACGACCCGGTTCGACGAGTCGGATCCGCTGGGGTCGCTCCTCTCGACGGTCCACGAGTTCGGCCACGCCACCTACACGCTCGGGCTGCCGGACGAGCACTACGGGACGCCGCTGGGCGAGGACCGCGACCTCTCGGTCCAGGAGTCACAGTCGCGGCTCTGGGAGAACCACGTCGGTCGCTCGCGGGCGTTCTGGGAGCACCTCCTCCCGACGTTCGCAGAGCACTTCCCGGCGGCCGCAGAGGTGACGCCGCGGGCGGCCTACGAGGCCGCGAACCAGGTCTACGAGGACAACCTCGTCCGCGTCGAGGCCGACGAACTGACCTATCACCTCCACATCCTCGTGCGCTTCGAGATCGAGCGCGCGCTGATCGCGGGCGACCTCGACGTCGAGGAGGTGCCGGCCGTCTGGAACGACAAGTACGAAGAGTACCTCGGCGTCCGCCCCGAGACCGACACGGAGGGGTGTCTTCAGGACATCCACTGGAGCCACGGCAACTTCGGGTACTTCCCGACGTACTCGCTCGGGTCGGCGATGGCCGCACAGCTCTACGACGCCGCGGCCGCCGAGATCGACGACCTCGACGCGCAGATCGCAGCGGGGGAGTTCGACGCGCTCCACGCGTGGCTGACCGAGCACGTCCACCGCCACGGCGCGCGCTACGAGACGAACGACCTGGTGGAACGGGCGACCGGCGAGCCGTTCACCGCCGACGCGTTCGTCGACTACGTCTCGGAGAAGTACGGCGCGCTCTACGACCTGGATTCGGTCTGATATACTGTCGGAGGAACGTCCCGATACTCCTGGGTCTCCCCCGGCAGGGGTGTGAGGGTCCCAACGGGTTCGTCCGACAGTATACGATACCGACCGCACCGCCATTCTCGACGCTCGGCAGTCGGCAATAAGCCTAAGTATTGGTACGCCATACCATAGCGTGTATGGCCTCAGCACCGAACTCCGACGACGCGCTGTTCGACCAGTTCCTCGACGATCGCGGCCACGACGTCGGCACAGTAGACTGGGAGACGTCCTATAACAAGAAGCAGTGTCCGGAGTGCGGTGCGCTCCACGACTCCTCGGCGACCGCCTGCGGCGTCTGTGGCTGGGACCCCCGAACGTAGCCGCCGCGCCCCGCGGATCCCGCGCGGGAAACACGTCATTTATCACGAGCAAGCCCGTGTACGTGTTCAATGAGCGACTCGGACGCGACGGTCATCCGATTGTTCGGCGGTCCCGGGAGCGGGAAGACGACCGCGCTGCTCGATCGGGTCGAGGACCTGCTGGAACAGGACGGCGTCACGATCCGCGACGTGCTCGTCGTCTCCTACACGCGCGCAGCCGCGGCGGAGGTCCGTGAGCGGCTCGCAGAGCGGCTCGACGTCTCGCCGCGCGCGCTGAAGGGCAACGTCGCCACGATGCACGCGAAGGCCTACGAGCTGCTGGACCTCTCGCGCAGCGACGTCGTCGGCGAAGACGACAAAAAGGAGTTCTGCGAGGACTACGGCGTCGAGTTCGAGGACGAATACGGCGGCGCCGGTCGGCGGACCGCCCGCTCGACGACGATCGGCAACAAGATCATCGCGACGAGCCAGTGGCTCCAGCGGACGCGACGCGACGTCGCCGACTGGTACGACGTCCCCTTCCAGTGGGACGTCGAGGAGGTCCGGCTGCCGCCCGAGATCGACCCGAACGCCCAGGAGGGCAACAAGTACACCCCGACGTGGCCCTCCGACGACGACCGGATCGACGTGCCCGAGGTCATCCGGGCGTGGCGCGCCTACAAGGGCGAACACGGTCTCGTCGGCTTCGCGGATATGCTCGAACGCGTCAAGCAGCGCTCGCTGCTCCCCCACGTCGACTACCTGGTGATCGACGAGTTCCAGGACATCACCACGCTCCAGTACGACGTCTACGAGGAGTGGAAGCCGCATATGGACCGCGTGCTCATCGCCGGCGACGACGACCAGGTGGTCTACGCGTGGCAGGGCGCCGATCCGAACCTGCTCCTCGATGCCGACCGCGACGAGGACGTCGTCCTCCCGAACTCCTATCGGCTCCCCTCCCGGGTACTCAACGTCGTGAACCAGGAGATCCGCCACATCGACAAGCGACAGGAGAAGGACCTCCATCCGCGCAAGGAGGGCGGAACCGTCGAGGGGATCGACTCGCCGTCGATGCTCGATCTCGCGCGGAACGTCCGCTACACGATCGAAGAGGGCGACGGCGACGAGACCGTGATGGTGCTCTTCCGGGCCCGGTATCAGCTCTTCCAGTTCATCGACGAGTTCCTGCCGCTCGGGATGCCTTTCTCGGCGCTCACCGACCAGCGGATGTGGACCGATCGGCTGACGCAGTACGTCCGCGGGATCGAACGGCTCGGACGCGACGAGCCGCTCACGGGACTCCAGGCCCGCCGGCTGGCCGATATGCTGCAGGACTCGGCGTTCGGCGCGAACGACCGCGACGAGCTGTTCGACCGCATCGACGAACTGCAGGACGACGCCGGCGTCGACGACCTGACAGACCTCGAGGTCGACCCCGACGTGATCACGGAGTTCGCGCCGTTCGCTCCCGACGGCGACGCCGCGGGCGATATGCTCCGGAAGGTCACGTCCTTCCAGCGCAACTCCGTGGAGGCGTACTTCGACGGCGAGTACCGGGGGATGGATCCCGATCGCGTCCGCGTGGGGACGATCCACTCCGCGAAGGGTCGCGAGGCCGATCACGTCTTCGTCGCGACCGACCTGACCGAGAAGGTCGTCGAGCAGATGGCCGCCTCCGTCGAGGACGAGGCGGTCGACGGCGTCGACGAGTTCACCGCCCGCACCGATCCGGTGCCGATCCTCACCGACAACGAGCGCCGGGTGTTCTACGTCGGGATGTCCCGCGCACGGGAACGGCTCGTCCTCCTCGAAAACCTGGTCTCGGGCGCGCCGACGCTCCCGGTGAGCGTCCTCCTGCACAACGAGATCCGCGACGACACCGTCGAGGACCTCCTGGACGCGGCCCAGGAGGGCGAGGTCCCGCCGCCCGAACCGGACGCGTAGGCGAAAGGCCTCGCGCTCACGACGCCTCGTCGTCCTCGTCGGGGGTCTTCACGACCGACCCGACGACGCGCTCGCCGAGTTGTACCGGGATGTCGTCCGGCGTCGTGAGGTACTGCGGGAGCACGACCATCCCGATCGCGATCGCGAGGAGACCGCCGCCGAGGACCGTCTCACCGTCGAGGAGCCGCGTGAGGCCGAATATCCCGACCGGTGCGGCGAAGACGAGCGTCGCGGCCAACTGGATCGTCCCGGCGATACCGAGTCGCATCGGGTGTTCGTCGGTCGCCTCGGGACAAAAGCGTCGCGGTCGGCACACCAGGTGCGCACGGGAGCTACCGGGACGCTTTTCGGAGCCGGCACGAAGGAGGGAGTATGTTTACGGGAATCATCGAGACGACCGGAACCGTCGTCGACGTCGCCGACGACGAGGGCGGCCGTCGGCTCCGTATCGAACCCGACGAGACCGCCGTCCCCGGCGCCGGGCGCGTCGACTACGGCGACCTCCACCACGGGCAGTCGATCGCGGTCAGCGGCGTCTGTCTCACCGTCGAGGAGTTCCAGACCGAGCCCGCGCCGGCGTTCGAGGTGTTCCTCGCCGAGGAGACCATAGCGAAGACCTACCTCGGGTCGGTGTCGGCCGGCGACCGGGTGAACCTCGAACGCGCGCTCGCGGCCGACGACCGGTTCGACGGCCACCTCGTCCAGGGGCACGTCGACACGACCGCCGAGGTGACCGAAATCGAGCGCGTCGGCGACGGCTGGTCCTTCGAGTTCTCGCTGCCCGCGTCGGTCGAGACCTACATCGTCGACAAGGGGTCGGTCGCGGTCGACGGGATCAGCCTCACGGTCGCGACGCGTGGCGGCGACACCTTCGCGGTCGCGGTCGTCCCGACGACGTACGACCTGACCACGCTCTCGGCGAAGTCGGTCGGCGACCCCGTCCATATCGAGGTCGACGTCGTGGCGAAGTACGTCGAGCGGATGGTCTCGGGCTACGTCGACGCCTTCGGCTCATACTGACTCGTCTCGTCTCGTCTCGTACCGCTGATCGCCGTGACCGTGGGTGGCGATCACCGGCAACCAGTGAGACGAGTCATTATCAAAGTGACACTCCCGTGAGCCGCCCGGCGAACCGGCCGCTTTTTGCGGCGTCGCCCCGTGTTCGGATCCGATGCTACGACTCGCCGTGACGACGGCCGCGGAGACGTTCGAGCGGATGTGCGACCCCCTCGCCGCGCGCGACATCGCCGTCGAGCACCTCCAGGTGACAGAGCGAGTCGTTCCCCTCACGGACCCGCCGGAGACGTCCGTCGACGTCGGGTTCGTCTACCCGTCCCGACCGATGGAAGGCGGCGTCGTGGACGCGCGACACGGGATCCCGTGGGTCAACGGCCGCGCGGCGGTGCTGACATCGCGGAACAAGGCGGGCGTGATCGCGGCGCTGTCGGCGGCGGACGTCCCGGTACCGGAGACGCGCCTGGTCTCGAACCCGGCGAGCGAGGCCGACGTCGTCGACGCCGCGGCCGACCTCGGGTACCCGCTCGTGGTCAAGCCGAACTCGACGACCCGCGGCGCGGGCGTCGCGAAGGCGTCGGATCGCGACTCGCTCCTCGGGATCGTCGACTACCTGGACCTCGTCCACGACTTCCGGGCGACGGGTGACAAGTCCTTCCTCTTGCAGGAGTACCTGCCGGACGCCCGCGACCTGCGGGTGATGGTCCTCGACGGCGCGGTGGTCGGCTGCGTCGAGCGGCGCCTCCCGGACGACGCCGACGACGCGGGGCGGTGGAAGCACAACGTCCACCGCGGGGCGACGGCGACGGCGGTCGATCCGCCGGCGCGCGTCCGGTCCCTCGCGGTCGAGGCGGCGGCGACGCTCGACATCGACTACCTCGGCGTCGACGTCCTCCTCGCCGGCGACCGGGCGGTCGTCTCGGAGACGAACGCGCGCCCCACCGTCGACGACGCGAAGTACGACGACGGGTTCTGGGACCGCCTGGCGGCCCTGATCAGGCGAACGGCGGCGGAAAAGTGAATCACGGCCGGGCGGTCGGGCGTCTCGACCGGCGGCTCACTCGAGGTCGATCGACGCGGAGTCGTCGACCTTCCGGAGGGTCACCTGCAGGACGCCGTTGTTGAACGAGGCGCTCGCGCTGTGCTCGTCGACCCGGGTGGGAAGCCGGATCCGCTCGTCGTACTCGCGCCGGTCGCCGGCGGCCGAGATGGTGAGCACTTCGCCGTCGCACTTGAGTTGCATCTCTTCTTTCGCGACGCCGGGGAGGTCTGCGACCACCCGGAGTTCGTCGCCCTCGTCGTAGACGTCGACGTGAGTCTCGCCGGCGAACCCGCTCGCGTCGTCGCCGGTCATCTCGTCCATCATCCGCTCGATCCCATCGAAGAAGTCGTCGAACGGGTCGTCGCGGTCGTCCCTCATCGCGAGCCACTAGGTCGCTCTCGATGAAAAGCCTTCGCCCCGCGGCGGGATCGACCGGACGCGAACGAGAGTGAACGCGAAGGGATGACACACGCCACCACGGTACAGACGGCAGTCCATCTGTGTATCACTAAGTAACCGGCTCTCCAGAGCAACGGACAGAGACCGATGCCTCCGTATACAGCCACGTCCGCGCCGCCGTTCGCGACGCTCGACGACCTCGATCCCGGCCAGCGAGTCCTCGTCCGACTCGACCTGAACTCGCCCATCGAAGACGGCGAGCCACAGGACAACCGCCGCTTCGCACACCACGCGCGGACCGTCCGCGAACTGGTCGAGGCGGACCACCGGATCGCGCTGCTCGCCCACCAGGGCCGTCCCGGCCGCGACGACTTCACCTCGCTCTCCGGCCACGCCGACATCCTGGCCGACCACCTGGGCCGCGACGTCGCGTTCGTCCCCGACGTCTACGGCGAGCGCGCGATCGACGCCGTCGAAGCGCTGGAACCGGGCGACGTGCTCCTCTTGGAGAACACGCGGATGTGCGACGACGAACTGCCCGAGGAGGCGCCCGAGGTCAAAGCCGAGACCGAGTTCGTCCGGACGCTCGCGCCTCACTTCGACGCCTACGTCGACGACGCCTACTCGGCGGCCCACCGCTCGCACGCCTCGCTGGTCGGCTTCCCGCTCGTCCTGCCCGCCTACGCCGGTCGGGTGATGACCGCCGAGTACGAGGCCAACACCGCCATCGCGAACCGCGAGTTCGACGGCCGCGTGACGATGGCCGTCGGCGGGAAGAAGGCGACAGACGTCATCGAGGTGATGACCCACCTGGGCGATAGGGTCGACGACTTCCTGCTCGGGGGCGTCGCGGGCGAGCTGTTCCTCCGGGCGGCCAGTCACCCGGTGGGGTACGACCTCGATCCGGACCGGAACCTCTACGACGCCCAGTGGGAACAGAACCGCGACCTGATCGAGGAACTGCTCGACGAGCGGGGCGACCAGATCACGCTGGCGACCGACCTGGCCTACGAGAGCGAGGAGGCGGGCGAGCGCGCCGAGGTCGACGTCGACGCGCTCGACGAAAAGGACGTCTCGTTCCTCGATGTCGGCTCCGACACCGCCGAGGCCTACGCCGACGTCGTCCGCGACTCCGCGGCGGTCTTCGTCAAGGGCGCGCTCGGCGTCTTCGAGGACGAGCGCTTCGCGGTCGGGACGCTCACGGTGCTTGAGGCCATCGCCGAGACCGACTGCTTCTCTGTCGTCGGCGGCGGCGACACCTCCCGCGCGATCGGGATGTACGGGCTCGACGAGGACGACTTCAGCCACGTCTCGATCGCCGGCGGGGCCTACATCCGCGCGCTGACCGGCCAGCCGCTCGCGGGCGTCGAAGCGCTGAAGCGGGACTAGCCCCCATTCCAACGATACTGTCGGACGAACCCGTTGGGACTCGCACCCCCTCCGGGGGATACGCAGGCGTAGCAGGACGTTCGTCCGACAGTATATGCTCCTGGGACTCTGTGCCGACACCCCCGACAACCTCGGGCTGGCGAACCAGCGGTACACAGTGACGATGGGCATTATGAGGCGGGCGTCGACGCCGTCGTCCACTGCGGCGACGTCGTCGCGCCGTTCACGGCGGCGGTCTTCGACTCCGACGGCGACGACGCCGCCTTCGCCGACGGACTACGACCCCGGCAGGAGGTCGCCGAGCGCCGCGCCGATGCTCATCGGGACGAACGCGACGACGACGTCCGCGAACGCCGCGAGCGGGACGTCCCACGTCACGCGCCCCCAGCCGGTCATCACGACCAGCGCGGTGAGAAACGACACGCCGAGGACGCCGACGAGCCGCCGCGGGACGACGCCGAAGAAGGGATTGTGGACGCGCACGTCCTGGATGTCGGCCACGTAGAGGACGCCGACGACGAGCGCGACGCTCGCGGCGAGCGTCCCGACGAGTGCGACGGGGTGTGCGGCGAGGAACGTCCCGACCTCGTTCGTGCCGCCTTCGACGAACATCGGGACGCCGAACAGCACGCTCCCGAGGAACGCCTCCGCGAGGTCGGCGCGGTCGAACCCGCGGACGACGCGGCCGAAGACCGCGGAACTGCCGGCGGCCGACAGGGCGGCGCGCCGCGCGGTCTTGACCTGTTCTCGCTCTTCGTCGGAGTCGACGGTCTCTTCGAGCGCGTCGAACTCCGCCAGCAGGTGATCCAGTTCCGCCGAGACGGCCGATTCGGTGTCGGTGTCGGTGTCGGTGTCGGTGTCGGTGTCGGTGTCGGTGTCGGTG
>JBDGUP010000101.1:0-19249 GCA_042215815.1 Haloquadratum sp. | reverse complement strand
TATAACTATGTACCGGTGCTCGCCGACACGGGGCGGCGAGCACCGCGAAGAGACGACAACCGTCAGTATCAACGCCTATCAGTATCGGGGACGAGCCGAGCTACCGCAGTACGAATCGACCCCCGTTGCCGATCCGGCCGCGACGACACCGTTTTGTCCGCACGCGCCGACCGTCGTACCGTGACTCCGCCACCGCGTGACTCGGCGCATCGACCGGCGGCGACAGGGACTGGATCCGCCTCCGCCTCCGCCGATTCGCCCCCGGTCCGCCGCGTGCCCGTGCCCGTCTCGGGACGGGTGCCGTCGGGCGAGACGAACGCCTACCTCGTCGGCACCGACTCCGCGTTGCTCGTCGATCCGCCGGCGAGAACCGACGACCTCGACGCCGCCGTCTCGGAGGCCGCCGTCGAACACGTCGCCGTGACGCACGCTCACCCCGACCACGTCGGCGCCGTCGCCGCCTACGCCGAGGAGACGGACGCGACGGTCTGGTGTCGGCGCGGCCGCGAGGCGCGCTTCCGGGACGCGACCGGCACCGAACCGGATCGGACCTTCGCCGAGGGGTCGACGCTCCCGGTCGGTGACGGCGTCTCGGTGCTCGAAGTCCCCGGTCACGCGCCGGACCACGTCGCGTTCGAGACCGGCGCCGGAACCCTCTGCGGCGACGTCGCGGTCGCGGAGGGCAGCGTCGCGGTCGCGGCGCCCGACGGCGACCTCCGCGCGTACCTGATCGCGCTCCGACGGCTCGCGGTTCGGGACCCGCCGCGGCTCTATCCCGGCCACGGTCCCGTCGTCGACGACGCTCGCGAGGTGTGCGAGCGCCTGCTCTGTCACCGCCGCGACCGGGAGCGGCGCGTGCTGGCGGCGGTCCGGTCCGGCGCTCGCGACGCCGACGCCGTGGTGGACGCCGCCTACGACAAGGACCTCTCGGGGGTGCGCGACTTCGCGCGGGCGACGGTCCTCGCGCACCTGGAAAAGCTCGACGCGGAGCGCCGCGTGAGGTTCGACCGGGAAACGGGGTGGGTCGAACCGGCGTGAGCGACGCTCCCTCCCTGGACGCCGAACTCGAACGCGCGCGCGGGCTCTCCGTCGCGGAGCTGGCGGACGCGATCGAGTCGATCGGCTTCGAGTGCACCCGCTGTGGCGCGTGCTGCAAGGGCTACGACGCGTCGGGGGGTGTCGACGATGCGGCCGATGCCGAGGGCGCCGACGGGGACGCAGACGCCGACGCCGGGACCGAAAAGGAGCCGCACACCGCGACGGTGTTCCCCGACGAGGTGCGGCGGCTTCAGGCGGCCGCCAGCGACGGGAGCGACGCCAGGTACGACTGGCGCGACGTCGCCCGGCCGATGCCGTACGGTCTCGTCGAGGGTGACGGAGGCCCCCGCGGCGAGACGTTCGAGTGGGCGCTCCAGACCGACGCCTGCGGCGACTGCGTCTTCTACGAGGAACGCGCGGTGGACGACGGCGAGGGCAGTGCGGAACGGGGCGTCTGCCGCGTCCACGAGGACCGGCCGCTGATCTGCCGGACCTACCCGTTCAGCGTCGCGCTCGGCGGGACGAGCCAGCCGATGGGCGAGGCCGTCGACGAAGCGGGACTCGTGCGCGCGCACGAGTGTGCGGGTCTCGGCCGCGACATCTCGCGCGCGGACGCGGAGGACCTGGCCGCGGCGCTCAAAGAGCGCGCGATCCGCGAACTGACCGAGGCCATCGGCGTCCGCGACAACTACGAACCGGTCGAGACCGACGGCGTCGTCGTCTACGATTCGGAGGGACCGAAACGGTCGGACGGGGCGCCGATCGACCCCGACGGGTGACGGTACTTTTCGAGCGGGTGGGACGGCTCTGCGAGGGCGACGAGGTCGAGATCTACGCGCTCGCGGTTCGCGCAGACCCGGGCTAAGACGACTATCGGACGAAGCTATCGGGAGTACCGTACCTGTTCAGAGATTCCCGCCGTCTCGTCCGGCGAGAATGCGATGCGGACGTACGATGCTCCCTAGTGGGTGTGGGCGTTGAGGCGGGTGTGCCGCTCGGCGTCCGCGGGACAGAGTTCGATCGTCGCGTGATCGACGCCGTGGCCGTCGAGCGCCCGGTGGATGCGCTGGTTGATTCGGTCGGCCTCGCGCATCGTTTCGACCGCGGTTTCGACGTGTGCGGTCGCTACCGTGAGCCGGCTGCACACCTGCCAGAGGTGGAGGTCGTCGACCCGGTCGACGCCCTCGATCGACTCGAGGTCCGCCCGGACGCTGTCGGGGTCGACCGGCGTCCGGAGGAAGAAGATGGCGCCGCTCCCGCGGAGGACCTTCCCGGCAGACCAGAGGATCACGCCCGAAATGAGCGTCGCGGTGAGTGGATCTACGACGGTGACTCCCGTGACCTCCACCACGAGCACCGAGACGACGACCGCGATCGAGCCGCCCGCGTCGCCGAGGAGGTGGTAGAACGCGCCCTTCTCGTTGAGGCTCATCTCGCCGCCCTGCAGGACGGCGACGCTCCCCACGTTGACGACCAGCCCGCCGAGCGCGATCGCGAGTGTCGGCACCGTCCCGATGTCGACCGGGGTGAGAAACCGCTGGTAGGACTCCCAGAGGATGAATCCGACCATCGGAACGAGCAGCACGCCGTTGAGGAACGCGGCGAGCGGCTCCAGCCGGTGGAGGCCGTAGGACCACTGTCTGGACCCCTCGTAGCGCGCTGCCAGGTGGGACGCGGCGAACGCCATCACGTACGCGAGCGCGTCGAACAGCATATGAACGGCGTCGCTGAGCAACGCGACCGACCCGAAGAGGAGTCCGCCGGCCAGTTCGGCGGCGAACCCGACGAGGTTGATGGCGGCGACAAGCGCCAGCTTTCGCCCGCTCGACGCCGCGTGGTGATCGTGATCGCCGCCGGTCCCGGGCGCGTGCCCGCCGTCGTGCGAATGAGTGTGTCCACCAGCGTGCGAATGGGTGCGGTCGCCCTCTTCAGACGGCGCTTGCTCGCCGTCTCCCACGTCGCAGTCTGCCATCCGTACGCTCGGCTACTGTCTCGCGTGTTATTAATTTATCTATCAAAATTAGGCATATTTAGGCCAATATATAATAAATTCTTCTGGGAAGATTAATAATACAGTGGCAGCTGAGTCGCCAGGCGGATCAGCCGGCAGTATATGTACCGATCGGCGTTATGATTTCCTATGCGCGTCAGCGTCATCGGCGGAAGCACTGTCGACGACCGAGAAGCCGAAACGGCAGCCGAACTGGGGCGCCGGCTCGCGAATCGGGGGCACACCGTCGTCTGTGGCGGTCTCGGCGGCGTGATGAGGGCCGCCTGCCGGGGCGCCGTCGAGGCGGGCGGTCACACCATCGGCATCCTCCCCTCCGACCGCCGCGCCGACGCCAACGACTACGTGGAAGAGGCCGTCGCGACCGGCTTGGGCCACGCCCGCAACGCGCTCGTGGTGATGAACGGCGACGCGGTCGTCGCAGTCGACGGCGGCGGCGGCACGCTCTCGGAGGTGGGCTATGCGGCCGTCTACGACCGACCCGTGGCGGGGATCGGCACCCCCGAGGCGCCGCACGTCGAGGTGGTGGAGACGCCCGGAGAAGCGGTCGCGCACGTGGAGAGTGAAGCGGCGGCCGCCGAGCACCGGTAACTGGTTACAACCGTCAGTATCACCAGGTGCCGTGGAACGTGTCGAAAGAGAGCGAATCGAGGGGTTCGTCGCCGACGGCGATCCGGTACTCGCCGGGAGTGAGCATCGGTTTGTGGAACTGGGGACCGTCGTCGGTCGTGATCCGGGGACAGCCGGTGTTGACGAAGGCGTCCATATCGAAGTTCCGGAGCCGATCGGGCGTCACCTCGTCCATCGTGATGAGGTAGGCGTCGTCGTTGTCTGCGATGATCTCCTCGGCGACGTCCATCCGGCCCTGGCCGATCTTGGTGCAGAAGATCACGCCCCACTTCTCGGCGTCCATCGCCTTGTGGACCGCCGCGTACCGCTGTTTCATAAACTGCTCGGTGTCGGCGACCGACACGACGTTGTTCACTGGATCGGCGATGACGACCTTCTTGTCGGGGTGTTCCATCGCGAGACCCAGCGGGTGGAACTTCCCGCCGCCGACATAGAGCACCTGCTCGGCGTCGATGTCGGCCGAGGCGTAGTTGCAGCCGAGCACCTGCCCCTCGTGGGTCAGTCGCTCGTCGCCGCGACGGGTGTGGACGTCGTAGCCGCGGTCTTCGAGCCACTCGACCATCTCGTCGAAGCGGTTCATATGCTGTGCGGTCGTGACCAGGCCGACGCCCCCCTCGGGGAGCTCGTCGACCGCGTCCTCCATAATCGGGAACGGGTCGACGTTCGAGAAGAGCGGGACGTAGATGATCTTCTCGGATTCTTTCATCGGCGAGTGGCCGAAGTGGACGAACACGTCGGTCCGCCGCATCAGGTAGGTGTCGAGGTCGCAGGCGCCGTAGCAGGGCTGGCCCGAGAGCATAAACGTCACGTCGTCGTCGCACAGCTCGCGGAGGTCGTCGGCGACGGCCGGGCCGCGGCGCTTCAGGCCCTCGGGGAACTGCAGCCCGACTCGGTCGGCGTCGCGCTCGTCGATCGCCGCGACGATGCGGTCGAGTTCGTAGTCCCACTCCCGGTCGTGCTTCAACGACATCCCGGTGTTTCGGAGGTCGCCCTCCGTGGCGGCGTCCTTACTCATTGGAGGTTCCTACCCGTCCGAGGCAGATAACGCCGACGGTCCCGAGATCGGGGAAAACGACCGTATGACGTCTTCACGCCACCCGCTCTCCGCGAACGCGTCGGATCTCCGTCCGGCAGTTTCAAACGCGTCGCGACCGAACGGCCGTCGATGAGCGTCCAGACCGACCAGCTCGAAGAGATGGGCCGCGAACTCGGCGAGGCGATCGCCGAGACCTCCGAGTACGAGGCCTTCGAGGAGGCGAAGGCGGCCGTCGAGGCCGACGACGACGTCCAAGAGAAGATCTCGGAGTTCCACGAACTCCGCGATCAGTACATGCAGGCCCGACAGATGGGAGGCGCCTCCGAGGAGGCCCTCCAGCGGGTCCAGTCCGCCCAGGAGGAACTCCACGCGATGCCGAAGATGCAGGCGTATCTCGACGCCCAGGAGGAACTCCAAGACCGGCTGGAGGACCTAAACGAGGCCATCTCCGCTCCCCTCGCCGTCGACTTCGGCGGCGAGGCCGGCGGCTGCTGTCACGACTAGCGCGGCGGCCCGGTCCGGCCTTTCCCCGAGCCGACCCCGGCCCCTCTACTCCGAGAGTTCAAATACGAACCCGCGGCCACGAGCGGTATGCTCGCGATCGCCGGCGGCAAGGGAGGCAGCGGCAAGACCACGACCACGCTCGGGATAGCCCGGGCGATCGACGGCCCGGCGATCGCCGCCGACGCCGACTCCGACCTCCCGAACCTCCACGCGCTCGCTGGCGTCCCCCGCGATCCCGCGCCCGACGGTCCCGGCCACCCCGACCCCGCGGGTGCCCGTCCCGGTTCTGCGGCCACCGCTCGGCCTGCCCGGGGCAGGGCGGGCGAGACGCGGATCGTCCCCGCGCCGCGCGGCGCGCCCGAGGGCGTCGGCGGGCTCTTGCGCCGGCTGCGAGACCGCGACGGCGACGCCCCCGTCCTCGTCGACTGCCCGGCGGGGGCGGGCCCGGACGCGACGGTCCCGCTGCGGATCGCCGACGGGGCCCTCCTGGTCGCGACCCCCTGTGTCGCCGCCCTCCGCGACGCGGCCAAGACGGGCGCGATGGCGCGAGCAGTGGGAACGCCCGTCGTCGGGTGCGTCCTCACCCGTGCTCGGTTGTCGCCGCCGACCGTCGAGGACCTCCTCGGCTGCCCGGTCCTCGCGACCGTCCCGCCCGCGTCGGCGCCGGCGGCGGCCGACCCGCTCGGAGACCCCGGCGTCAGACGGGCGTACGACGAACTCGCGGCGACCCTGGTCGAGGGGCCGAAAGCCTAAGCCGGTCGCTCCCGAAGACCCCGACGTGGCAGACAGGCTTTCGACCGGCGTGAGCGTCCTCGACCGCCAGCTCGACGGGGGAATCCCGCCCGGGAGCATCGTCCTCCTCACGGCGGACCCCGCCAGCCAGTCGGAGCTGTTCCTCTATGAACTCACCGCGGTCCGCGCGTCGCTGTATCTCACGACCATCCGGTCGGACCAGGCCATCCGGGACGCGCTCGACCGCGTCGACGACCACGTCGGCGATCCGACCGTCCGCGACGTCGGCGGCGACGCGCCGCTGGACACCGCGAACCGGTTCATCCGCGACCTGCCGGAGGGGGCGAACCTCATCATCGACGTCGTCGACGCGCTCGAAGCGCCGGAGCCGGCCCGGTACCGACAGTTCCTGAACGAACTCCAGACGCATATGGTCAACACGGGCGGGCTGGCCGTCCTCCACGGGATGAAGACCGGCGACGAGCCGCGGAACCGGGGTTACACCAAGCATATGGCCGACGTGGTGTTCGACCTCCGGACCGGCCTCAAGGGGTCGGAGATCCAAAATCAGCTCGCGGTGCCGAAGTTCCGCGGCGGCACGCCGCCGGACGAGACCATCAAGCTCCGGCTCGGCGAGCGCGTCACGGTCGACACCAGCCGCGACATCGCGTGATACTGATGGTTTTGTGACTACTCTTCGACGTCGATGTCTTCGAGTTCCTCGGCGAGTTCGTCGGCGTCCACGTCGACGTCCTCGATGGCCTCTTCGATGTCTCCGGCGGCCTCGCCGCCGCCCATTCCGCCCATCATTCCGCCCATTCCGCCCATCATTCCGCCCATCCCTTCGATGGTCTCTTGGACGATGACGCGGTCCAGGTCGAGGCGGTCGATGATGTCCTGGGCGATCTGCTGCTTGGAGAACATCCACTGCTGGTTCATCGTCATCTGAGGCGTGGCCTCGATGTAGAGCGTCTCCTTTTCGACCTCGACGGTCTCCGTCTCGGGTTCGGCGGCCTCGGCTTCGGCTTCGCCCTCGGCTTCGGCTTCCCCTTCAGCTTCCGCTTCAGCTTCTTCTGGCTCGACGACCTGCTCTTCTTCGACCGTGTCGGTCTCGATCCAGACCTCGGGGGGCTGCTGGAGGTACATCCCGAGGAGGCTCGCGGCCTGCTCTTCGCGGTCCTCGACGACGTCGAGGATCTCGTACTCGTATTCGAGGTCTTCCCCCGCGAGCGGGTGGTTGAAGTCGACGCGCGCGCGGCCGCTGACGATGGTCACGACCCGGCCCTGATCGCCGTCGATCTGGACCTGGGCGCCGGGGTACCGTTCGTCTTCGTCGATCTTGTTGGCGCTGACCGTCCGGACCTCGTCCTCGTCGTACTCGCCGAACGCTTCCTCGGCCGGGATCTCGACCGTGCCGGTGTCGCCGACCTCGGAACCGATGAGCGCCTCGTCGACGCTCTCGAAGACGTGGCCGGCGCCGACGACGATCACCCGGGGCTCGAACTCGTACTCGTCGGTGTCGATGTCAGACTCCTCGGCGACCGCTTCGTCGGTGGTGTCGACGACGCTGCCGTCGTCTTTGGTCCGGAGCGTGTAGGCGAGACGGACGAAGTCGCCGTCTTCGATCCCCTCGGCGACCTCCTCTTCGACGTCCCCCTCCTCGGCGGGGGCGTCGGCGTCTGCCTGCGATTCGGCGTCGTCCGCCTGCGGTTCGTCACTCATACGCTGACAATCTCCCGTGTGACCCTTAAGAATCACGTTTCGACCTGCGGGGGAAATCGAGCGGTATACCCGGTGATTCCGGGGGACTGTTCCCGGCCGCCCCGAGAGACTGCTCGAAACGGACGCCTTTTGTCGGCGCCGTCCGACCCCGTCTGTATGTACGAGGTCGAGATCAAGGTCTCGGCGTCCCACGAGTCGGTCCGGGAGGCGCTCGCGGCGACCGACGCAGCGCGGATCGCGCGCGTCGAACAGGTCGACACCTACTACGACGCGCCCCACCGCGACTTCGCCGAGACCGACGAGGCGCTCAGACTGCGGCGGGAGGTCCGTCAGTCGGACGACACGGACTCGTCTGACGTCGACGCCGCCCCCGACGCGGCGACGGCCACCCTCACCTACAAGGGGCCGCTGATCGAGGCGGAATCGAAGACCCGGGAGGAACACGAGACCGTCGTCGCCGACGGCGACAGCGCCGCACGGATCCTCGACGGCCTGGGGTTCGAGCCGGCGGCCGTCGTCGAGAAAGACCGCGAGTTCTACGCCCTCGAGGGGTACACCGTCACGCTGGACCGCGTCGACGACCTCGGCGAGTTCGTGGAGGTCGAAGCCGAAGCGAGCAGCAGCGACGACGTCGCGAGCGTTCGCGAAGGCGCGTTCGATCTCCTCTGCCGACTCGGTCTCGACCCCGACGACCAGATCCGGACCTCCTACCTCGGGTTGCTCCTCGACGCCGAGTGAGATACCCTGAGGTAATAATACTGCCTCAGAACTTTTCCGCAAGTTATAGGACCGGCCGGCGGATAGCCTCCCGCAATGACCGAGCGGAACATCTCCATCGAGCTCGCAGACCGCGACGCCATCGAGGATCAGGGGGTCGAGATCGTCGAGCGGAAGGGCATCGGCCACCCCGACTCGATCTGTGACGGCATCGCAGAGAGCGTCTCGCGCGCGCTCTCGCAGCTGTATCTCGACCGCGTCGGGAAGGTCCTGCACTACAACACCGACGAGACGCAGCTCGTCGCGGGCGAGTCCGCGCCCCGGTTCGGCGGCGGCGAGGTTACCGAACCGATCTACGTCCTCATCGTGGGCCGCGCGACGAAGGAGTACGACGGCCAGCGACTCCCCGTCGAGACCACGGCGCTCGACGCCGCCCGCGAGTACCTGAACGAACGGATCCCCGAACTGGAGGTCGGCACCGACATCGTCCTCGACACGCGGATCGGCGAGGGCTCGGGCGACCTCCAGGACGTCTTCGGAGAAGACGGCGTCGAGGTCCCGATGGCGAACGACACCTCCTACGGCGTCGGGCACGCGCCGCTGACCGAGACAGAAGACATCGTCCGGACGATAGAACGAGAGCTCAACGGGCCGTACGCCGCCGACAACCCGGAACTCGGCCCGGACGTGAAGGTGATGGGCAAACGCGAGGGCGACGAGATCGACATCACGGTCGCCGCGGCGATGATCGACACGCACATCGAGGACCTCGAAGCGTACGACGACGCCGTCGAGGACGTGCGCACCTTCGTCACCAACGTCGCGAAGGAGATCACAGACCGGGAGGTCCACGTCGACGTCAACACCGCCGACGACTACGACGAGGGGTCGATCTACCTCACGGTCACGGGCACGAGCGCCGAGATGGGCGACGACGGTTCGGTCGGGCGTGGCAACCGCGCGAACGGGCTCATCACGCCCAACCGCCCGATGAGTATGGAGGCGACCTCCGGGAAGAACCCCGTCAACCACATCGGGAAGATCTACAACCTCCTTTCGACCGACATCGCAGAGGCAGTCGTCGCGGAGGTCGACGGCATCCGCGACCTCCAGGTCCGTCTCCTCTCGCAGATCGGACGCCCGATCGACGAGCCGCACGTCGCGGACGCGAAGGTCGTGACCCGGGAGGGCGTCGACCTCGACGAGATCGAACCCGAGATCCGCGCGATCATCGACGACCGGCTGGCGAACGTCACGGACGTCACCCGGCGCGTCATCGACGGCGAACTCTCGACGTTCTAGCGGCGAACTCTCGACGTTCTAGGTGGCGTGCGAGCGCGCTCGCGACGCGCAAACGCTATTCGCGTCGCCACACAAGCGCGTCCGTGAGCGAGCCTTCGGATCGGGAGCGCCCGGACGCCGCCGCGCCGCCGACGAACGCGGTACTCGTCGGTCACGGTGACTTCGGGACCAAAAGCACCGGGGTGCGCGCGAAGATGGCCGACCGCGTGGCGCGCGATATCGACGCGGCGCTCGGCGCGGCCGGCGTCGACGCCGACGTCGAACAGCCGTGGTCCCGCGTCGTGGTCCGGACCGACCGCCCGGCAGCGGCCGCCCGCGTCGCCGCGAAACTGCCGGGTGTGGCCTTCACGCGGCCCGCCGTCGCGGTCGAGCCAACCCTCGCGGCGATCTGCGACGCCGTCCGTCGGCTGGCCGACGCCGAGCACCTCCCCGAGGAGACCTACGCCGTCGACGCGGACCGGATCGGCCCGTCGACCGCCCACGACTTTTCCACCCGCGACCTGAAAGTCGACGCCGGCCGCGTCGTCGGCGCGGCGACGGGCGCCGAGGTCGACCTCGACGACCCGGACCGGACCTACCGGATCGAGGCGCGCGAAGCGACGGCGTTCGTCTCGGCCGTCCGCCTCGACGGCCCCGGGGGACTCCCGGTCGGTTCGCAGGGGCGGGTCGCCGCGCTCGTGAGCGGCGGGATCGACTCCCCCGTCGCGGCCTGGCGGCTCCTCCGACGGGGCTGTGCCGTGATCCCGGTCTACGTCGACCTCGGCGACTACGGCGGGGCCGATCACCGCGCGCGGGCGATGGAGGTCGTCCGGTCGCTCGCGGCGCGCGCCCCGCGGGCCGACCTCCGGCCGCGCGTCGTCGACGGCGGCGCGGTCGTCGAACGGGTCGTCGACGCGACCCGTGACACCCGGATGCTCTCGCTCCGGCGCGCGATGCTCGCCGCGGCGGCGGCGGTCGCCGAACGCGAGGGCGCCCACAGCGTCGCGACCGGCGAGGCCCTCGGGCAGAAGTCCAGCCAGACCGGCGCCAACCTCGCCGCGACCGACGCCGCCGTCTCGGTCCCGGTCCACCGGCCGCTACTCGCGGTCGACAAGTCCGACATCGTGGCCGAGGCCCGAGCGCTCGGGACCTACACGGACGCGACGCTCCCGGTCGGCTGTGACCGCGTCGCGCCGTCGCACCCGGAGACGAACGCGACGCTCGGCGCGGTGCGCGACGCCGAACCCGACGACCTCCTCGATGCGGCCCGCGAGGCGGGCCGAGCGGCCGAGACCGTGCCGCACCCCCAGCCGCCCCGGATCGATCCGTCTGGGTGAGCGATCGTTTGCTCTCCCGACCAAATAGTGATCAAACATCTACCGTTTTCGTGTGTGAATGGTAATCACGGGTCACAGATGGATGAAAGATCGGGCAAAAATGGATTTACATACGTCCAGACCGTACGTGCAGGTGATGTCAAAGACGTGTCGTCCCTCCCCGTCGGCGTTCGACGCGGAGTGGACCGTGAGACGGGTGGTCCCGCGCAGCGAGTGGGGCGCCACGACCGAGAGCTGTCCGACCTGCGGCGCGACCGTCGACCTCCGAGAGCCGCACTACCAGGTCGAACTCGACCGGCCGCGGGCTGGCAGCGACGACTGGAAGCTGACGCGGGAGCGCCGGCTCCTCTCGTTCTGCGACGAGGCGTGTGCCCTGTCGTGGCTCGACGACGCGAACGCCCGGTGACCGCCGCCTCGCGTCGAGCGCGGTCGGCCCCCGCGAAGGGCCGCGCATCGCAACGGATTTATGACCTGCTTCGCAACCGCGCATATACTGTCGGACGAAGCCGTCATCGGTGCCGCCGCGTGACCCCATCCAGTCAGTTGTATGATACTCCCGCATCGTTCCGCTCGTGACTCGTCCCTTCGCCGCGGGCGCCGTCTGGAGCGTCCGTCGTCCGCCCGAACGTGACGCGCGTCTGTTTCGTCGGCGCGGACGACGTCGACGTCCAGTACGAGCTCTTCTCCCGCGAGACGGCGCGGGAGGCCCTCGCGACGTACGACCGGTACCACCCCTTCGAGAACTCGCTGGCGGTCGATACCGTGAGCCTCGGCGCCGCCGTGTCGCTGTGTAACGACCTGAACTGGTATCTCGTCCGGTTCGTAGACCTCACCCTGGTTCGCGAGCCCAGCGTCGCGAGCGAGGAGTGGCTGAGCCGCGCGCTCGCGGAGGCCGTCCGCGACGGCGACGTCCGCCCCGAAGAGACCGGCGAGCGCCTCGCGGTCTACGGCGTCGAGGAGGGGCGGCTGGTCGAGCCGATGTACGTCACTCGCCGGCCCGACGGGACGGTCCCCGACTACGACCTCCGGCCGGTCGACGAGACCGTCGTCGTCCGCGTGACCGCCGAGGAGTTCGGCGGGTGACGCCGGCGACACCACCGGGCGTCCGTCGAACAATTAAAGGCGGACGCAGCCGATCGGAACATATGGACGAGACACCCGAGACAATCACGACGCTCGTCGGCCGCGAGGTGTACTCGAACGAAGGCGTCTTCGTGGGCGAGGTCGCGGACGTCCGACTCGACCTCACAGACCGGCAGGCCGTCACCGGACTCGCGCTCACCCAACTCAACGACGAACTCTTCGCGGACCTGGTCGGCTCCGAGAAGGGCGTCATCCTGCCGTACCGGTGGGTCCGGGCCGTCGGCGACGTCATCCTCGTCAACGACGTCACGCTCCACGACGTCATCGAACAGATGACACAGCCGAACGGCGACGACAAGGAAGACTCCGCGGTCGCGTGACCGCGCTGCTGTCGGCTCCGACCAACAGCCATTTGCGGGCAGAGACTGAAACCGAGGATATGGCCGACGAACCAGCAGATAACGGCGACGCCGACGAGGCCCCCGACCAGGGTGCCGACGAGGAATCAGCGGCCGACGAAGAGAAGTCCTTCCGCGAGCGCGTCGAGGAGATCCGCGAGCGACGCGCCGAAGAGCGGGAAGAGGGCGAGCGCCCCAGCCCCGAGGAGATGATGGGCGGCGGCGGCGGCGGCAACCCCTTCGCACAGATGATGAGCGGAATGATGGGCGGCGGCGGTCCCGGCGGGATGGGCGGCGGCCCGCCCGGCGGGATGGGCGGCGGTCCCGGCGGCCGCGGCGAGCAAGAAGCCGACGACACCGGCAACGAAGAACTCGTCCGCGAGGTCAGACAGCTCCGCGACGAGGTCAGAGACGCCACGCGGCAGCTCCAGCGGATCGCCGAAGCCGTCGAAGACATCGACGACTGATAATCACTCGCTTTTGACCCGGTCGTACAGCGACGCCATCCGATCGACCGTGTGCTCGACGCTCACGTCTTCTCGACGCGCCAGACACGACTCCGCGAGCGCCTCGCGCTCGTCGAGGACCCGGCGGACGGCGTCGCGGCAGGCGTCGACGTCACCCGGCGGGTAGTGATACCCCGTGACGCCGTCTTCGACCGTGTCCGCGAGCGCGCCGGCGTCGACGCCGACGACGGGCGTCCCGCAGGCGTTCGCCTCCAGCGCGACGAGCCCCTGGGTCTCGACCGGGCTGGGGAAGACGAACGCGTCCAGCGCGGCGTAGAAGGCGGGGAGGTCCTCGCGGGGCAGGAAGCCGAGGAACCGCGCGTCGACGTCGAGGTCGGCCGCCAGCGCCTCCAGGTCATCGCGCGCGGGCCCGTCGCCGCCGAGGACGACGGTCACGTCGAGGTCGGCCGCCGCGCGCAGGAGTTCCGAGAGGTTCTTCTCGTACCCGTGGCGTCCGGTGTAGCCGACGAGCGGTCCCGCGGGGAGGCCGTGGCGTTCGCGGAACGCCTCGTCGTCGGTCGGCGCGAAGAACTCCACGTCGACGCCGTTCGAGATGACCACCGCGCGCGTGTCGACGCCGACGTCGCTCACGACGTGCTCGCGCGTGGCCTCGCTGGGACAGACCACCGCGTCCGCTCGGGAGAAGAACCACCGCTCGTAGCGCTCGGCGAGGCGCTCGATCCCGCGTTCGAGCCGCGCTCGCGAGGTGAGATAGTCCGCGTACTCGGCCGTCGGCGTGTGGTAGGACGCCACGAGCGGGAGGTCTTCCCGGCGGGCGAGCCGTGCGCCGCCGAGACCGATCGCGAACGGCGTGTGCGCGTGGACGAGGTCGGCGTCGCCGACCGGGTCTGGGATCCGCGGCGCGCCGAGGCGGAAGCCCTCATAGAGGGGAAAGGGGACGCTCCCGACGGGGTACTCCTCGGGCTCCGGGTCGTAGGCGTCGCTGCCGGGGTAGACGACTCGCATCGTTCCACCGCGGTCCTGCCAGCGGTCGCGCCAGGTGCGGATGGTGTAGGAGACGCCGTTGACCGTCGGCAGGTAGGTGTCGGTGAACGCGGCCACCGCTGGGGGTGCCATCGGCGGCGATTCACGGACGCGGGGTTAATCAGTTGCGAAACCGACGGTCGGCCTCGACCGGTCGCTCTTCCCGCTTTGCGTCCCGGACGTCCCGATAGGTCCGTGCGAGTTTCTCGCCGACCCGATCGAGGCTGTGTCGCTTCGCCGTCTCGCGGGCGTTCTCGCCGAGCCGTCGCCGGAGGCCCTCGTCCGCGGCGAGGCGGTCGACGGCCTCGCGGAACTCGGCGTCGGTCTCGCACTTGAGACAGTCGTGGCCGTCGGTGTAGAACTCCTCGAAGACGGGGATGTCGCGGAGGACGACCGCCTTGCCGCAGGCCATCGCCTCTAAGACCGCGATGCCCTGGTTCTCGTTCTTCGTCGGGAAGAGGTAGATATCGCCCGCCCCGTAGGCGCCGCGGACGTCCTCGATCCAGCCGGTGAACGTGACGTTCTCGGGGGGGTCGCGCGTCCAGCGCCGGACCGCCTTCGAGGCGTGCGGGCCGGTGTCGTAGGGGCCGAACCACGCGAAGTCGTAGGTGGTCGCCTCCGCGACGCGGCAGAACGTCGACAGGCCCTTGCGCTCGAAGACGTTGCCGACGAGGAAGACCACCGTGCCCGAGAGGTCATAGCGCTCGCGGTACTCCTCGCGGAGGTCTGCGAACCCCTCCAGCGAGGCGACGTCGACGCCGTTCGTGATCGGTCGGATCGGGGCGTCGACGGGGTAGGATTCGAGCACGCGCTTCGTGTACTCCGACGGGCAGAGCACCAGATCCGCCTGGGAGTAGAACCACCGCAGGTACCGCCCCAGCGCGGGCGCGATCGCGGTTGAGCCGCGGAACGACTCCCGGAAGTCCTCGCGGGTGACGTGCGCGTGCAAGATCAGCGGAATCCCGTTGTGCCCGGCGTGTCGGGCGACCGCGAGCGAGCCCGGGCCCACCAGGTTACAGTGGGCGACGTCGTACTCGCGGAAGACCCCGCCGCCGGTCAGCGCCGCGCGGACGCCCGAGACCGGATCGCCGCCGCGCCACGGCGAGGTCACGACCTCGACGTCGGTGCGGGAGAGCGCGGCGCGCTGCTGGTCGGCCGCGGTCCCGATCCCGCTCCGGTCCAGTCGGGATTCGAGTTCGAGGTAGTTGAGCGCTCGGAGAGCCACGTCGCGTGGCCCTTCGCCGTGAGTCCATTTATACTGACTGTTGTCGGCTCCGCCCGCTTAGCGCTGGCGTTTCGACTCCGGCGGCACCAGGAGGACGTTGTTGTTCCCGCGTGCGACGACGGCCTCGGAGACGCTCCCGAGAAGGAGGCGGCGCAGTCGGCTCTGGCCTCGCGTGCCCAGAAGCGTCGTCGTCGCGCCGACGCGCGTCTCTTCGGCGAGGATCTCTTCGGCCGGACTTCCCCGTCGAACGTTGGTCCCCGCCTCGATCCCCATCTCGTCTGCGACCTCGGCCGCGAGGGCTTCGAGGCGGTCGCGGGCGTCGGCCTCGCCGTCGCCGCCGGCGGCGCCGTTGCGCTGGACGTGCAGGAGGTCGACCTCCCGGGTCGCGCCTTCGAGGCGCGGGAGGAACTCGAACGCCTGCCGGGCGTTGTCCGAGAAGTCCGTCGGGACGAGCACGTGCTCGAAGAGGTGCTCTTTCAGGACGGCCCTGTCCGACGCCGCCGGCGCGATGCGCTCGACCAGCAGGGGCCGGGACGTCGTGCGCGCGACGTTCCGGGTCGTGCTCCCGACGAATCGGTTCTCCAGCGGGCTCTCGCCCCGGGAGCCGACGACGACCATATCGGCGTCCAGCCGATCTGCGAACCCGTTGATCCGGCGGTGGGGCTCGCCGCGGGCGACGTGGGTCTCGACCTCGAATCCGGCCGACTCGAACACCTCGCGTTGCGTCTTGAGCGCCTTGCGTCGGTCCGAGACCGCGTCCATCCCCGGCAGGCCGCTCGTGACGGTGTCCGGAACGACCGTCACGAGATGGACTTCGGTCACGCCGATGTTCTCCAGGCAGTCTAAACAGGTGCGCGAGCGCATCGCCGCCTCGCTCGCCTCCGACAGGTCTGTCGCGAATACGATTCGCATACCTCGAGGTTCGATCCGCACGAACTAATATTGTGCGATATGCACAACAACGTCGGGAACGGAGTCGGGGGCGCACCGACGGCCGACTCGGAACGTCTTTTTCTGTCCGGGCCGACGCGGGAGTATGGGCATTCCGGCCGAGCGGATCGAGCGCCTGCACGAGCTCGCGCGGGAGGCCACGGTCGGCGGCGACGAAGAGCGCGGGCGCGAGTACGTCCGCCTCGCCCGTCGGATCGCCGAACGCCACCGGTGTGGTCTCCCCCGGCGGTTCCGACGGTTCACCTGCGACGACTGCGACGCGTACCTCCGGCCGGGAGCGACGGCGCGCGTGCGACTCCAGTCGGGCCACGTCGTCGTCCGCTGTCGCTGCTGCGGCGCGACCGACCGGTACCCCTACGACGACGGGTAGGATCGCCGCCGCCGTGACGCGACCGGCGGGGCGCGGGCGACCGGCGGCCTCAACTTTCAAACCACCCGGCGCCGTAGCGGAGTCGTATGGACGAACAGGAGTTACGAAAGCGGGCCCACGACCTCGACGTCACCGTCTGGGTCGGCAAAGGCGGGATCGACCCCGTCGTCGACGAGGCATCGGACCAGTTGGCCGACCGCGACCTCGTGAAGGTGAAGTTCCTCCGGGCAGCCCGCGGCGGGACGACCGTAGAAGAGCTGGCCGAAGACCTGGCTGACCGCGTCGACGCCACCGTGATCGAAACCCGGGGCAACACCGGGGTCCTGTATCGATGACTCCGGGAGGCGCCCTCCAGGTCGGCGTCGGCCTGAGCGGTTCGATCGGTCGGTTCCTCGCCGATCTCGGTCTCCCGGACGCGATCGCGGGACTCATCGGCCAGGTCGTGGCGTTCGTCGTCGCCTTCGCGGCGGTCTACTACGTCGGCCGGGTCGTCGTGCTCCCGGTCGCAGAGCGGATGATGGACTCCCGGAACCTCGAAGCGCACGCGAAGACGCCGCTTCGTCGCCTGGTGGTGGTGGTGGTCGGGTTCGTCGCGGTCACGGCCGCGTTCGGCGCGGCGGGCTATCCGAACTTCCTGCAGTCGCTGGCGACGATCGCCGCCGCGGCGACGCTGGCGATCGGGTTCGCGATGCAGGACGTCCTGAAGAACTTCGTCGCCGGCGTCTTCATCTACACCGACAAGCCGTTCAAGATCGGCGACTGGATCGAGTGGGACGGCCGCTCCGGCGTCGTCGAGGACATCAGCTTCCGCGTCACGCGCGTCCGGACGTTCGACAACGAACTGCTGACGGTCCCGAACTCGGCGCTCACCGACGGGGTCATCAAGAACCCCGTCGCGAAGGACAAACTCCGACTGCAGGTCGGCTTCGGCATCGGCTACGACGACGACGTCGATCGGGCGACCGAGATCATCGTCGAGGAGGCCGAAGCGCGCGACGACATCCTCGACGATCCCGCACCGACGGTCCGGCTCACGGAGTTGGGGGACTCGTCGGTGACGCTCACCTCCCGCATCTGGATCGCGAACCCGAGCCGGGCGGACTTCGTGAAGACGCGCGCGGAGTACGTCCAGACGGTGAAAGAGCGGTTCGACGAGGAGGGGATCGACATCCCCTACCCCAACCGGACGCTCGGTGGCGAACTCACCGTCGCCGGCCTCGAAGCGGTCTCGGCGGCCGACGACCGACGATAGACGTTTCCGGGTTCGCGCTACAGCTCGATCCGTTCGACCAGCTCGTCGTCGGATTTCGTGTTGATTGCGACGATGCGGACGTGGTCTTCGAGCCCCGAGTCCCGGAGCTTCGACTTCAGGAGGTTGTCGACCTGGTAGACGCCCGCGGCGTTGACCATCTCGATCTCGACTAAGACGGGGCTCTCCTCGCCGGGACGGAGACTGACGCGTTCGATCGCCTGACTCGACAGCGTGTTGATGCCGCGGCCGCCCTTCTCGTAGGGGATCCGCGACCGGCCGCGCTCCATATCCAGCGCGTCGGCCACCCGGATGACGCCCGCTTCGGTCGTCAGCGGGTCCTCTTCGGTGTGGTGACAGAGGATCGCGTGTAGCACTTCGGCTTTCACGCGCACGGCCGCGGCGGCGTCGTAGAACTCGAACTGCGCGAGGAACCGGTCGAGCACGTCGGCCGCGAGCGGGATCGAGTAGTAAGCGTGCTCGTCGCGGTGGACGACGTGTCCGACGTCGTGGAGCGTCGCCGCGAGCGCGACGATCACCGGCTCGTCCGCCTCCGCGAGCCCCTGGTCTGCGGCGCCGTTGAACGCCACGTCGCCGCCCTTCAGCAGGTCGTAGAGGTCGAGCGCGCGGTTGCGGACGATCTCGATGTGTTTCGGCCCGTGGTCGTTGTACCCTTTTCTGGTCACCGCGTTGACGTTCTGGGCCTCCAGATACGCCGTGATCTCGGGATCCGAGAGCAGTTCTGGGAGGATCGCGTTGAGGCGGTCGTCCGGGAAGTTGTGGTCGCCGTCGGGGTCGTACTCGCGACCGTCCGCTGCGGTCTCCTGTTCGGTCATACCTCCCCTATCCGGGCGGCGGCAAAGTACCTGCGGGCCGCCGGCGCCGCGAGGGGCTACTCCCGCGCCGCTTCGGCCGCCGCGGCGACCTCGTCGTAGTCGGGTTCGACCCCGGGGTCGTCGCTCACCCACGCGTAGGTGATCTCGCCGTCGGCGTCGACGACGAAGACCGACCGCTTCGCGACGTTGCGGACGCCGAGGTCCGCGAAGTCCATCGAGACGCCGTAGGCGTCGAGGATCTCCCGGTTCGTGTCGCTGACGAGCGGGAAGTTCAGCCCGTTCTGGTCGCGGAACTCGTTGAGCGTGAAGGGCGTGTCGATGCTGATGCCGTAGACGGACGCGCCGACGTCCTCGAAGTTCGCCATCTGATCGCGGAACGTGCACATCTCGGTCGTGCAGGTGCTCGTGAACGCCGCGGGGAAGAACGCGAGCACGAGAGGCGCCTCGTCGAGGTGGTCAGAGAGCGTGAAGGTACCGACAGAGCCGTCTGCGAGCGGGGCGGTGAAATCGGGGGCGTCGTCGCCGACTGATACCATACCGGAGACGTGGCACGCAGAGGAGTTGAATGTTGTCTTCGGCCGCGCGAGCCGTCGCGCCGCCGATCTGCGGAAAATCGAGCGAACAGACGAGCAAAAAGCCTAT
>JBDGUP010000078.1:0-19579 GCA_042215815.1 Haloquadratum sp. | reverse complement strand
CGCCGTGCTCGGTCGCGGCGTCGATGTCGATGTTGTCGACGCCGATGCCGGCGCGCCCCACGATGACGAGGTCGGACGCGGCCTCGAACACCTCCGCTGTCACTTCCGTCCCGGACCGGACGATCAGCGCGTCGGCGTCCGCGACCGCGTCCAGGAGCGCTTCGCCCGTCACGTCGTAGGCCGTCTCGACGACGTGACCCGATTCTCGGAGGCGTTCGATCCCCGCGTCGTCGATCGGGTCCGTAATAAGGACCTTCATATCCTAACCCATCTCGGGTTCGCGGTTAAACGTTTCTTCGTCGGCCTAAACGGCCACCTGTGGCCTGTTAGCGTCTGTCGCGGGACACGAGAATAAGTGATTTGAAACCCTCGGCGGACGACCCCCGCGTATGCGACTCGTCGCCTTCGACTTCGACGGCACGCTCTCCGACTCGGAGATGACCGTCCTCCTCGGCGAGCAGATGGGCGTCGCCGACCGGATGGCCGAGATCACAGAACGCGCGATGAACGACGAACTCTCCTACGCGGAGAGCCTCCGCGAGCGCGCGTCGCTGCTGGAGGGACTCGCCGAAGACGACGCCGAGGCGGCCTTCGAGGAGGTCCGCCTCCGTCCCGGCGCGGCAGACCTCATAGAGCGGGTCCGCGAGGCCGGCCACCACGTCGCGATCCTCACCGGCGGCTTCGAGCGCGGCGTCGAACGCGCGCTGGAACGCGAGGGCGTCGGCGTCGACTCGATCGTCGCCAACCGGCTCCCGATGGCGGGCGGTCGACTGACGGGCGACGTCGAGGGACCGCTCGTCACGGGTACCAAAGACGACGCACTCGAATCGCTCGCGTCCGACCTCGACGTTCCGCTCTCGCGGACGATCGCCGTCGGCGACGGCGCGAACGACCTCCCGATGCTCGAAGTCGCCGGCCTCTCGATCGGCTTCGTCCCGAAGGACGCCGTGCGGCCCGCCTGCGACGTCGTCGTCGCCACGATGCACCGGCTCGGGAAGGTCCTGGAGGGGTACAACGTCGTCCGGGAAGCAGACGTCGACCCCGCCGGGGACGGTTATAGTAACGTTCGCAACTGATCGCTCATAATGACGGTTGTAGTCTCGTACCGGTGCTCGCCGCCCCGGTGTCGGCGAGCACCGGTACAAAGTTACAACCGTCAGTATCGTCCGATCACACACCGTCGGCGACCGTAGCGCGCTCCATCTCGGCGAGGTCCCGAGCGAGGGCGTCAGCGATCGCCTCCGCGAGCGTCGGCGGGACCGCGTTGCCGACGACTTTCAGTTGCGTGCTCTTCGGACCGCAGAAGACGTAGTCGTCGGGGAACGACTGGAGGATCGCACACTCGCGGACCGTCCCGACCCGATCCTCTTCGGGGTGGATGAACGGCGCGTTGTGGTTCTCCTTGATCGTGATCGACGGCTCGTCGCGGCGGAGTCGCCGCCAGCTGTCGCCGTAGCTCTCATAGAGGCTCTCGCCCGGCTCGACGGCCGAGATCCGCTTGACCATCTCTTCGGAGTGGTCCGTCTTCTCGTGGTTCGGCAGCCCCGCGACGTCCGTCGCCAGCAGTGCCTCTGCGGCCGTCACGTACGGTTCGAGCCGGCGACCCGAGAGCGTCGCCTGCTGTGCGGGACCGTGCGTGCGCTCGGGATACGACGGTACCCCGTCGTCGCGCCGCCCGCGGAAGATCACCCGCCGCCGTTTCTGCGGGACGCCGTAGTCGGCGGCGTTCAGCGTCTCGTAGGCGGGTTTCTCGTAGCCCGCGCGCTCGAATCCCTCCAGGATCGCGCGGAGCGTGTCGCCGCCCTCCATCGACTTGATCCCGGGGACGTTCTCCATCACGAACGCGTCGGGCTGGACGTACGCGACGAAGTCGATGAATGCGCCGACGAGGTAGTTGCGCTCGTCGTCGGGGTCGCGGTGCCCCGCGATGCTGAACCCCTTGCAGGGCGGCCCCCCGATCACGGCGTCGACGTCGTCCTTCCGGATCGGGTGGGCTGCGAAGAAGTCGGCGGGATCCGTCTCCGCGAGGTCCGCCTGGATCGCGAGCGCGTCCTCGTGGTTCGCCTCGTAGGTCGCGAGGAAGTCCTCGTTCACGTCGACGCCGGCGACGACGTCGTAGCCGGCCTGCAGGAAGCCCTCCGAGAGTCCGCCGCCGCCGCAGAACAGGTCCAGCACTCTGATCGACGAGCGGTCGAGGTCGGAGCCAGCGTCGGACATTCGCGGTCGCTCGAATGCTCCGTGCCGACCGTATTTAAAAACCCCTCCCCGGGACCCCCGTTCGTCGCGCTTTCCCCCACCCCCGCGACAAGAGTTATTAGGCCACCAACACGAGTGTGGTATCGATGGGCATTCGACGCGGAACCGTCCTCGGCCTGACCGGCGTGGCGGGCGCGCTGCTCGAACAGCAGTTCGGTCTCGTAGCGAGAGTCGCGGGGAGCGCCCTCGGCGTCGGGGCGGTACCCACCGCCATCGGCTGGATCCTCGGTTGTTTCGTCGGCGTCGTCGCCGGCGACGTCGTGACCGCGATCACGGGACAGGACGTCAACCTCGGCCGGTGGGCCGGCATCAAGAAGGGCCTCTTCGCCAGCACCGTCGCGGGACTCGGGCTGCTGGTGAGCGGGACGGGACTGGCGGACACTCTCCTGGCGGGTCCCCTGGACGCCATCCCGCTGGCTCCCGCCGACGCCGTCAAGATCGGCTCGATCTGGCTCGGGACCGTCCTCGGCGACTTCTTCGACGCGTGACGATTATCCTGTCGGACGACCGTCCGTCAGTCGCCTCTGGCGCGGGCTTCTCGCCGGGCGGCATCGACGCCCTTCCCGTCACGGAGTACGGCGTCGACGAACAGTTCGCCGGCCTTGTACGACGAGCGGACCATCGGTCCCGAGGCGCAGTAGCGGAATCCGAGTTCCTCTTCGGCGACGCGCCGCCACGTCTCGAACGCGTCGGGATGGACGTACTCGAAGACGTCCAGGTGTGACCGCGAGGGCTGGAGGTACTGCCCGAGGGTGACGATGTCGACGTCGGCCTCCCGCAGGTCCGAGAGCGTGCGGTAGATCTCGTGGTCGTACTCGCCCAGGCCGAGCATAACGCTCGTCTTCGTGTAGACGTCGGACTCGTCGGACACCTGTTCGAGCACCGACAGCGACTGTTCGTAGCCGGCGCGGCGGTCCCGCACGGGCCACTGGAGGCGCTCGACGGTCTCGATGTTGTGCGCGATCACGTCGGGACCGGCGTCGACGATCTTCTCCACTAATCGGGGTTCGCCCCGGAAGTCGGGGATGAGCACTTCGACGAGGATCCCCGGATCGCGGTCTTTGATCGCGCGGATCGTCTCCGCGAAGTGACCCGCACCCTGGTCCGGCAGGTCGTCGCGGTCGACCGAAGTGAGGACCACGTAGTCGAGCCCGATGTCGGCCACGGCGTCGGCGACGTTCGCCGGCTCGTCGGGGTCGAGCGGCTCCATCCCTCCCGTTTCCACGTCGCAGAAGTTACACCCGCGCGAGCACCGGTCGCCCATCAGCATAAACGTCGCCGTCCCGGGGCCGTCGCGGCCGCTCCAGCACTCCCCGAGATTGGGACAGTTCGCCTCCTCACAGACCGTGTGGAGGTCCCGCTCGCGGAGCGTCTCCTTGATGTCCGTGAACTGACGCCCCGACGGCGGCCGCATCTTCAGCCAGTCGGGCTTTCGCCTCCCGCTCATACAACAACCCTTCGGGCGGCCGAGCAAAAGCCTGCGGGTTGGAGCGGCGACGCTTTGCCCTTTTGCGGACAGTCGGCACCGTCGCCCCCCGCGCCGACGTGCCGAACACCCGCTGCCCGGCGCGGGGCAGTCTCTACGTCACGGTGGCGCTGGCCGCCCGATCGGATATATACTCTCGGACGCGCGTCTGTGAAGCACGCCGCCGGGGCGTCGATGGAGAAACGACTTTGCCGCCGGAGGTCCGGAGATGACATATGATTCGCCTCGCTCCAGTCTCTTCCCCGACCCGTCCGGTTCCGACGGGTGTGTCTCCCTCGTCGCCCGCTCGGAGGTGCGACGCGTGATACCGACTGTTGTCGTCTCGTATCGGTGCTCGCCGGCACCGGGGGTGGCGAGCACCGGTACAAAGGGACGACCGTCAGTATGAAGGTCGCAGACGTCGTCCCCGAGTTCGCAGACGCCTTCGGCTTCGACGAGTTCAACCGGATGCAACGCGAGGCCGCGCCGGCCATCCTCGACAGCGACGAGAACGTCGTCGCCGCCGCGCCGACGGCGTCCGGCAAGACCGCGCTCGCAGAACTCGCCATCTGCCGGACGCTCGCCGAGGGCGGCACGGCGCTGTTCGTCGCCCCGCTACGCGCGCTCACAAACGAGAAGGAATCGGAGTGGGAACGCTTCGAGGACCTGGGCTATTCGGTCTACGTCGTCACCGGCGAGCGCGACCTGAACCCGCGGCGTGCCGAACGCGCGGACATCCTGGTGATGACGCCGGAGAAGACCGACTCGGCGACGCGGAAGCACGACTCCGCGCGCTACTCGTTCGTCGCCGACGTCGACTGCGTCGTCATCGACGAGGTCCACCTGCTGGATTCGGACACCCGCGGCGGCGTGCTCGAAGTGACCGTCTCGCGGCTCCGACGGCTCTGTGACCCGCGGATCGTCGCGCTCTCGGCGACGATGCCCAACATCGGCGACGTCGCCGCGTGGCTGGATGCGCCGCCGGAGACTACCTTCGAGTTCGGCGACGAGTATCGCCCCGTCGACCTCCACGCGGGCGTGAAGACCTACACGCACGGCGACAACTCCTTCGCCGACAAGTACCGGCGCCTCTACCGCGCGCTCGACCTCGTCGAGGAACACCTCCGCGAGGACGGGCAGGCGCTCGTGTTCGTCTCCTCGCGCCAGGACGCAGAGCGTGCCGCAGGCAAGGCCCGCGACGAGATCGCAGAGCGTGACGTCCCGATGGGCGCGCGCGGCGACTACGACTTCCACACCGAGGCGCGGGACCTCGACGACGACGCCCTCGCGAAGGCCGCGCCGGACGGCGTCGCCTTCCACCACGCGGGTCTCTCGAAGGCCGACCGCGACCGCGTCGAGTCGTGGTTCAAAGCGGGGAAGATCCAGCTCCTGTTTTCCACCTCGACGCTCGCGTGGGGCGTGAACCTCCCCGCCCGCTGTGTCGTCATCCGCGACACCAAGTACCACGATCCACTCGAAGGGGAGGTCGACATCTCGCCGCTCGACATCCTCCAGATGCTCGGGCGCGCGGGGCGGCCCGGCTACGACGACGTCGGCTACGGCTGGGTGATCTGCGACCGCGCGGACGCCGACAAGTACCGGACGCTCCTCCGGGAGGGAAAAGAGATCGAGTCGCGGCTGGCCGAAGACCTCGACTCCCACCTCAACGCCGAGATCGCGATGGGGACGATCCGCGACCTCGACGACGTGCTCTCGTGGCTGGAGACGACGTTCTACTACCGGCGAGCGCAGTCGAAGCCGGCCGAATACGACTTCGAGAACCTCCGGGATCGCGTGCGCGAGACGCTCGAATCGCTCGTCGACCGCGGCTTCGTCGAGATGGGCGAGGACCTCTCGGTCGCGGGCACCGAACTCGGCCGTCTCGCCTCGAAGTACTACCTCCGCTTAGAGACCGCAGAGCGCTTCTCCGAACTGTGCGACCGCGAGACCGTCTCCGCGGACGCGATCCTGGAGGCGGTCGCGGGCGCCGCGGAGTTCCGGTCCGTCTCGGCCCGGCAGTCCGAAGCCGACGCGGTCGACGCGGTGCTCGGCGACGTGGCGACCGACCTGGAAGACGGCCCGCGGAAGGTGCTCGCGATCCTCCACGCCGGGATGGAAAACAGCACGCCCGCGGACCTCCGCTCGGACGCGTGGATCATCCGCCAGAACGCCCTGCGGCTGCTCTCGGCGCTCCGGGAGTTCCTGGCCGCGTTCTCCGGCCCACGCGCCGCGAACCTGGCGCGTCGCGTCGAGGCGCGCGTCGAACACGGCGTCCCGAGAGAGGCGGTGGGACTCACCGCGGTCGACGGCATCGGACCGAACCGGGCGCGGACGCTCGCGACCGGCGGCCTGCACAGCCCCGCCGACGTCGTCGCCGCCGGTCCGGAAGAACTCCAGCGCGCCGGTCTCTCAGAGGGCGTCGCGGCGCGAATCACCGAGAACGCCCGGTCGTTCCCCGCGATCGAGGTGTCGTGGGGCGACTTCCCCGCCACCATCGCTCCCGGCGACAACGAGATGTGCGACGTCACCGTCCGCAACGCGGGCGGCGGCGCGACCGTCGGGATCCGGGTCACCGTCAACGGCGTCGAGATGACGACCACGGAGACGTACCTCTCGGACGCCACCACGGTCCCTGTCGGCGTCTTCGGCGCCGACGCCGACGAACTCGAGTTCGTCGTCGAGGTCGCGTTCCCCGACGAACCGCTCCACCCCGTCACCGCGACGCGGACCGTCGCCGTCGAGGACTGATACTGACGGTTGTCGTCTCGTCCCGGTGCTCACCGTGCGGGGATGGTGATCTCCGGGACACAGTGACGATAGACAGTATACTGTCGGACGAACGTCCTGATACGCCTGGGTATCCCCCGGACGGGGACCTCTCCCGAGAGTCTAAGACGGATGACGGGACCACGGCCGTCGTATGTCCGAGACGATCCGGATCTTCGCCGGCGACTGCACGACGACCTTCGAGGGGACCCGCGACCGCACCCAGCGCGGCCGCGTCGCGGTCGTGGTCAAGCCCGACCGCACGGTGCTCGTCCACGACGCCGGCGGGTACCAGCCCGTCGCGTGGCTGACCCGTCCGGACTCGCTGACTGTCGAGACCGACGCGGGCGGCTTCGGCCTCGTCGCGCGCGCCGACGAGCAGGTCCTCCGCGTCGTCTCTCAGGAGTCCTCCGGGTGGGTCGAATACCCCGTCACCGAGGCCGGTGTCCCCGTCGGCTCTCACCCCGAGACGGGCGAGCCGCTGGTCCGCGCGGGCGGCGACGTCCGCGGGCTCGACTCGGACGTCCGGTATCCGCTCCCGGCCGGCGCGACCGTCCTCGAGGAGACCTGCGACGACTGCGGCCTGCCCGAGATCCGCGCGGAGGCGGGGGCGGCCTTCGAGATCTGTCTCGACCGCTCGTGTGAGTCGCTCGACGACGCCGTCCGCGAGCGGTTCGACCGCGCGTGGACCTGCCCGGACTGCGGCTCGGACCTCCGGATCATCCGGCGCGGCGGCCGCCTGCTGGCTGGCTGCGACGCCTACCCCGACTGCGAGACGGCCTTCGCGATCCCCGCCGGGGTCGTCGTCGACGAGTGCGACTGCGGGCTCCCCGTCTTCGAGACAGCCCGCGGCCGGCGTTGTCTCGATGCGACCTGCGAGCAGTTCGGATGAGCGCCCGCCGCCCGTCGCCCGCCATCGATCGCAGCCCCTATGTCGCCGCCGACCCCCGTCTGCGGTATGGACGGGACACTGGTCGACGGTGCGGTCCGCGTCGGCGGCGACGCCAGACAGCGGTTCTACGACGCCCGCGGGTACGGCCGTCCGCTCGACCGCAACCGCATCGAACTGGCGCCCGTCGAGGCGGCGCACCTCCTGGCACGGGGCGACCTCGACGCCGTCGTCGACGCGTCCGACGGCGACGCCCCCGACCGCCTGGCATTCCGCGAATTCCTCGTCCACACGGGCGCGACGCTCCGCTTCGCGGTCTACAAGGACCTCCGCGATCGGGGGTTCTACCTCTCGCCGGCCCGCCCGGAGCGGCCCGGCGTCGACGAGGCGCACCTCGCCTCGCCTACCGCCGACCACGACGTCGACTTCGTCGTCTTTCCCCGGGGGCAGGGCCCGTGGGACGACGAGGTCGCCTACCGGATCCGCGTCGCTGGCGAGCGCGAACCCGTTGCGGCGGCGTCCCTCGGCGATACGGTCCTCGCCGTCGTGGACGAGGACGGCGAACTCACCTACTTCGAGACCGACGGCGCGCCCGCGATCGGTGACGACGCCGACAGTGCCACCGCCGACGGTGCCACCGCCGATGATCTCCCCCGCGAGGTCGACGCGGACCTCCTGGCCGACCGGGTGGTCTGCTACGAGGCGGCCGACGCGCTGTACGAAGAGCGCTTCTACGGCCAGCGGCTCTTCGGCCGCAACGCCGACTCGGGGCCGCTCCAGCTCTCGCTCGTCGAGGGAGCCTACCTCGCCCAGCGCGGAGTCGTCGCGGTGGACCCGGCGAAGGTCGTAGCGCTCGGCCGCGACGTCGAGGGCGAACGGTTCGACCGGCGGCTGCGGGCCTACGCCGCGCTCCGGGACCGCGGCGTCGTCCCGAAGAGCGGCTTCAAGTTCGGTGCCGACTTCCGCGTCTACGAGACGTTCACGGGCGTCGACTCCCTGGGCCACTCGGCGGACCTCGTGCGCGTGGCTCCGCCCGATCACACGTTCTACCCGCGGGACCTCTCGCTCGACGTGCGGCTCGCCGGCGGGGTCCGGAAGCGAATGGTTTTTGCGCTCACCGCGGCCAACGGCGAGATAGACTGGCTCTCGGTAGGCCGACTCACCCCATGACACGAGACCACGACGCCCGTGAGTGCGAGGCTGAGAACCGGCGCGAGGCTGCGGACCGAACGCACGCGCGGCTCCGGACCGACGGCGGCGCCGACAGCGGTGACGACACAGCCGATGCCGACGCCGCGGCCGACGCCGACAGCGGCGGCGACGACGCCGCGGCCGGCGCCGACGACGTCGCGCTCGATCCGTGGGGCTCGTCGACCGTCTCCGACTACCGAAAGCTCTTCGAGGAGTTCGGCATCGGGGAGTTCGACGAGGTCCTCCCGGAGGTGCCGAACCCCCACTACCTGATGCGCCGGGGAGTCATCTTCGGTCACCGCGACTACGGCCCCGTGGCCGAGGCGCTGCGGGAGGGCGACGACGCGGCCGTGCTCTCGGGCTTTATGCCCACCGGCGATCCCCACATCGGCCACAAGCTCGTCTTCGACGAGATCATCTGGCACCAAGAGCAGGGCGCAGACGCCTACGGCCTGATCGCCGACCTCGAAGCCCACGCCGCCCGCGGGATGACCTGGGCGGAGATCGACGAGCACGCCCGCGATTACCTCCTCAGCCTGCTGGCGCTCGGTTTCGATCCCGAGGCGGGCGAACTCTACCGGCAGTCCGACAACCGCGAACTCCAGGACCTCGCCTTCGAACTCGGCTCGAAGGCCAACTTCTCGGAGTTCCAGGGCATCTACGGGTTCGACAGCGACACCAACGTCTCGCACATGCAGTCGGTGGTCACCCAGATGGCCGACATCCTCTACCCGCAACTGGACGAGCCGAAGCCGACGGTCATCCCCGTCGGCCCGGACCAGGACCCCCACGTCCGCTTCGCCCGCGACCTGGCGGCGCGGATGCGCTACTTCAAGGTCACGGAGGCGTTCGCGAGCTTCGAGCTCGCAGACGCCGAGCGCCCGCTCGTCGCGGCCGTCTACGGGGAGCGCGACGCCTACGCCGAAGAGCCCGCCCGGCCCCGCTGTGAGGAGGCGGGCGAGTGGCTCGCCGACGCCGACTCGGCCGCCCTCGACGCGCTGGGTGTCGTCGTCGACGACGCGGTCCGCCGGTCTGCAGTCGAGAAGCTGACGAACGCCGGGATGGAGCCGCTCCGACCGCGCGTCCGATTCTTGAACCTCAACGCAACCGACGAGGCGTTCGACGCGCTCGTCGAGGCGATCGACGGCGAGAAGCGCCGCTACGAGGAACACGTCGACGCCTTCGATCTGGACGCCGAGGCGGCCGAATCGCTCGCCCGCGAGGTCGAACTCGACCACGGCGGCTACGGCTTCGTCCCCCCGTCGTCGATCTACCACCGCTTTATGACCGGACTGACGGGCGGCAAGATGTCCTCGTCCGTGCCGGCGTCGCACATCTCCCTGCTCGACGATCCCGAGGAGGGCTACGACAAGGTGAAGGCGGCGACCACCGGCGGTCGGGAGACGGCCGAGAAACAGCGCGAACTGGGGGGAAAGCCCGACGAGTGTCCGGTCTACGAGCTGTATGCCTACCTGCTGGCGGGCGACGACGACGAGTTCGCGAAGGAGGTCTACGACGAGTGCGCCGGCGGCGAGCGGCTCTGCGGCGACTGCAAGGAGCAGGCCGCCGAACTACTGAGAGCGTTCCTCGAAGACCACCAGGAAAAGCGCGAAGCGGCCGAGGCAGCGCTCGAAGACCTCGACATCTCCCTTTCGTCGTCGCGGCGGGGCGTCGCCCCCGGCGACGGCTGATACCGATAGGGGCTATCAGTGCGATCGAGGCCCGGCGCCGAATCCGCTATTCGATCGTCAGTTCGCCGGTCGCTCCGCTCGCGCTCTGTTCGTCCCACTCGATCTCGAATTCGATGCTGTGTTCGCCCGGCCCGTCGGTGGGTCCCTCGCGTTCGGCTTTCACCTCGAACGTCGGCGTCTGGGGGGGATCGAGCGTCACCGACTGCTCGCCGGCCGAAAGCGTGATCGGCTCGCCGGCGTCGAGTTTGTCGGCGACCTCTCGCAGGTACCTCGCGATGGCCGCGCGGCTCTGGGGGCTCTCCGACTCGAAGAGGACGTCTTCGGGCATACCCCGCCCTACACCTCGCAGACGGATATACTGTCCGTTACCGCCTCCCACGATTCCGGAACCGTTTTGGTCACCCACGGTGTGACGTCGAATATGCGTCACGGGCCCCTCATACTGTCTATTGTCCCTGTGTACCGCTGGTTCGCCACCCCGTTCCGGCGAACCAGCGGTACGGACTGACAATAGACAGTATCAGTGAGTGCGGCGTCGGCACGGAACTGACCGACCGTGATGGGTCCGCCTTCTTTTTCGGCCTCATCTGAGGGCGGTGGACCGGCGGGCCGGCGCGTCCACGTCGCCCGGTCGGGCGCGGCGGTTCGCGGTCTTCGGAACTGCTAACTGGCGGCCGTGTCGTAGACGCGACAACGACCGACGCTGCGGACGACTCCACAGCAACACGACAAGAATGCAACTTCCAGAATCCCAGGTCGCGGTGCTGAACGCCGCGAGCGCGACGGAGGAAACGCCGATCGACCGGCTCGCAGACGACGCGGGGCTGAAGCCCGAGACGGCGACGCAGGCCGTCTTCGAACTCCGCGATGAGGGCCTGCTCGACGTCACCGAACGCGAGTCCGTCGAGTACGAACTGACCGACGAAGGCCGTGCGTACCTCGATGCGGGCCTCCCGGAGGTCCGGCTCTACCGCGCGGCGGTCGAGGTCGGCGCCGCCGACGAGCCAGTCGAGATGGGCGAGGTCGTCGGCGCGGCCGACCTCGACGGCCCGGCGGTCGACATCGCGCTGGCGAACTTCGGCCGGAAGGGCTACGGCGAGATCGAACGCGGCGAACTCGCCGCCGCCGGCGACGTCGACCCCGAGTCCGACCCCGAGGCGGCCGCGCTCGCCGCGCTCGCCGACGCCGACGGCCCCGCCCCGCTCGACGAGGTGGCGGACGACGTCTTGGACCAGCTCGTCTCGCGCAACCTCCTCGAACGCCACGAGCGGACCGTCCGGACCGCGACGCTGACCGACGCGGGCGTCACGGCGCTGATGGAGGGCGTCGAGACCGCCGAGACGGTCGACAGACTGACGCCCGAGATGCTCACCTCCGGCGAGTGGGCGGACGTCGAGTTCGCGGAGTACAACGTCGAGGCCGACGCGCCCGAGGTCCAGGGCGGCAAGACCCACGTGCTCCGGCAGACCGCAGAGCGCGTGAAGGACGTCCTCGTCGGAATGGGCTTCCAGGAGATGGACGGCCCGCACGCCGACGCGGACTTCTGGATCAACGACTGCCTGTTTATGCCGCAGGACCACCCGGCGCGGACCCACTGGGACCGCTTCGCGCTCGACGTCCCGCCGATCGACGACCTGCCCGCAGACCTCCTCGACCGCGTCGAGACCGCCCACCGGGAGGGCGTCGGCGAGGACGGCGACGGCTATCACTCGCCGTGGTCGGAGGACTTCGCGCGCGCGATCGCGCTGCGCGGGCACACCACGTCGCTGTCGATGCGCTATCTCTCCGGAACCGAGGTGGGCGAACTGGAGCCGCCGCAGCGGTACTTCTCGGTGGAGAAGGTCTACCGGAACGACACGCTGGATGCGACCCACCTGCTTGAGTTCTTCCAGATCGAGGGCTGGGTGATGGCCGAAGAGCTCTCGGTCCGGGACCTGATGGGGACGTTCGTGGAGTTCTACGAGCAGTTCGGCATCACGGACATCCAGTTCAAGCCGCACTACAACCCCTACACGGAGCCGTCGTTCGAGCTGTTCGGCCGCCATCCCACCACGGGCGAACTCATCGAGATCGGCAACTCGGGGATGTTCCGCGACGAAGTGCTCGAACCGCTCGGCGTCGAACACGACGTGATGGCGTGGGGCCTCGCCCTGGAACGCCTCGCGATGCTGACCACCGGCGCCGAGGACATCCGCGATCTGCACGGGACGCTGGCCGACCTGGACTTCCTCCGCGGCGCGGAGGTGACCTACTGATGCCCGTCGTCGACGTCGACCCCGACGAGCTTCGGGAGCTGACCGGCCACGACGAGAAGAGTAACGAGGAGTTCAAATCCGACCTGTTCGGTCTCGGCCTGGAGTTCGAAGGCGAGACCGAAGACGGTCAGTTGCAGTTCGAGTTCGGTCCCGACCGCCTGGATCGGCTCTCGGTCGAGGGCGTCGCGCGCTCGCTGCGCTACCAGTACGGCGACGACCGCGGCGTGCACGTCCCCGACACGAACGACGCCGACTTCACGTTCGTCGTCGACGAGGACGTCCCCGACGAGCGCCCCTACGTCACCGGCGCGATCGTCCGCGACGTCGACCTCGACGAGGCCGGGCTGGAGTCGCTGATCCAGTTACAGGAGAAGCTCCACGCCACGATGGGCCGCAAGCGCGCGAAGGGCGCCATCGGCATCCACGACCTGATCGCGATCAAGGGCGAGGTCCTGACCGAAGAGCGCGCGGGCAACACCATCACCTACACTGGAGTCGACCCCGAGGGAGACACGTTCGTCCCCCTCGACAGCGATCGCGAGATGACGCCCGCCGAGGTCCTGAGAGAGCACCCCACCGGCGAGACGTACGCCGACATCGTCGCCGACTACGACCGCTATCCGGCGATCTACGACGAACTCGGGCTGTTCTCGTTCCCGCCCGTGATCAACGGCCGGCGGACGGAGGTCTCGACGGACTCCCGGGACCTGCTCGTCGAACTCACCGGCACCGACCAGTGGACCATCGACCGGATGTGCAACATCATCTGCTATGCGCTGTCGGCGCGCGGTGCGACGATCGAAGACGTGGAGGTCGAGTACGCCGCGGGCTCGCCGACGGGCGAGCGAACCCTCCTCCGGCCGGACTTCGAGGTCGAGACGAAGTCCGTCTCTCACGACCGCATCGAGACGATGCTGGGCGTCGACCTCGAAGCCGGCGAGGTCGTCGACCTCTTCGAGCGGTCGGGGCTGGACGCGGTCGTCGACGACGCGGGCGATGCAGGCGCGGACGCGGACGCGGACGCGGACGCCGGCGACGCCGAGACCGTCTACGAGGTGTCGATCCCGCCGTACCGCGTCGACGTGCTCCATCCCCTCGACCTGGTCGACGACGTGGGGCGCGCCTACGGCTTCGACGAACTCGAACCGCGCTATCCCGACATCGGGACCGTCGGCGGCCGCCACGAGCGCTCGCGGCTCGAGGCCGCGACCCGGCGCGTCCTGACCGGCCTGGGCTTCGAGGACCTCCTCAACTTCCACATGACGAGCGAGGCGGAGACCTACGACCGGATGCGCGTCGACCCCGGGGGCGACTACCTCGGCGGCGGCGAGCCGGTCGAGATCACAGAACCCTACAGCGAGGACTACACCATCCTCCGGCAGTGGGCGCTGCCCTCGCTCGTGATGGTCCTGGAGAACAACACCCACCGCGCGTACCCCCAGGACCTCGCGGAGGTCGGCCTCGTGGCCGAACGCGACGACGACGTCAACACGCACGTCCGCGAGCGCCGGCACGTCGCGGGCGTGCTCGCGCGCAACGACGCCACCTACGAGGACGCCAAGGCCCGGCTCCAGGCGATCTGCCGCGACTTCGACGTCGACCTGGAGACGCCGCCGACCGCGCACCCGTCGTTCATCGAAGGCCGGGCGGCGTCGGTCGTGATCGACGGCGGCGCCGTGGGCGTCGTCGGCGAACTCCACCCCGAGGTCCTCGTCGAACACGACCTCGAACTCCCCGTCGCGGCCTTCGAGTTCGAACTCGCGGCGCTGGCGGAGTAGCGGCAAACAGAGACGATAGGCGGTATCAGACCCTTCGTCCGACAGTGTAATCGAGTGACTTAACAGCCCGCCCGCCGGTATTTCCGTTCAGAATGCCGAGCGGAGAATACGACCCGGAGACCGTCGAGGCGAAGTGGCAAGAGCGGTGGGTCGAAGCGGACCTCTACGCCTACGGGGGCACCGACGATCCCGACACCGCCTTCTCGATCGACTCGCCGCCGCCGACGGTATCCGGGAGCCTGCACTGGGGCCACGTCTACGGTTTCACGCTGCAGGACTTCGTCGCTCGGTTCAACCGGATGCGCGGGAAGGACGTCTACTTCCCGTTCGGCTACGACGACAACGGCATCGCCTCCGAGCGCCTCGCCGAGGACGAACTCGGCGTCCGCCACCAGGACTACGAGCGCCGGGAGTTCCAGCGGATGACCCAGGAGGTCTGTGCGGAGTACGAGGCCGAGTTCACAGAGAAGATGCAGAGCCTCGGCATCTCGATCGACTGGGACCAGACCTACCAGACCATCTCCCCGGCGGTCAAACGCATCTCTCAGCTCTCCTTTATCGACCTCTACGAGCAGGGACGCGAGTACCGCCAGCGCGCGCCGGCGATCTGGTGTCCCGAGTGCGAGACGGCCATCTCCCAGGTCGAGACCGAAGACGACGAGCGGCCGAGCCACTTCCACGACATCGCCTTCGAGATCGCCGCGAGCGACAGCGACGCGGTCGACGACGGCGAGACGTTCACCATCTCGACCACCCGACCCGAACTGCTCCCCGCCTGCGTCGCGGTCTTCGTCCACCCCGACGACGAGGAAAACCAGTACCTCGTCGGCGAGGAAGCGCGCGTTCCCCTCTTCGGGCAGACGGTCCCGATCCTCGAAGACGAGCGCGTCGATCTGGAGACGGGCTCTGGGATCGTGATGTGCTGTACCTTCGGCGACCAGACCGACATCGAGTGGTACCAGGCCCACGACCTCGACCTCCGGCTCGCGATCGACGAGTCGGGGACGCTGACGGAGGTCGCCGGCGAGTACGAGGGGCTGTCCTCCGAGGACGCCCGCGAGGAAATCGCCGAGGACCTCGAGGAGGCCGGATACCTCCTCGACCGCCGTCCGATCACCCACACCGTGAACGTCCACGAGCGCTGCGGGACCAGCGTGGAGTTCCTCGTCAAAGACCAGTGGTACGTCGAACTGCTCGACAAGACCGACGAGTACCTCGAAGCGGGCCGCGAGATGGAGTGGTACCCCGAGAAGATGTTCACGCGGTACAAAAACTGGATCGAGGGGCTCCAGTGGGACTGGTCGATCTCCCGGCAGCGCTCGTCGGGGATCCCGTTCCCCGTCTGGTACTGCGGCGAGTGCGAACACGTCGTCGTCGCCGAGAAGGAATCCCTCCCGGTCGATCCGCTGAGCGATGCGCCGCCGGTCGAGACCTGTCCGGAGTGCGGCCACGACGCGTTCGAGCCCGAGGACGACGTCCTCGACACGTGGGCGACCTCCTCGTTGACGCCGCTCATCAACGCCGGCTGGGACTGGGACGAAACGCGGGGCGAGTTCGTCTACGACGACCCCGAACTCTACCCCTTCGACCTCCGGCCGCAGGGCCACGACATCATCTCCTTTTGGCTCTTCCACACCGTCGTGAAGTGCTACGAGCACACCGGCGAGGTCCCCTTCGACAGCGTGATGATCAACGGGATGGTGCTCGACGAGAACCGAGAGAAGATGTCGAAGTCGAAGGGAAACGTCGTCACCCCCGACGAGGTCGTCTCGAAGTACCCCGTCGACGCCGCGCGCTACTGGGCCGCCGGCTCGGCCGTCGGCGACGACCTCCCCTACTCGGAGAAGGGGCTCCGCGCGGGCGAGAAGCTCTTACAGAAGCTCTGGAACGCCTCCAAACTCGTCGACGACCTCACCGCGGACGCGCCCGCGCCCGAGGCGATGGACCACGGCGACCTCGAAGCGATCGACCGCTGGCTGCTCGCGTCCCTGGACCGCGAGACCGAGCGGCTCACGGACTACTTCGAGCGCCGGGAGTTCTCGAAGGCCCGCGACGGTCTCCGCGGGTTCTTCTGGCACACGTTCTGTGACGACTACCTCGAAATCGCCAAACAGCGCGTGCGAGACGCGGACGGGGGCGACGCCGCCGCCGCGTACACGCTGGCTGTCGCCCACCGCCGGTTCCTCAAGCTCTTTTCGCCCCTCCTCGCACACGTCACCGAGGAACTCTGGCACGAGATGTACGACGAAGAGACCAGCGTGCACCGGAGCGGCTGGCCCGAACCGCTGGGCGTCGACGCCGACTTCGAGGCCGGCGAGACCGCGATGGCCGTCGTCGGCGCGCTCCGGAAGTACAAGAGCGAAGAGAAACTCCCGATGAACGCCGAACTCGACCGCGTCGAGGTCTGGGGCGACGTCTCCGGTTTCGAGTCGGACATCGCCAGCGTGATGCACGTCCGGGAACTGGAGACCCTCGACGAGCGCCCCGAGGTCGAGTCAGTGGTCACCGGCGTCGACCTGGAGTACTCGCTCGTCGGCCCCGAATACGGCAGCCGGGTCTCCGAGATCGAGGCCGCGATCGAGGCGGGCGACTACGAGACCGACGACGGCGAACTCCACGTCGCCGGCGTGGAACTCGACTCCGAGATGTTCGAGATCGAAGAAGAGCGTCGCTACACCGGCGACGGCGAGATGGTCGAGTCCGACAACGCGATCGTGATCGTCCACGACTGATACTGTCTCTTGTCACTGCGTCTCACTGGGTCGCCACCTCGTTCCGGCGGCCCAGCGGAACTGATCGACAAGAGACAGTATCGCGGCGACTACAGGTCCGCACCGACGGCGTCCGCGACGCAGTCGAACCCGTCACGGTCGAGGAGTTCCAGCAGCCCGCGGTTGATGTCGCGCGCGAGCGTGGGCCCCTCGTAGATCAGACCGGTGTAGAGCTGGACCAGGCTCGCGCCCGCGCGGATCTTGGCGTACGCCCCTTCGGCGTCGGAGACGCCGCCGACGCCGACGACGGGGACGTCGGTCCGCTCGGCGACGAAGCGGACCATCTCGGTCGCGCGGTCCTCGATCGGAGCGCCGGAGAGCCCGCCCTTCTCGGCGCGGTTCGGACTCTCCAGGCCGTCCGGCCGGTCGGTGGTCGTATTGGTGGCGACGACGCCGTCGAGGTCGTAGTCGTCGACGACGGCCAGCGCGTCTTCGACCGCCGGGGCGGGGAGGTCCGGCGAGAGCTTCACCAAGAGCGGGTCGGCGCCGGCGTCGACCAGTTCCCCGAGGATCGCCTCCAGAGCGTCGCGGTTCTGGAGTTCGCGCATCCCCTCGCTGTTGGGACAGGAGACGTTGACCGCGAGGTAGTCGGCGACGTCTCCCACCTGCTCGTAGGTGTAGCGGTAGTCCGCGGGCGCGTCGGCGGCGTCGGTCGCCTCCGAGAGCGCGACGTTGACGCCGACGGGAATCCCGGGGTCGGGGGCTGTCCGGAGGCGTTCACCGACGGCGTCGGCCCCCTCGTTGTTGAGTCCCATCCGGTTGACGATGGCGCGATCCTCGACGAGCCGGAACATCCGCGGGCGCGGGTTCCCGGGTTGTGCGTGCGCGGTGACGCCGCCGACCTCGACGTGGCCGAAACCGAGCGCACCGAGGACTGCGGGCAGTTCGGCGTTCTTGTCGAACCCCGCGGCGACGCCGAGCGGGTTCGCGAAGGACCGACCGAACGCGTCGACCGCGAGCCGGTCGTCGTCGACCGCGAGTCGCTCCCGGAGGACGTCTTCGATCGGCGTGCGCTGAATCGCCTTCAGTCCGGAGTGTACCGCTCTGTGGGCGGTCTCGGCAGGGAGCGAAAACAGGAGGGGTCTGACCGCGCGGTACGCCGGGCGGAGCATCGGGCGATCAGAAGTCGTGTTCGACCGCGTCGGGGTCGGCTTTCTGGATGATGATCTTGCCGTCTCGGACCCGAACGAACACCTCGTCGCCGATCTCCATCCCCGCTACGGCGAGTTCGTCTTCGTGGAGGTTGACGTGGACGTTGTGGTACTCGCCCTCTTCGTCTTTAGCGCCACTCGGGCTGAGCTTCTTTTTCCGAACCATCGGAACTGTCTACCCGAAGGTTCGCCGTACGATATACATAAGTGTTGTTTATAGTGGTACGGAAACACCGGGCTTCGGGTGGACTGCGGGTCTTTATGACGGCGCCGCGAACGGTCCGCCCCCGCTTTCCTCTACGGCATCCCCATACAGCAGTCTATTTTGCCGATATATTTATGCCAGACTATGTGCTTCCTTGACATAGGTGTTTGACCTATGGTACGCGAGGACGGCAAACGGAATTTCGTGATGCTCGAAGACGGAGAGAAGACCAAACAGTTCACCGGGCAGATGCCCCGGCAGGCCGCGCTCAAAGCGGCCCGTCGGCTCGACGGGTACGAGTCGGACGAGACCGAAGCGGAGGCCAAGGAACACCCGACAGAGATCCGACTCCTCGAACGCGGCACCGACCGCGTGCACGTCTACGACGCGTGGGCCTGGCACGACAGCGCGCCCGAAGACAAGCCGGGGTGGATGAAGGAGAACGACGTCTCGGAAGTGACGCGGGGGAACGTCTCGAAACAGGGTATCGAACACCTCGAAACGTAACCGACGAGCGCGCCGCGCCGGCAGGATCGCCCGCCGTCGAGTAGCCGCCGAACCGTCCAGCCCGTGGCTCGTTCGGCCTCGCGTACCCGTTCTGTCTGCGCTGTCCCGGCGCTCGCGCCGGGCGTCGCATCCGACATCGCTTTGTTCCTCCTGTGATCACCGTCGCGTGCGCGGTTACCACCCGACCCGACCGCACGCGACACGCGTGGGATGACGCGTCGGCCTCCGACCGCGCGACAGTATAATATACTGTCGGACGAAACCGGTGTGTGAAATCGCATAACGAAGCGGGAACGGTTCGACGGCCTTTTATGTGTACCCGGCATTCGTAGAGATACGCGGAAGCCCACCCGGGGAAGCCGGGCGGGGCCTTCGACGGAACCGACTCCGACTGCGCGTCGTCGTCGCCGGCGTCACCTGACGCCGGGGACGATACGACGGGCTTAAGTGTTCGAGTCGGTTTCGGATGAATGCGACCGACACACCGCGACCGGGTACGGTTCAACCCCGTGCCCAATCGGACGTGCCGACAGCGATCGGCGTGCGTTCGGACCGGAGCCTTTATGGCTCTGTTCGACGTACGTTTACGTCCGCAAGAGATGAGGATCTCACCCCTGCGGTCCGCCGTACAGATGGGATCTGATGTTAGCCTTG
>JBDGUP010000084.1:0-20606 GCA_042215815.1 Haloquadratum sp. | reverse complement strand
CGAGACGCTTCACATAGTTCTGTCCGACAGTATCAGGCCGCCTCCCACGGTCGTCGGGGATGCTCGCCGAACAGCTCCCGCATCAGCGTGACGATACTCTCCGGCGGGAACTGGCCGCGCTCGGTCACGATGGCGTCGACATAGCGCGGCGGCGTCACGTCGAACGCGGGGTTCAGGACCGTCGGGTCGCCGATCCCGTCGGCGGTCTCTGCGTCGATCACTTCCCGCTCGTCGCGCATCTCGATGTCGACGGTGTGGCCGGTGAGGGTGCCCGGGTGCAGTTTGATCGTCTGGGCGGCACAGACGATCGGCGTCCCCCGGTCCCGGGCGTTGACCGCCAGCCCGCTGGTCCCGATCTTGTTGACGATCGATCCGTCGGCGGCGATGCTGTCGGCGCCGACGAGGACGTGATCGACGTCGTTGAGGTACCGCCGCGCCGCGGAGTCGACGATGAGCGTCACGTCGACGCCCAGGTCCGAAAGCGTCTCCGCGGTGATGTGGCCCTGGTTTCTCGGTCGCGTCTCCTTGACGTACGCCGACAGCGACTTCCCGTCGTCGACGGCGGCGCCGACGCAGGCGAGGACGTCCGTCGAGTGACAGTGCGTCATCACGGTGTCGCCGTCGCGCAGCCGGTTCGCGCCGATCCGGCCGAGGTCGTCCTGGGCGGTCTCCAACCGGTCGCAGAACTCGGCGACGCTGTCGCGGACGCTCGCACGGAGCGCGGCGACGGTCTCGCCCTCCACGTCGCCGAAGACATACCGGAGCGCGTTCGCGAGGCTCACCGCCGTCGGGCGGGTGTCATAGAGGGTCCGGGCGGCCGCGCGGAGTTCGGCCCTGAACTCGGCGGGGTCGTCGGCCTCGCTCGCCTCGGCCTGGTCGCCCAGCGCCCGCGCGGCCGCGTCGGCGATGGTCGCCGCGCCCCGGATCTCCATCGCGTCGATGTCGGCGGCGGTGCGGCTGACCGCCTCGGCCACCGTCTGCCCGTCGGTGTCTCGGTCGCTCATATCCGCCCTTGGACGGGCGGGGAGAAAAACGCGCGCCCGGTCGACCGCTCTACTGGTACTGCTCGATCAGCGACCGGAGGGTGGACTCGTCGCGGACGCCGACGACTTGCTCTACCGCCTCGCCGTCGCTGAAGAGCATCAGGGTCGGGACGCCGCGGACCTGATACTGCTGGGCGAGCTGCTGGTTCTGGTCGATGTCGACCTTCGCGACCGCCGCGTCGGTCGACTGCGCGAGCGACTCGACGGTCGGTTCGAGCATCTTGCACGGCCCACACCAGTCCGCGTAGAAGTCGACGAGGACGACGTCGTAGGTCGCGATCTTGTCCTGCAGGTCCGACGTCCCGTCGACGTAGACCGGCTCGCTCGGAGCCGCCTCGCCGTCCGCCTCGGCGTCGGGGCCGTCTTCCAGCTGTGCGGCCAGTTCTTCGCGCTTTTTCGCGCGGATCTCGTCCAGTTCGTCGTCAGTCTGGGACTCGCTCATCGGCTCACGGTAGGCGCGCCGGAAATAAAACAGTTTTGCAGACGTGAGACAATACAGACGGCGGGTCCGGGCGGCGGCCGCTACTCCGCGTACAGCGAATAGGTGATCACGGCGAAGCCGACGAGCGTCAGCGCCGCGTCGATGAGGATCCCCGTCGCGAGGTCCACTCCGAGGACGAAGTCGAACGTCCCGCCGAGGAGCGAACCGAGCGTGACGATCCCGAACCCGATCGCGAACGCTCGGAGCGGTCTCGCGCCGGTGTTGCGGTAGGCCTTCAGCGAGAAGTAGGTGATGAGTCCGCCGAGGATGAGAATCCCCGTCTTCACCGCGACGATCCCCGTGGCGATGCTCGTCGATGTGATCGAGTGTACCATTATGTTTCCTCCCGTACGGCGGTCCAGATGTCGGCGAGCCGCTGTTCGGGCCCCTGCTCGGAACGGGCGATATGGACGTCGAACTTCCGATTCTCCGTGAGCGCGATGCGGACTTCGTCGAAGGCGACCTCGTAGGTGGTCGTGTGGTGGCCGTCCGACCGGATCTCGGTCCCCTCTTCGAGGAGGTCGGCCTCGGTCAAGAGGTCCAGCTTGCGGTAGGTGGTCGAAAGCGGGATGTCACACCGCTCGGAGAGTTCGCTCGCCGTCCGCGGTTCGTCAAGCGCTCGAATGATCGCTCTCGCGTCTGCGTCGTCGAGTGCGTCGAGGACGGACTGAAAGTCCGTCGACTCCTCCGCGGACGGCTCGCGCGCCATTGTGGAATGCTCGACAAGCGACGTATTAATCTCCTGGGATATGCGGCTGCGCCGCCGTCGGTCCGCGTCGCCGGCGCAGGTCGACCACCCTCCTCAAGTGGTTCGCCCGCGAAGCGAAGACAGCGAATGGACGCGACCGCTCACCGGGACCGATCGGGAAGCCCTCACGTCGTGGTCGTCGGCGGCGGCTCGACCGGCGCCGGCGTCGCGCGCGACCTCGCGATGCGCGGCGTCGCCGTGACGCTCGTCGAGCGGGGCAACCTGACCCACGGGACGACCGGGCGGATGCACGGACTGCTCCACAGCGGCGCCCGCTACGCCGTCTCCGACCAGTCCAGCGCGCGCGAGTGCATCGCGGAGAACCGCGTCCTCCGCGAGATCGCGAGCCACTGCGTCGAGGACACCGGCGGCCTGTTCGTCCAGCGCCCCGAGGACGCGGACGCGTACTTCGAGCGGAAGCTCCGGGCCTGTCGCGACTGCGGGATTCCCGCGACGGAACTCGCCGGCGCGGACGCCCGCGAGACGGAACCGGAACTGGCCGCGGACGTCCAGCGCGCCATCCGCGTCCCCGACGCCGCCGTCGACCCGTTCCGGCTCGTCGTCGCGAACGCCGCCGACGCGCGGGAACACGGCGCCCGCGTCGCGACCCACACCGAGGTGACAGACCTCCTCGTCGAGGACGGTGCCGTCGTCGGCGTCGCGACCGACGGCGGGACCGTCCGCGCCGACCACGTCGTCAACGCGACGGGCGCGTGGGCCGGACAGGTCGGTGCGATGGCCGGAGTCGACATCCCGGTCCGCCCCGCCAAGGGCGCGATGACGGTGACGAACGTCCGGCAGGTCGACACCGTGATCAACCGCTGTCGGCCGAAGGGCGACGCCGACATCGTCGTCCCTCACGAGACGACCTGTATCCTCGGCACGACCGACGTGGAGGTCGACGACCCCGATGACTACCCCGAAGCGCAGTGGGAGGTGGAGCTGCTTATCGAGTCCCTCTCGGAGCTGGTGCCGCGGCTCGCCGAGGCGCGGACGCTCCGGTCCTTCTGGGGCGTCCGACCCCTCTACGAACCGCCCGGAGCCGACAGCGCGGACTCCACCGACGTCACGCGCGATTTCTTCCTCCTCGACCACGCCGAGCGCGACGGTCGCCCCGGACTGACCTCGATCGTCGGCGGGAAGCTCACCACCTACCGGCTGATGGCCGAGCGCGTCGCAGACCACGTCTGTGACCGCCTCGGTGTCGACGCCGGATGTCGGACCGCCGAGGAACCGCTCCCCGGGTCCGCGGACTTCTCGGTCCTGCGCGACTGGATGGCGGAGTTCGGGCTCCGGTCGCCGATCGGACGTCGCTCGGCCGAACGCCTCGGCTCCCGCACCGACGAGGTCCTGGGCGCGTGGGAGGGGCCGAACCCGACCGTCTGCGAGTGCGAGGCCGTCACCCGGGCCGAGGTGCAAGACGCCGTCGGGGACGCGCCGGACCTCGACGGCGTCCGGATCCGGACGCGCGCGTCGATGGGGAACTGTCAGGGCGGGCTCTGCTGTCACCGCCTGGCGTCGGAACTCCACGGCGCGTACGACGAACCGGCGGTCCGACGCGCCTGGGACGATCTCCTCGAAGAACGCTGGAAGGGCCAGCGACACGCCCTCTGGGGCGAACAGCTCTCGCAGGCGATGCTGAACTACGCGCTGCAGGCGACGACGCAGAATCGGGACCACGATCCGGCGGACGCGGGCGGCGACGACGGCACCGACGCCCGTGGCGGCGGCGCGATCGACTTTTCGGCCTTCGACGGCGGGGGTGACGATGCCGATTGAGTCCGACGTCCTGGTGATCGGCGGCGGCCTGGCCGGGATCACGAGCGCGCTCGCGGCCGCCCGCGAGGGGGCGTCCGTCCGGCTGGTCACGCACAAACAGAGCACGCTCCGGCAGGCCTCCGGACTCGTCGACGTGCTCGGGTACCTCCCCGACGGAACGGGCCCTGTCTCGGAGCCGCTCGCCCACATTCCGGCGTTGCCGGCGGCACACCCCTACTCCACCGTCGGCGTCGCGGCCGTCCGGGAGGCGCTGTCGCTGTTCGACGACGTGACTGACTACGCGGGCGGGCACACGGACGCGAACGCGCTCGTTCCGACCCACGGCGGCACGGTCAAGCCCACCGCCCGCTACCCCCAGAGCGCGGCCGCGGGGCTGGCGAGCGACGACCGCCCGGCGCTCCTCGTCGGCTTCGCGTCGCGCACCGACTTCGACGCGCCCCACGCCGCGGCGCACCTCCGCGCGGCGGGCGTCCCGTTCGACGTCCGCGGCGCCACGGTCGCGTTCCCGGGCGACCTCCGGGCCGACGCGACGATCACCCGGTACGCGACGCTGCTGGACGAGAACGCGCCGGTCTCGCCCCACGACGCCTCGGCCGCGACCGGTGCCCGAAGCGACCGCACCGGCCGCGCGGAGCACACCGCCCGCGAGGCGCTCGCCGCGCGCGTCCGCGATCACCTCGACGGGGAAGCGCGAGTCGGCTTCCCGGCCGTCCTCGGCGAGTGCGATCCCGGCGGCGTCAGGGACGCGCTCGCCGCGCGGCTGGGGGTCGACGTCTTCGAGGTGCCGATGGGACCGCCGTCGCTGCCCGGAATCCGGCTCGAAGCGCAGTTGTCCGCGGCGCTCGACGCCCACGACGTCCGGGTCGCGTCCGGGACCCCCGTCGTCGACTACCGGGTCGAGGGCCGGACCTCGAATCGGATCGCGGCGGTCGTCGTCGAGCGGAACGGCGCGGAGACCCCGATGGCGGCCGACCAGTACGTGCTCGCGACCGGCGGACTCGTCGGCGGGGGGATCGACTCCGATCGCGCTCGCGTCTCCGAGCCGATCTTCGGGTGCCACCTCGACCATCCGGACGACCGCTACGAGTGGTTCGACGACGACGCCTTCGGCGACCACCCCTTCGCGCGGTTCGGTCTCCGGACCGACGGCGACCTCCGACCGCTGGATTCGGCCGGCTCGGTCGAGTTCCCGAACCTCCGGGCGGCCGGAAGCGTCCTCGGCGGGTACGACTTCGCCGCGGAGAAATCCGGCGGCGGCGTCTCGCTCGCGACGGGCTACGCGGCGGGCCGGGGCGCCGCGCGGGAGGCGTCGGCCCGATGAGGGACGAACGCTCCGGCGGCGACACCGACCTCCGCCCCGGCGCGGACGACTGTTACAAGTGCGCCGCCTGCGACACGAACTGTCCGGTCGCCGCCGTCGACGACGACTTCCCGGGTCCGAAGTTCCAGGGGCCCGAACAGTGGCGGCTCCGGCGGCGGGACGGGGAGACAGAGATCGACGACTCGATCGCCGACTGCTCGAACTGTATGCGCTGTGACGCCGCCTGTCCGTCGGGCGTGCCGCTGAGTCAGATGCACAACACCGCCCGGGGCGCCTACGTCGACGAACAGCTCTCGCCGTTCTCGATCGAATACCTCCGCAACCGGCTGCTCGCGAACTACCGGACCGTGGCGCGAGTGGCGAGTACCGTCCCGCGCGTCGCGAACGCCGTCGCGAACCTCGGCCCGGTGCGCTGGCTCGCCGAGGAGGCGCTGGGGATCACCCGAGAGCGCGACGCGCCGACGTTCGCCGCCCAGACGTTCCGCGAGTGGTGGCGCGAGCGGGGCGGGGCGACCGCGTCCCGCCGGCGCGCCCGGGACGCACGCGACCGCCGTGGCGACCCCGTCGACGCGGACAAGAAGGTGGCCTACTTCCACGGGTGTTACGCCAACTACAACACCCCCGAGGTGGCGAAGGCGTTCGTCCGGCTCTACGAGCACTTCGGCTACGCGGTCGTCGCGCCCGAGCAGCGCTGCTCCGGCACGCCGATGTTCGCCAACGGGATGCTCGGCGACGCCCGCCGCGCCGCCGGCGTGAACGTCGCGTCGCTCGCCGACCTCGTCGCGGAGGGCTACGACGCCATCGCCTCGTGTACGTCCTGTTCGATGGCGCTCAGACAGGAGTACCCGGAGCTCTTCGACCTCGACGGCGTCGACGAGGTGGCCGCGAACACGTTCGAGGCGGTGGAGTACCTCCGCGTCAACGAGGACCTCCGCGGGGCGCTGTCGGACGCCGACCTTGACGACGAGACCGCGCGGGCCTTCGCCTACCACGCGCCGTGTCACGCCCGCAACCAGGGTCTCCACCGGCAGGCGGTCGAGTTGTTCGACGCGGTCGACGGCGTCGCCGTCGACGACGTGGGCGACTCCTGTTCCGGCATCTCGGGGACCTACGGCTGGAAGGCGGAGAAATACGAGACGTCGATCGAGATCGGCGCGGAGATGTTCGACGAGATGCGCGCGGCCGCCGGCGACGTGGGGCTGACAGAGTGTCCGACCTGCGCGATGCAGATGGAACACGGCACGGGCTATGAGGTCCGGCACCCCCTGGAGGTGCTGGCCGCGGCGATCGTCGACTGATACTGATACTGTCGGACAGAAGTTCGTGAATCAGTTCGGAACCCCGGAGGGGGCCGATACGCTTCACATAGTTCTGTCCGACAGTATGACTCGTCTCATAATGTCTATTGTCAGTCCGTACCGCCGAGCGCCACCGCCGTTGGCGGCGCTCGGCGGGAAGAGACGAGAGTAGTCGGTATGATACTGGCTGTCGTCGGTCACTCCGCTTCCTGTCGGCTCCCCTCTCGGACCTCGTCGGCGACGCGGGCGACCGTCTCGTACTGGCTGTCGCTGTAGGCGATGAACCGCACGTCGTCGAGCGAGTCGGGGTCGAACGCGAGGAGTTCTTCGACGATGACGCGCGAGCCCGCCTCCAGGTCGAAACCGGCGACGCCGCACCCGAGCGCCGGGAGGACGAGCGACTCACAGCCCAGTTCGTCGGCGCGCTCCAGCGCGTTCTGGGTCGCGTCGCGGATGCTCTCGGCGGTGGCCTGGCCGTCGCCGTAGTGCGGCATCGCCGCGGCGTGGATCACGTACTCGGCGTCGAGGTCGTAGGCGTCGGTGACGGCCACGTCGCCGAGGTCGATCGGTCCCTTGGCGACCGCCGCCTGGTTCAGCGCGTCGCCGCCGACGCGGCGGAGCGCGCCCGCGACGCCCGATCCCATCTGGAGGCTCGTCCCCGCGGCGTTGACGAGCGCGTCCGCCGACTGCTGTGCGATGTCGCCCTGGATAACGGTGAACTCCATATTCACCGGTTCCGTCGCACCGGTCAAAAATATCATCCCCCCGCGGCGCGCGCTCTGCCGACCGAACGCCTCTTGTCGCGGTCGCTCTGTGTTCTCGTATGAGCGATCGAACGCCCGAGACCGCTCGACTCGCTGCCGTCGCCTCGCGGGCCGTCCGCGCGGGCGGCGACTACCTCGAAGACGCCTTCCGCGACGTCTCGATCGAGGCCGACTACGGCGTCGACGACGTCACCTCGGCGGCGGACCGCGCTGCCGAAGACCGGGTGCTGGCGGTGATCCGGGAGGCCTACCCCGACCACGCGGTCCACGGCGAGGAGTCGGGCCGCGCGGGCGAGCACCGCTACGAGTGGGTCGTCGACCCGCTCGACGGCACCAACAACTTCGCCGCCGGTCTCCCCTCGTTCGCGACGGCCGTCTGCGTGCTCTGCGACGACAGGCCGCTCGTCTCGGCGATCTACGAACCGCTCTCCGACTCGCTGTATCTCGCCCGCCGGGGCGAGGGCGCGAGCGCGAACGACGACCCGATCGCCGCCGAGAGCGACCTCGCGCTCGAACGGGGGACAGTCTCGTTCGCCCTGGGGCTGTCTGCCCTCCGCGACGACGACCACCGCGCCGCCGCCGAGCGTGTCGAGACCGCGGTCGACGCCGAGTGCAAGCGCGTCATCAACACCTGGTCGCCCTGCGTCGACTGGGGGCTCCTCGCCCGCGGCCGGATCGAGGGGCTGGTCGCGTACTGCCCCGGCGTCTACGAGCAGTACGCCGGCGAACTCCTCGCCGCGGAGAGCGGCGTCGAGAGCCGCGTGTTCGACCTCGACGACCTGACGCCGAAGACCGGTCCCGGCGTCACTGGCGTCGGGAACCTCTCTGTCGCCGCCACCGACGAATCGAAACTGGACCGGCTCGTCGACGTCGTGATCGATGCGGCGGCGTGATGCTGTCTCGCGTCGCTGTCGACCGCCGGGTCGCCCCCCGGCGTGGTGGCGTCTCGCCTCCCCGACGAACTCGACGTAGCGACCCACGGCGGCGACGACGACCACAGCGTCTACTTCTTCAGTCTCGACGCGGACGACCGCCTCGGCGTCTTCCTCGCCCGGACGCTGTTTCGGTTGCCGTACTACCGCGCGGAGATCGCCGTCGGACAGGGAGAGAAGAACCGCGAGACGTACACTCCGGTGCCGACGCGCCCACGCCGACGCGCCGCCGATGCGCTTCGACGCGACGTACCGCCCCTCCGGCGATCGCTTCATAATGACTTGTAGTCTCTTCCCGGTGCTCGCCGCCCCGGTGTCGGCGAGCACCGGTGAAAAGTTACAACCGTCATTATCAAGCGTCGAGGGTCCCACCCCACTCGTATGGTGCTCGAAACGGTAGTGCGGACGTTGCATCTTCTCGTCGGCGCGCTGTGGGTCGGCAGCGTCGCCTTCGTCGCCGCCGCGATCCTCCCCGTCGCCGTCGAGGGCGCACTGGACGCGGCGCCGCTGGAGACCGTCGCGGATCGGCTGGTGTATCTCTCTCGGGGCTCGTCGGTCGTGATGCTCCTCTCCGGCGGCCACCTCGCCGGAACGAACTACACGGTCGCGTCGCTCTCGGGGAGCGGCCGCGGCCACCTCGTCCTCGCGATGGTCGCCCTGTGGCTCGCGCTCACGGCGCTGGTCGAGATCGGTCGCAGCCGACTCGTCGACGGACTCCAGGAAAAGCGCGTCCGCACGCCCGCCGCGGAGGCGGCGACCGTCTTCCGGGTCGCCGCCGTCGTCGGCGTCCTCCTCCTCGTGGACGCGGGCCTGCTCGCGACGGGACTCGCGCCCAGCTGAGCGCGTCGGATGCATCGCCTCCACCCCCGAATCCGGCTCGTCTGGGTCGGCCGTGCCCTCCTGGCCGCGGCGGTCCTCGCAGCCCTCTCGTTCGCCGTCCAGCGGCTCGCGGGCCTCCCCTGGCTGCCGTCCGCGACGCCGGCGGCCGTCTTCGTCGTCGTGGGCGGACTCGGCGTCGCCGTCGCGCTCGTCCGGTACCGCGTGTGGCGCTACGAGGTCCGAGAGGACTCGCTGTACCTCGAACGCGGGGTGTTCACGCGGGTTCGAACGGTGGTCCCGTTCGTCCGCATCCAGCACGTCGACACCTCCCGCTCGCCGGTCGAACGCGCTCTCGGACTCGCGACCACCGTCGTCTACACCGCCGGCTCTCGCGGCGCCGACGTATCGGTCCCGGGACTCGCGCCCGGCGAGGCCGACGACCTCCGGGAACGGCTGAAACGGCTGGCGATCCGCTCGGAGGGCGAAGACGCCGTCTGAGATGCCCCGGACGCTCTCTCCGCTGTCGGTCCCCTACCGCGTGCTCCGGCGCGGCGGGGGCGCTGCCGTCGCGCTCGCGTTCGTGCTCGTCGGCGGTAGCGGCGACCTTCCGCTGGTCGGTGGCGCCGGCTGGATCGTCGTCCTCGCGGTCGCCGGGATCGGGGGCGCCGCACTCGTCGCCTACGAGACCGCCTACGTCCGCCGCTTCAGCTACGAACTGACCGCCGACACCCTCGACATCGACTCCGGGGTCTTCGCCCGACGCAGTCGCGAGATTCCCCTTCGCCGGATCCAGAACGTCGACATCTCCCGCAACGTCGTCCAGCGGGCGCTCGGCATCGCCGTCGTCGCGTTCGAGACCGCCGGCGGCAGTGAGACCGAAGCGGAGTTCCGGTATGTCTCCTTCGCGGAGGCGAAACGCCTCCAGCGCGAACTCGCCCGGCTGAAGCGCGCCGGGTCGGGCGGCACCGACGCGTCCGGCGACGAGACCGGGATCGGGGCGAGTCCGGGGACAGGGGCGGAGACGGGACCGGGAGCGGGGGCGGGGGCGGCCGCACTCGAGACGACCGAACTGTTCGCGCTGGATCGGAGCGAACTCGCCGTCCTGGGCGCGCTCTCGGTCGACCTCCGGGTTCCGGGCGTCCTGTTCGCGCTCGTCTCGACGGTCGGATCGACGATCGTCCCGGCGTCTCTCTCGACGGCGGCCACCGCGACGCTCCTCGCGGTAGCTGCGCTCGTACTCGTGGGTCTCGCTCTCGCCTCCTGGCTCGTCGGCGCGGCGGTCGCGATCGTCGAGTACTACGACTTCCGGCTGGTCCGCTCGGGCGAGGAACTCCAGTACGAGCGCGGCCTGCTCCAGCGCTACGACGGCTCGATCCCGTTCGACAAGATCCAGACGCTGACGATCGTCGACAATCCGCTGAAACGTCACTTCGGCTATGCGACGCTCTACATCGAGACGGCGGGCTACACAACGGGCGGCGGGGACGGCTCGCGGGGGTCGGAGGCGGCGATCCCGATCGCAGAGCGCGAGCGCGTCCGCGAGCTGGTCGAAGAACTCGAACCCGTCGGCGACGTCGAGTTCCGACGGCCGCCCGCCGCTGCCCGGCGCCGCTCGCTCGTCCGGTACCTGCTGGTCGTCGCCCTGGCGGCGGCCGGCCTGTACGCCGTCCGGGCCGTCGCGTCGCTCCCAGTCCCGTGGTGGGGCGCGCTCGCCGCCGTCCCGATCGCCGTCTGGTTCGCGGCGGCGACCTGGCGCCACCGCGGACACTGGCTGGGCGAGACGCACGTCGTCACGCGGAACGGCGTCCTCCGCCGGGAGACCAAGATCGTCCCCTACTACCGCGTCCAGACGGTCATCGACTCGCGGACGATCTTCCAGCGCCGGCTCGGCCTCGCGACGGTGACGGTCGACACCGCCGGGTCGCTGTCGATCCGGGGCCAGGACGCGGCGGCGGTCGACGTCGCCGGAACTCGCGCCGACGAACTGCGCGATGAACTCGAAGCGCGGCTCACGCGCGCCGTCGACGCCTATCGGGCCGGGCGGACGGGGATCGGCACCGACGGCACCGACGATACCGACGGCGACGGGGATCCGGACGATTGATACGCGTGTTGCCCGTCCGTCGAGGTAGAGATGGAGGCACTCGAACGCATCATCGCGGGAAACGACGAACACGTCGAATCGCTCGATGCGGACCACTTCGCGGACGTCCGCGACGGACAGGACCCGGCTGTCGTCTCGGTCTCGTGTTCGGACTCGCGCGTCCCCGCCGACGGCGTCTGGAACGCGCGGGCCGACGGTGACCTCTTCACCGCGGTCAACGTCGGCAATCAGGTCTGGACCGACGTCGACGGCGTCCGGGTGGTGAACGACGCCGTCGGCTACGCCGTCTCCTCGCTGTCGGTCGACCTCGTCGCCGTCCTCGGTCACACGGGCTGCGGCGCGGTGACGGCCGCCTACGAGACCGTCTTCGGGGACGGTTCTGACGACGACGCCGGCGATGGTCCCGATGCCGCAGACGACGCCCCCGCCACGCCGGCCGCCGTCACCGCAGCCGTGGGACGCCTCGTACCGATCGTCGAGGCCGCCCGCTCGGCCGACGTCGTCGACGCCTCGACGCCCACGGACCGGGCGGTCAACCGGCTCGTCGAGTACGCCGTCCGCGAGCAGGTCGCCTTCCTCACCGACGACGACACCGTCCCCGACGACGTCGCCGTCGCGGGTTTCGTCTACGACTTCCAGCGCGCCTACGGCGACCGCGACGGCGCCGCGTATCTCGTCTCCCTCGACGGCGAGACCGGCGTCGACGCCCTCCGCGACGGACTGGATCCGGCGTTCTCCGATCACGTCGCGTCGGTGCTGTGAACGCCGACTGGGCGTCTTCTCCGGTCGGTCCCCGGAAGCGACGACGCGCCGTTCCGCGGGGCGGTCCAAGGCGGAGCCCTCGCCGTTGAGGTCCGGACAGTCGTCCGGACCGGAAGGGCGGGGTAGTTTACTCGGTCCGGGGTACGGCGTACGCGCCGGCGGCGAAGAACGCGACCGCGACCGCGACCGCGACGAGGAGGTTCGGGAGCGCGGCGGTCGTCGCGTCCGCGTACGTCACCGCGCGGATGCCGCGCGCGACGTACGTCAGCGGCGAGAGACCGAGCGCCGGGCGGAACCACGCGGGCAGCAGCGCCGGCGTGACGAACGTCTCCGAGAGGAAGAGCAGGGGCAGCGCGATGGCGTTCGAGGCCGCGATGACGCCGTCCTGGGAGTCGGCGACGCGCCCGATGATCGCGCCCAGCCCGCAGAAGGTGGTGACGCCGAGCGCGACGAACGGCACGACGAGCAGCGTCGCGGGCGCGAGCGGGAGCGTCGTCCCCGTCACGAGCACCGACAGCGCCAACAGCAAGAGCGCCGCGACTCCGATCACGACGACGTTCACGAGCGACTGGGCGAGCAGCCACTCGGCGCGGGTGAGCGGCGTCGTCGCGAGTTTCTCGAAGCGGCTGCCCTCGCGGTAGCGAGCGACCGTGCTCCCGACGCGCGACAGCGGCGTGAACAACACGACCACCGACAGGTACCCGGCGATGTAGTAGCCCTTCGGCTCCGCGAAGAGCCCGCCGCCGGTCGGTTGCGTCTGGACCAGCGCGCCGAAGATCACGACGATGATCGCCGGGAAGAAGAAGGTGAAGAACACCGCCGTGCGCCGACGGAAGAACGAGTGCCACGCCGCGGTGAACGACGCGCGGACGCGACTCCCCCGGCTCATCGGTCGTTCCCCCCCGTCGTCCGCTCGTCGAACGACTCGCCGGTGAGTTCGAGGTACACGTCTTCGAGGTCGGGCTGCTTCCACGTCAGCGACTCGAAGTCCAGCCCGCGGGCCTCGAACGCCGCGACCACGTCGCCGATGGCTCGCGGGCCGACGCCCTCGACGACGACCTGCCCGTCTCGCGTCCGGACCTCGTACGCGAGGCCCGCATCGTCGAGGGCGGCGCGAGCGGCGTCGGCCCCGGTCGCGTCGGCAGCGACGTCGACCCCGGTCGCGTCGGCAGCGACGTCGACCCCGGTCGCGTCGGCAGCGACGTCGACCAGCAACCGACTGCGGCCCCCGTGGGACGCGATCAGCTCCTGCGGCGTGCCCACGGTGACGAGCGCGCCGTCGTTCAGGAGACCGACGCGGTCCGAGAGCCGCTCGACCTCCGCCATCGAGTGGCTGGTGAGGAACACGGTCGTCCCCCCGGCGGCGAGGTCGTCGAGGAGCGACCACAGCGCCCGGCGGCCCGCGGGATCGATCCCCGTCGTCGGCTCGTCGAGGAAGAGCACGTCCGGGTCGTTCACGAGCGCGGTCGCGACGCAGACGCGGCGCTGCTGCCCGCCGGAGAGGTCCTCGTACCACTGCGCTGCCGGCTCGCCCTCGAGGCCGACGTCCGCGAGGACCGCGTCGGGGTCGCGCGCTTCGCCGTAGAGCCCGGCGTAGTAACCGACCAGTTCGCGCGGCGTCAGCCGCCCGGCGGGCGCGAAAGACTGCGGGAGGAGCCCGATCCGCGATTCGTCAACCGCCGCGGGCGCGCTCCCCAGGACCGATACCTCCCCCTCGACGCGCGTCGTCCCGGTGAGCGCGCGGACCAGCGTGGTCTTGCCGGCCCCGTTCGGCCCCACGAGCCCGAACACCTCGCCCGCCTCGACTTCGAGCGCGACGCCGTCGAGGGCCGTCACGTCGCCGTAGGCCTTGTGGACGCCCTCGGCGACGAGTGCGGCTGTCATACCTTCGCCTCGAACGCGTCCGGTGGTAAGGCGTTCGGATTCGATTTCCAGCCGGCAGGGACCGGCACCGTGATTCTTGTGTGACGAACTCCACGACGGGGAATATGGACTGTCTGGACAGGCGACGGTTCCTCCGCGCGGGAGGCGCCGCAGCGATCGCGTCGTTCGCCGGCTGTAACGCGCCCGCTGGCGGGGGCGGCGACGGGACGACGACAGGCGGCGACTCCGGAGACGGCGACACCGGCGGAGACGGTGAGATGGGAACGCGGGTCCCGACGCCGACCGAGACGGGCGGCCCGCGGCCGTCGCTGGGCGGGGCCCGCGTCGCGCTCGAACCGGTCGCGTCGGGGTTCGCGGCGCCGCTGGACTTCGTCGCGCCCGCCGGGACCGACCGCCGGTTCGTCGTGGACCGCGACGGGCGGATCTGGGAGGTGACGGGCGAGGGCCGACGCGACTCGCCGTTCCTGGACCTCTCGGACCGGATTATGCTCGGGAGCGAACGCGGCCTGCTGGGCGCCGCGGCTCACCCGAACTTCGCCGAGAACGGCCGGCTCTACCTCCGCTACAGCGTCCCGCCGCGCGGCGACACGCCGAACGACTACAGCCACACGGCGGTCCTCCAGGAGGTCGCGGTCGATCCCGGCGCGCGCGAGGCGACCGGCGCCGACGAGCGGACCGTCCTCGAAGTCTCCGAACCCCAGGGCAACCACAACGCCGGCGCGCTCGCGTTCGGCCCGGACGGCTACCTCTACGTTCCGTTCGGCGACGGCGGCGCGGCCAACGATATGGGAACGGGACACGTCGACGACTGGTACGGGGCGCTCGACGGCGGCAACGGCCAGGACGTCACCGACAACCTCCTGGGGAGCGTCCTCCGCATCGACGTCGACGGCCGCGGCGGCGTCGACGGCGGGAGCGACAAACCGTACGCGATCCCCGACGACAACCCCCTCGTCGGCCGCGAGGGACTGCCCGAGCACTACGCCTGGGGGTTCCGCAACCCCTGGCGGCTCTCGTTCCACGGCGAGGACCTCTATGTCGCCGACGTCGGCCAGAACAAGTGGGAGGAACTGGACCTCGTCGAACGCGGCGGCAACTACGGCTGGAACGTCCGGGAGGGCGCCCACTGTTTCCGGCGGAACACCTGCCCGACACAGACGCCGGCGGGTGACCGACTCGTCGACCCCGTCGCGGAGTACCCACACGGCGGCGCGGACGTCGCCGGCGTCTCGATCATCGGGGGGTTCGTCGCGACGACCGACGCGGTCCCCGCACTCCGGGGCGCGTACGTCTTCGCGGACCTCTTCGCGCGCGGTCGGCTGTTCGCCGTCGATCCCGGGGCCGCCCCGCCGTGGGACATCGCGACGGTCCCGGTCGTCGGCGACCCCGGCCTGGGCAAGTTCGTGCTCGCGTTCGGCCGCGACCCGGCCGGCGACCTGTACGTGCTCACGACCGACCAGACCAACGGAGAGGGCAGCAGCGGACGGCTCGCACGGCTCGTCGCGCCCTGATCGACGGCCACGTCCTTCCCCCGATCGGCGTCACGGCGCACGCGTCTCATAATGACTTATCACCGCGCCGCTCCGCCGGGCGGCTACGCCTCGCGGGCCTCGCCGGATCCGTCGTCGTCCCCGCGGTCGTCGTCCCCGCGGTCGTCGTCGTCAGACCGCCCGTCGACTTCGTCCCTGATCGACTCGAGTTCGGCCTCGACGTCGATTTCTGTGGCACGTGGTCGGTCGTCGCGTGGTCGGTCGTCGCGTGCTCGATCGGCTCGCGATCGGTCCGCATCTGCCGGCCCGGCGCTCTCTTCGCCCCGGTAGTATCGCTCCGCGTCGCCCGCCCGCCGCGTCTCCGCGAGCCGGTCGGCCACTTCCTCGGAGAGCCGACGGGCCTCTGCGAGCAGTTCCTGGGAGGCCTCGTCGTCCGGGAGGTCGGTCTCCGAGAGCGCGGTTCGTAACTCCGAGAGCGCGCGTTCGACCCCGGAGACGGCGCCGCGACCGACGTCGCCGGCGAGTCGCGTCGCCGACCGGTCTCGCTCGTCGCCCGGACGGTCGAGCGCCGATCGCTCCGGATCGGCGAGCCGGAGCACGCCGCCGAGCAGTTCCAGCGACTGGATCGTCGCTTCGAGCATCGCGATCAGCGTCGGGATCGTGTACCGCTCGGTGAAGCCGAAGAGCTCCGAGAGCGACGGCGGCCGCGGCGGGGTTCTGGTCCGTCGGCGACGGGACCGACGCGTCCGGCCGTCGCTCGGGCGGCCGCCGGACTGGACTGCGTCTCGACCGTCGCGGTCGTCGCGCGCGTCGAGTTCGTCCCGGAGCGCCGAGAGCGTGGTTTCGAGGTCGTCGAGGAGGGATCGGAGGTCCTCGTCGCGATCGGCTCGGGCCATAGTGGCCCCAGGGGGCGGGCATAGAAAAGGGTGCGTCCCCGACCGGAGGTGACCCGACGCGACCGATACCGGGTGGACGTCTGTTCAGTAGCTTAAAGTCGCTGCTGCCGAACCTCTCGATATGCCCGAGGTCAATCCGTTCGAGAGCCTCCAAGAGCAGGTCGACGACGCGGCCGCGTATCTGGATCTCGACGCCGACGTCTTCGAACGGCTGAAACACCCCGAACGCGTCCTCGAGACGAACCTCAGCGTGGAGATGGACGACGGAACGCTCGAACGGTTCAAGGCGTTTCGATCGCAGTTCAACGGCGACCGCGGCCCCTACAAGGGCGGCATCCGGTACCACCCGAACGTCACGCGCGACGAGGTGAAAGCGCTCTCGGGGTGGATGGCATACAAGTGCGCCGTCGTCGACATCCCCTACGGCGGCGCGAAGGGGGGCGTGGTCGTCGATCCCGGAAAGTACTCGTCGGACGAGCTGGAGCGGCTGACGCGGTCGTTCGCGACGGAGCTCCGGCCGCTGATCGGTCCCGACCGCGACATCCCCGCACCGGACGTGAACACCGGCCAGCGGGAGATGAACTGGATCAAAGACACCTACGAGGTGCTCGAACGGACGACGGCCCCGGGCGTGATCACGGGGAAGGCGGTCTCCTCTGGCGGGAGCGCGGGCCGCGTGGAGGCCACCGGTCGATCGACGATGCTCGCCGCGCGCGAGGCGTTCGCCTACCTCGATATGGACGTCTCGGACGCGACCGTGGCGGTGCAGGGCTACGGCAACGCCGGATCGGTCGCGGCCGAACTGATCGACGATCTGGGCGCCTCGGTCGTCGCCGTCTCGGACTCTTCGGGGGCGATCTACGACCCCGACGGTCTCGACGCGCGGGCGGTGAAATCCCACAAGAACGAGACCGGCACCGTGAGGGGCTACCCGGGCGCCGAAGAACGGACGAACGAGGAACTGCTGACGCTCGATGTCGACCTCCTCGTGCCGGCGGCCCTTGAGAACGCGATCGACGCCGAACTGGCCCCCGACGTTCGCGCCGACCTGATCGTCGAGGCCGCGAACGGCCCGCTCACGCCCGACGCCGACGACGTCCTCACCGCGCGCGACGTGCTCGTCGTGCCCGACATCCTCGCGAACGCCGGCGGCGTCACCGTCTCGTACTTCGAGTGGGTCCAGAACCGCCAGCGGTTCTCCTGGTCGGAATCGCGGGTGAACGACGAACTGGAATCGGTCATCACAGACGCCTTCGACGACCTGGTCGAGGCCTTCGAGTCCTACGACGTCCCGAACTTCCGGACCGCCGCGTACGTCGTGGCCATCCGGCGGATCGTCGAGTCATACGACCAGGCCGGCAACTGGCCGTAGCCGGCGGCCGACACACGGCGGGAGTACTCCCTCTCGGTGCGAGCCACACCGACACACCTCCGGCGACCCGAGCGATTCAAGTCCGTCCCGCGCGGGGACGTAGACGATGCGTCAGGACCACCTCATCTCCGCGACCCAGCTGTCGCGGGCCGACATCGAGGCGGTGCTCGACCGCGCGGCGGAGATCGACGCCGACCCGGGCGCCTGCCAGGAGCGCCACGCCGGCTCGGTCCTCGGCCTCTGTTTCTTCGAGCCGAGCACCCGCACGCGGATGAGCTTCGACACCGCGATGAAGCGACTCGGGGGCCGGACGATCGATATGGGTTCGGTCGAGGCCACCTCGGTCGAGAAGGGCGAAACGCTCGCCGATACCGTCCGCGTCATCGAGGGGTACGCCGACGCGCTCGTGCTGCGACACCCCCTCGAAGGCTCGGCCAAGATGGCGACGGAGTACGTCGACGTCCCGCTCGTCAACGCGGGCGACGGGGCCGGCCAGCATCCGACACAGACCCTGCTGGACCTCTATACGATGCGGGAGAACGCCGGTCTCGACGGCGTCACCGTCGGGATCATGGGCGACCTCAAGTACGGCCGCACCGTCCACTCGCTGGCCGCCGCGCTGACCAACTTCGAGGTCCGCCAGCACTTCATCAGCCCCGAGAGCCTCCGGCTCCCCCGGAGCGTCAGATACGACCTCCACGAGTCGGGCGCGCAGGTCCGCGAGCACACCGACCTTGAGGAGGTCCTTTCGGACCTGGACGTCCTCTATGTCACCCGGATCCAGCGCGAGCGCTTCCCCGACGAGAACGAGTACCTGAAGGTCGCAGGGGAGTACCAGATCGACACCGACGACCTCGAACGCGCAAAGGAGTCGCTGACGGTGATGCACCCGCTGCCGCGCGTCGACGAGATCGCGCCCGAGGTCGACGAGACCGGATACGCGACGTACTTCGAGCAGGCGCACAACGGGGTTCCCGTCCGAATGGCGCTGCTCGATATGCTCCTGGAGGGAGACCGATGACCGACAACGACACCGAGCGCGAACTCCGCGTCTCGAAGATCCGAAACGGGACCGTCATCGACCACCTGGCGGCCGGCCAGGCGCTGAACGTCCTCGCGATCCTCGGCATCGACGGCTCCGGCGGCGAGAGCGTCTCGGTCGGGATGAACGTCCCCTCCGACAAGCTCGCGACGAAGGACATCGTCAAGGTCGAAGACCGCGAGTTGAGCCAGTCGGAGGTCGACGTCCTCTCCGTTATCTCTCCCGAGGCGACGATCAACATCATCCGCGACTACGATGTCGTAGAGAAAAAACGGATCGAGCGGCCGGGTTCGGTCGAGGGCGTGCTCTCGTGTCCGAACCGGAACTGCATCACGAACGCCGACGAGCCGGTCGACACGCGTTTTCTCGTCTTGGACGACGGCCTCCGGTGTGACTACTGCGGAGAGATCGTTCGCGAAGACGAGGTCGCGACCCACCTCGACGTGGCCTGATCCTGATAATGACGGTTGTAACTTCGTACCGGTGCTCGCCGCCCCGTGTCGGCGAGCACTGGTAAGAGACGACAACCGTCATTATACTGTCGGACGAAACCGTTGATACTCCTGCGTACCCCTCCGGGAGGGAAATGTCTTTGTACCGAGACGCTGTATGCTCGGGTATGTCCGGAAAATCGAAGTTCATCCTGGTACTGGCGCTCATCGCACTCGTCTACTTCGTCGTCTCCGGCGGCGAAGAGACCGTAGAGGTCGAAGTCGGCGACGACGAATAGCCGGTAAAGAAACCCGCTCGTTACAGGTTGAACAGGCGCAATGCCACGCGTGGATACGCGCCGTCACTAAGTGATGCAAACCACCGACGATAGCACGGCCTGATATTCCAACAGATACTTAAGATTCCATATCACTTACAATTGTAATGGTCGCGGTGACTGTCACCGCGAAGTTCCACAACCCATCCCTCTCACGGCGGAGAGAGTGGCAACACGCTACGCGACTCTACCGTGACACCAAACAGTTCTGCATCGACGGATGGGAGAACGGCGACTTCGGCAAATCCGTGACCACCGCCAGCATCGACAACGACCTCTACTCGGCCATCCAGAACCAAGCCATCCGAGAGGCGAAATCCGACCACAATAAGGACGGAGAGGTTCGCTACCGAGAGAGTCAACCGTTCGCCCTCAACAACCAGAATTGGGAACTCGACACGACCGAGAATGGAACGGTTGTCGTTGGTTTCCCGTGCGTCTCCCAATGGTGGTACACGCCGATAGAGGTGTACGACGATATTGCCGACCCCGTAGACCGACTGCTCAAAGGCGACGCCGACAAGACCCGTCTACAGGTCTACCGCCGTGGCGACGACTGGTACTGTACGTTCAACATCGAGTACGACGCCGACACGTCGGGTGAGACGCCCATCGGTGTCGATATTGGCGAACATCACATCCTCGCGGTGACGGCCTACGGCGAAGACGAGTCGATGCTGGTGTCGGGTGGTGAGGCGAAGTACGTTCGACGCAAATATCGTTCCCTACGCGATTCGCTTTCGGAAGCGGGTGCGCTTCGCGCACGTAACCGGGTGGGTGACAAAGAACAGCGTCGAATCACGTACAAAGCCGAACGCGCTGGTATTCGTGTCGAGAAGGTCGATGCGTACCATACCAGCCAGCGGTGTTCGGCGTGTGGTTCGATGGGAACCCGTGATGGCGACCACTTCTCGTGTACGGAGTGCGGTCGTGGACGCCACGCAGACCTGAACGCTTCGGAGAATATCGCACAACGGGAGGGTGAACCATGCACGGCGTAGCAGTTCGGCTGACGCGAACCGTGCTACCTCGCTGGTTGAAGAACCAGCCGTCGTTGACGCCCGCTGTATGCGGGGAGGAAGGCCCCATTGACAGGGCTACA
>JBDGUP010000040.1:1494-21084 GCA_042215815.1 Haloquadratum sp. | reverse complement strand
TCTCGGCACCCCGAGGTGCCGATCTGATTCACGAACTTCTGTCCGACAGTATCAGCGTCGGGGCTTCGAGCCGCCCGCACGTATGCGACCGCGAACGCGACGTTCAGTGCTGTCGTCGGGGCATAAGAGAGGAACGTCGCCGAGGTGATGAGAAAGAGCGGCGATCCGGCGAGCGCGACGACAGAGAGGAGACCGATCCGGCGGTCGAACGCGGCCGATCCGAGGACGTAGACGCCGGCGGCGGTCCCGGCAGCGACGAGTCCGAGCGCCAGGTCCCAGTCGCCGAGGAGCCGCCCGACGGCGAAGATCGCCGGCGCCACCGGCGAGTACTTGCCGTACATCCGGATCGGCCCGGACGCGTCGACGCCCTCGACGACGAAGAACCAGGGCCTGACGGCCTCCCAGGGGATCTCGCCCGGACGGAGAAAGAGCTTCCCTTCGAGCAGCATCGCGGCCTGATACAGGTAGACTCCCTCGTCGTCGTTGACGGAGAGATAGGGGAAGAGGTCGATCGCGACGACGTAAATCAGGACGCCGACGGCCACGACGAGAGCAGCGGCGACGACGCGTTCGGGACGGGCGCGAGCGCCGTTTGCGAGACGGCGCAGCCCTGCGGCGCAGTCTTGCGGTCTCCGCAGCCAAGAGCGGCGCCGCGACACGGGTCAGGAACCGTACCGGGCGTCGTCCTCGGGGCGCTGCTCGCGGGGGAACCACGCGAGTTCGTGATCGGCGTCGAGTTCCAGTTCGACCGGGCCCGACGTGGGGACGTCGTCGTCGTGGTTGTGCATACACTGGACGGACTCGCCGGTGTCGAGTTCGACCTCATAGAGGAACGTCGGCCCGAGGTATCGGCGGCCGACGACGCGGCCACACCCCGTGCCGCCCTCGCAGTCGATCCGGCGGACGCTCACGTCGTCGGGGCGGACGAGCAGGTCAACCCGGGTGTGATCGTACTCGCGCGTGAGACCGTGGATCTGCTCGCGGGGAACCGTCCCCAGGTCCGTCTCGACGACGTCGCCGGAGACGTAGCCCGGAATGAAGCTCGCATAGCCGAGGAAGGCCGCGACGAACCGGGACTGTGGGTGCTGGAAGACGCCCTCGGGGTCGCCGATCTGTTCGATCTCGCCGTCGTTCATCACGGCGACGCGGTCCGAGATCGAAAGCGCCTCCTCCTGGTCGTGCGTGACCGAGATCGCGGTCACGCCCGTCTCTTTGATGATGTCGCGGACCTCCTCGCGCATCTCGACGCGGAGGTCGACATCGAGGTTCGAGAAGGGCTCGTCGAGCAGGAGGATCTCCGGCTCGGGCGCGAGCGAGCGCGCGAGGGCGACGCGCTGCTGCTGTCCGCCGGAGAGTTGGTCGGGATAGCTGTCCCCTTGCCCGGCCAGATCGACCAGTTCGAGCAGGTCGTCGACGCGTTCTTCGGCCTCGTCGGCGGGGCGGTCCTTCAGCCCGAACGCGACGTTCTCGCGCGCGGTGAGGTGAGGAAAGAGCGCGAACTCCTGGAAGACGACGCCGACGCCGCGTTTTTCGGGCGGGACGAAAGACGACCCGGAGACCGACCGGCCGTTCAGCCGGACCGTGCCGCCGTCGGGACGTTCGAGTCCGGCCAAGAGCCGGAGCGTCGTCGTCTTCCCACAGCCCGAGGGCCCGAGGAGCGTCAGGATTTCGCCCTCGTGGACCGTGAGCGTCAGTCCCTCGATGACGGTCTCGGGACCGTAGGACTTCCGCAGGCCTTCGAGTTCGAGGACCACGCTGTCGCCGGATTCCGACCCGGTGTCGTCCGCCTCCCCGGTGCGATCTTCGGTGTCGACTGCCGCCGCGCGCGTGCTATGTGACATCGTATCCCTCCTGGCTGAGAATCACGAGCATCGAGAGGCCGGACACGAAGAGCAAGACCAGTGCCGGCACCGCCGCCTGCCCGAAGTACCCCGCTTCATAGGCTGTCCATATGTGAGTGACGAGCGTGCTAAAACCCGGCGGTCGCAGCAACAGGGTCGCCGGGAGTTCCTTCATCGTCGTCAGGAAGACGAGCGCGGCCCCGCCGAAGAGTCCGGGAGCCACGAGAGGCAGCGTGACGTATCGGAACGCACCGATCGGCGTCTGTCCGAGCGTCCGTGCGGCCTCCGGAAGCGAGGGGTCGACAGCGAGGAACGACGCGCGGAGGGACCCGACCGCCTGTGGGAGAAAGCGCACCACGTACGCGAAGACGAGCAGGTAGACCGTCTGATAGATCGGGGTCGCATAGGAACTCCCGAAGTAGACGAACGCCAGTCCGAGGACGACTCCCGGGACCGCGTACCCGAGGTAGGTGATGCGTTCGAACGCCGTGGGGAGCACGCCGCCGTACCGCGCGGACAGGAACGCGACCGGGAGTCCGGCGACCACTGCCACGGCGGCGGCTCCCGCGGCGACGGTGACGGAGTTGACCACGTACGACAGCTGGAACGCCAGCGACTGGTTCGCCGTCGCCGACGCGGTCACCAGCCACAGCGACAGAATCACGAGCGGGACGACGAGGGCCAGCGCGGCGACCAGCCCCGCGAATCCCATCGCCGGATAGCGCCACCGTCCCAGCGAGACCACGTCGCGCGACCGGCCGCCGGCGGAGGCCCGCTCCTCGCCGCGGACGCGCGTTTCCAGCCAGAGGATCAGGAACGTCATCGCCACGAGCTGGAGCGACAGCAGCGTCGCGGTGTCGCGCCCGAACGTTCCGAACTCGACGAAGATCACGCGCGTGAACACGTCGTAGCGCATAATCGACGGGGTCCCGAAGTCCGCGAGGGCGTACAGCCCCGAGAGCAGCGCCCCCGCGGCCACCGCCGGTCGGATCTGGGGGAGCGTCACCCGGCGGAACGCCTCCCACTGGCTGTGTTCGAGCGTGCGGGCGGCGTCGATCAACGTCGTGTCCATCGACTTCAGGGACGCTCGCGTCGTGATGAACACGTAGGGATACGTATAGAGGGTGAGGATCAACACCGATCCTTCGAGGCCGTACATCGCCGGGAGCTGCTCGACGCCGAAGGGCGCGAGCAGCCGCTGGAATAGTCCCTGGGGCGCGAACGCCGACACGAACGCGAACGCGCCGATGTAGCTGGGGATGACGAGCGGGAGCGACACCACCACCGTCCAGAACCGACGGAGCGGGATGTCGGTCCGGACCATCAGGTACGCCAGGGGTACGCCGATGAGCACGCACGCCGCCGTCGTCAACGTCACTAACACGACCGTGTTGAGAAACACCTGTAGCGTCGTCGGGCGCGTGAGGAGCGCGATCGCCTCCGACGCGGGGACGTCGAGGCCGGTCTTGACCAGCCACAGGAGCGGGAGCAGCACCGCCGCGGCGACCAGCGCAGCAGCGAGCGAGACCCCGAACGGGAGCCGCTGCTTCCGTTCGCCTTCGGCGTCGCCGTCTGCGGTCGTTCGTGTCGCCATCGTGGGGGGTCAGTTTCAGAGAACGCCTGTCTCCCGGAGGAGACGGATCGTCGCTTCGAGATCTGACAGCTCGGAGAGGTCTAGATTCTCTGGCGGGTTCAACTCGTCGATCGACGGCAACCGCCCGATCGGCTCGATCTCGGGCACGAGCGGGTACTCGAAGGTCGTCCGCGCGAAGTAGTCTTGGGCCTCCCGCGAGAGGAGGTGGCGGACGAAGTTCGAGGCGAGCGTCGCATCGGCGGCGGTATCGAGCACGCAGGCGCCGGCGACGTTGAACACGGCGCCGGCGTCGTTCTCGGTAAACGCCGTCCGGAGGGGGGCGTCGAGCCCCCGGCGCGCGAGGACGCGCTGGATGTAGTAGTGGTTCGTCAACCCGACGGCGATCTCGCCGTCTGCGACGGCGCGGGCGACCTGGAACTCGTCGCCGTACTGGCTCACGCCGAGTTCCTGCATCCCGTTGAGCCACTGGCGCGTCGCCTCTTCGCCTTCGAGGATCCGCATCGCGGTGATGAACGCCTGAAACGACGAGTACGTCGGCGCCCAGCCGAGTTCGCTTTCGAAGGCCGACGTCTCGGGGAACCGCATAATCTTGTCCGGGATGTCCGAGGTGGTGAACGTGTTCGTGTTGTACGGCACCGACCGGGCACGCCCCGAGGTGCCGACCCAGGACCCGTCCGACGCCCGGAAGTTCGAGGGGACGAACTCCAGAACCTCCTGGGGGAGCGGCTGGGTGCGACCCCGTTTCGCCAGCGCGCCGAGCGCTCCCGCGTTGACGGAGTAGAAGACGTCGGCGGGGCTGTTCTGCCCCTCGGTGATGATCTGGTTGACCAACTCCGCCGCGGAGTTGTACAGCGGTCGGATGGTGAAGTCCGGGTACAGATCCTCGATGTACTCGATGAGTTCGCCCACGAGCGCCTCGCCGCGGCCCGAATACAGCGTCAGTTCGCCTTCGAGGTCGGGCATCTCCGACATCGGAACGCCCCCCGTGACCTCCCTGTCGCCGAACGGCGATCGGCCGGAGCCGATCTGGGCCGACGTCCCCCCGTCGGTCGGTTCGGTGGTCGTCCCCGTCGGTGTCCCGTCGTCTCCGGTGGCGTTACACCCGGCGATGCCGACGACGCCCGCGGCGGCGGCCGCCTGGAGGAAGCGTCGCCGCGTCCGGGGCGTGCTGCCTGTCTCGTCCATACCTGTTTTAGGCTGGCCTAAAAGGTATATACCTTCCGGTTCGACGCCGGCAGACCGATGCGGTGATCGCCACCCCCGTTCGCGGCGATCACCGGGAAGAGACGACAACCGTCATTATCAGGGGACTTTGACGTACGCGTATCCGTCGTCTTGCAACCGGACCAGTTCGCCGGCCCCCGAGGGGACGAGGTCGACGTTCGAGAGGAGGTCCGACTTCGGGATGTCACGTTCCGACAGCGAGCGCCGACAGCCCACACAGCGGACGTCGGTGCTCCCGAGCCCGCGGACCTGTTCTGAGAGCGCCGATCCGGCCTCGAAGAGCCAGATCGCATCGCCGTTCGCGAGGAGGACGGCGTCGTCGACGTCGGCGCTGTCGTCTGCCAGGAGATCTCTGACGGTCCGGATCGCTTCCCGCCACTCCTCGACGTCCACGCCCGAGAGGTGGAAGACGGCTTTCATATCCAGGTGTACGGGCGGCACCACTTATAATGGCTGTTGTCGTCGCTTTCATACGATCGGCCCGCCAGTGGCGAGACGGGAGACAACAGTGACGACGTGGATCGAGAGTCCGGGGGGCGGTCGCGAGCGCGGACCGCGGGGCCTGCTTCGGGCCTGGTTCGAGGTGCTCGTCCGCCCGCGGCGGTTCTTCAGAAACGGGGTGGCGCCCGGCGACCAGGCGCCGGGACTCGTCTTCGCGGCCGCGGTCGCCGGCGTCTATACGGCCGGGCTGTTCGCCGCCGTACCGGAGCGGATTCCGAACCTGGCGGGCGGCGCGGTAGTCTCCGGCGCCATCGCGCTCGTCGCCGTCGTTCTCATCGCGGCGCCGGCGGTGCTCCACCTGACCGCTGCGCTCCAGACGGTCACGCTCGCCGTCACGGTTCCGGACCGCGCGGGCGTCAGCGAGACGGTTCAGGTGATCGCCTACGCGACGGCCCCCTGCGTCGTCGCGGGAGTCCCATCGCCCGTGCTTCGGCTCGGCTGCACGCTGTACGGGACCGTCCTCCTGATCGTCGGCCTCCGAGAGGTCCACGGGACGACGGCGGTTCGCGCCGGTCTCGCCGCGGCCGTGCCCGCCACGCTGCTCTTCGGGACCGCGTTCGGCGGCGTCGACGCGGCGAAGGCCGTGCTCCGGATGGCGGACCTGATCTGATAGAGGGAGCATACTGTCGGACGAACCCGTTGATAATGACGGTTGTCGTCTCTTACCGGCGCGTCGCCGCCGTTCGCCAGCGAGTCACACTGCCGACCGGGATTCGACAATCGTTTTAGGCGCGGCACATTTGAATCAGTCAATGGATTGGATTACGCACGACGAGGACGTCTGGTTCGACTTCAGGGGAGATTCCCCAGAGCAGCTCACGCCGGGACGGTACTACAAGGGTACCGTCGACGGATTCGCGGAGTTCGGCGTCTTTGTCGATCTCGCGCCCGGAGTCACCGGGCTCTTGCACCGCAGCGAACTCGACCGCCGACTGGAGAGCCTCGATTGGGAGGCCGGTGACACTGTCTTCGTCCAGGTGAAGAACGTCCGCGACAACGGCAACATCGATCTCGGCTGGTCGATCCGCCAATCGGAGTCGGAGTTCCGCGGCGCCCGCGTCCACGACCCCGGGAGCGACGCCGACGGCGACCCCATCGAGTCCGCAGAGACCGACAGCGGTCCGACGCCCGTAAAGCAGACGCCGAAGGGCGTCTCGACGGCCTCGCAGGCCACGACCGAGTCGAGCGAGAGCGACGACACCGGCGAGCCGGCCGCGGCTGCAGCCGAACAGGCGGGCGAAGCGCAGGCGAACGAACCGGTCGAGACGACGGCGGCCGAGACGACCGAGGCGACCGAGACGACCGAGGCGACCGAGACGGAGCCCGAGCGAGTACAGATCGACTCCCTCGGCGACCGGGTCGGCGACCGCGTGCGGATCGAAGGCGAGGTCGTCGGCGCACGCCAGACCGGCGGCCCCACCATCTTCGAGGTCCGCGACGAGACCGCCGTCGTCGACTGCGCCGCGTTCGTCGAAGCCGGCGTCCGCGCCTACCCCGAGATCGAGGAGGGCGACGTCGTCCGGCTCGACGGCGAGGTCGAACTGCGCCGCGGCGAGCTTCAGGTCGAGACCGAAGAACTGACCGGACTGACCGGCGAGGCCGCGGAGGCGGTCGAAGCGCGGCTCTCTGAGGCGCTCTCGGAGAAGGCCCGCCCCGAGGCGGTCGAACCGCTCGCGGGTCACGAAGCCGTCGCAGCCGTCACCGACCAGCTCGCCGACGCCGCCGAAGCGATCCGGACGGCCGTGTTACAGTCCCGGCCGATCGTCGTCCGCCACGCCGCCACCGCCGACGGCTACGTCGCCGGCGCGGCCATCGAGCGCGCGGTCCTCCCGATCGTCCGCGAGGAGCACGCCCGCGCGGACGCGGAGTACCACTTCTTCGAGCGCCGTCCCCTCGACGACCCCGTCTACGGGATGGACGCCGCGACCAGCGACGTCACGCGGATGCTCCAGGACACAGAGCGCCACGACGAGAAACTCCCGCTCGTCGTCCTCGTCGGCGTCGGCGGCACCACCGACTCGCTCGACGGGCTCGGGCTCCTCGGGGTCTACGGCGCCTCCCGAGTCGTTGTCGACGCCGAGACCGTCGACGAGGAAGTCGTCGACGAGGCGAGCGTCCTCGTCTCGCCGAGCCTCACCGAGGTCGGCACCGCCGATCTCTCGACGGGCGCGCTCGGCGCGAACCTGGGGGCCGCGATCAACGCCGACGTGACCGACGACCTCTCGCACCTCCCGGCCGTGAGCTACTGGACAGACGTGCCGTCGGCCTACGCCGATCTCGCGGGACAGGCGGGCTACGACGCCGACCGGACGCGCGAACTCCGCGAAGCCATCGCGCTCGAAGCGTACTACCAGTCCTACCAGGACAAGCGCGAACTCGTCACCGACCTCCTCTTCGAGGACGACGGCGGGCTCGCGGGCCACGTCTCCGAGCAGTACCGGCGCAAGCTCGACGACGAGGTCGAGACCGCGGCGGCGAACCTGACGACGCGCGCCGTCGACGGCGTCACCGTGGCCGTCCTCGACGCCGACTCCTACAGCCACCGCTTCGACTTCCCGCCGACGCCGCTGCTCGCCGACGCGCTGCACCGCCGCTCGGACGACGATCGCTCGGCCACGGTCGTCTACGCGACGGACGAACTGTTCGTCCGCGCGGACGCCGACGTCGACGTGCGCGCCGCCGCGAGCGACGCCCGCGAGACCGTTCCCGAGGGCGGGATCACCGCTGTCGGGGTCCGTCAGAACCGGATCGAATTCCTCTCGGGCGCGCGAGCGGACGTCGTCGACGCCGTGGTCGACGCCGTCGTCGACCAGCTATAGGTCCGCTGTCGCTCCGCGCCCGGACGCGCCGGCCCGATCGCCGGACGCGCGTTCTCCCGTGTGTAGGGCGTATGGCCACTCGGCGCGGCCATTCCCCGGAGCGACACGCTTAACCGCGAAACGGGACGAGAAACGCCCAATGAGACACCGCTCGCCGCGGCACACGCCGAGACGCTCGGAGGTGAGTCGGCCGTGAGCACGGACGCAGACGCCGATCCCGACGCCGACGCCGACGCCGACGCTGGCGACCCGGCCGACCCGACCGACCCGACCGAGACGGAGGCGTTCCGACGCACCTGCGAGGACCTCGTCGAGCGCATCCTCGACGGCGAGGTCGACCGCGACAGCCTGGAGTCGGCGAAGCTCGACGCCTGCTCCGAGCACGGGTCGCCGAAGGTCCCGAAGAACACCGCGATCCTCGAACACGCGCCCGAGGGGCGTCGCGAGGAGGTGAAAGAAGTCGTCCGCCGGAAGCCCGTCCGGACCGCCTCGGGCGTCTCGCCGGTTGCGATTATGACCTCTCCCCGGATGTGCCCGCACGGGAAGTGCCTCTACTGCCCGGGCGGGCCGGCCTCGGAGTTCGACTCCGCACAGTCTTATACCGGCCACGAGCCCGCCGCCGCCCGCGGCGAACAGAACGACTACGATCCCTACGGCCAGGTGACGCTCCGGCTCGAACAGCTCCGGCACATCGGCCACCCCGTCGACAAGGTCGAACTCATCCTGATGGGCGGAACGATGACGGCGCGCAGCCACGACTACCAGGAGTGGTTCGTCAAGCGCGCGCTGGCAGCCCTGAACGACTACGACCTCGACGCCGCTCCCCAGCCCGCCGAGGACCAGTCGTTCAAGCCCGATCCAGAAGACGTCGAGTTCCGGTACGTAGAGGACGTCATCACCGAGAACGAGACCGCCGACGTCAGAAACGTCGGAATGACCTTCGAGACCAAGCCCGACTGGTGTGACCCCGAGCAGATCGATCGAATGCTGGATCTCGGTGCCACGAAAGTGGAGGTGGGCGTCCAGACGACCTACGAGCGCATCAACCGAGAGATGCACCGCGGCCACGGGGTGCAGGCGTCGATCGACGCCAACCGGCGGCTCCGCGATGCGGGCTTCAAGGTCGGCTTCCATATGATGCCCGGCCAGCCGGGGATGACAAAGGAGATGATCCTCGAGGACTTCCGGCAGCTCTTCGAGCGCGCGGCGTACCGCCCGGACTACCTCAAGATCTACCCGACGCTCGTCGTGCGCGGCACGCGCGTCTACGACCAGTGGCGGCGCGAGGAGTTCGAGCCGCTGGACAACGAGGATGCCGCAGAGATCGTCAGCGAGGTGATGGGGATGATCCCCGAGTACACCCGGCTCCAGCGCGTCCAGCGGGACATCCCCGCGGACTTCATCGACGCCGGCGTCTGGAAGTCGAACCTCAGACAGCTCGCCGCCCAGCGCGCCGAAGCGAAGGGAATCGAACCCCGAGACATCCGCGCCCGCGAAGTGGGGATGAACGAGGCCGACCCCGATCCCGAGCGGATCGAACTGACTCACACGACCTACGAGGTCGCGGGCGGGACCGAGCACTTCCTCGCCTTCGAGGACCCCGTCGAAGACCTCCTCGTCGGGTTCTGTCGCCTGCGCTTCCCGAACGATCCGGTCCGCAGGGAACTCCGGGACGCCGCCGTCGTTCGCGAGCTCCACGTCTACGGCAGCGAAGCCGGCATCGGCTCCGGCGAGGGGGAGTGGCAGCACCGCGGCTACGGCCGACGGCTCGTTCGCCGCGCCGAGGAGATCGCCGCCGACGCGGGCTACGACAAGCTCGCGATCATCTCGGGGATCGGCGTCCGCGAGTACTACCGGAAGAAGCTCGGCTACCACCAGGACGGTCCCTACGTCGCGAAGCGGCTGTCCTGATAATGACGGTTGTAGTCTCGTACCGGTGCTCGCCGCCCCGTGTCGGCGAGCACCGGTACATAGTTACAACCGTCATTATGACGGCGAGGCGCTACGAACAGTTGCGAGAAAGCGTCTTCGTCATCTCGACGTGCGGAATGCCCGCTTCTTCGAACTCCTCGCCGTGGGCGTGGTAGCCGAGTTCGACGTAGAACGACCGGACCGACGTCTGTGCGTGGAGGACGATCCGCCCGAAGTCCCTCTCGCGCGCCCGGGTCTCGACGGCGGTCATAATTCGGCGTCCCCAGCCCTCGCCGCGGCGGTCGGCGGCGACGGCGACGCGTTCGACCTTGGCCGTCGGGTCGTCGTCCGCCGGCGCGGCGCGGAGCGCCGCGTCACTCACGCCCCGGAGTCGGGCGGCGCCGACGACGTCGCCGTCGTCGTAGGCGACGAAGTGCGTCGCGTCGGCGGCGGGATCGTCGTGGTCGTCCACTTCGATCGATTCGTCGACTCCCTGTTCGTCGACGAAGACCGCCCGGCGGATCGCCAGCGCGTCCGCGCGCTCTCCGTCTGTCTCCACGACGAACACGCCGGTTCGATCCGCGTCGGCCGACGGGTCGAGACCCTCGTCGGGTGCCTCGTCTGAGCTGTGCCCTGCGGTCACGCTGGGGAGCAAAACGGCTCCGAGAGTGATAAGCACTTCGCGCGTCGCGATAGCGTCGCTGCCGTCCGACGGTATATCCGTCTCCCGTCGCCGCGTGGCGGCCGGAGCCGGAATCAGTTGGTGGTACCACGACCGCCACGGAGCGACCGTCACCGCAGCAGCGGCTCTACTGTCGGACAGCAGACGGACCTCGTCGGCGCGAAAAAATATCGGGGATGGAGACGGCGGACCGTCGCTTACTCGAAGAGTTCGACGGCCTCTTCGTAGCGGGCGCTGGGTTCCTCCCAGTCGACGACCTCGAAGAAGGCGTCGACGAAGTCGCCGCGGGCCGGGCCGTAGTCGTAGTAGTAGGAGTGTTCCCAGACGTCCAGCGCGAGGATCGGATGGCTGCCCCAGAGCGCGCCCTGGTCGTGCTTGTCCACGACGACGTTGCGCAGCTGGTTCGAGAACGAGTCGTAGACCAGGAGCGCCCAGCCGCCCGCCGCGGACGCGGCGGCCTCGAACTCGCCCTTCCAGGCCTCGTAGGACCCGAAGTCCTCTTCGATGCGGTCGGCGAGCGCCCCGGTGGGCTCGTCGCCGCCTTCCGGCGACATACACTGCCAGAAGAGCGAGTGGAGGATGTGCCCGCTGCCGTTGTGGGTCACGTTCCGGATCGCGCCCGCGGACGAGGAGAAGTCCCCTGCCTCGCGGTTCTCTTCGAGCGTCTCCTCGGCGGCGTTCCAGCCGTTCACGTAGCCCTGGTGGTGGGTGTCGTGGTGCCACTCCAGGACCTGTTCGGAGATGTGCGGTGCGAGCGCGTCCTTGTCGTACGGTAATGGGTCGAGTTCGTAGCTCATAATGAGACCTCCGCGAGACAATACGTTCGGACTCCTGTTAAACGTTAAGAGTGATATGCTACCATACCTCCAGCGACGTAATCGGTTCCGATTACTCGTCGCCGCGGGCGGTCTCGAACATCGCGAGCGCGGCCTCGCGGCGCTCGCCGTGGTCGACGATGGGTTCGGGATACTCCGTGTCGATACTCGCCCGTTGCGCCGGCGAGAGTTCGTGCCACTCGTGGATCGAGTCGGGATCGACGCCCCGGAGTTCCGGCACGTACGTCGTGATGTACTCCGCCTCGGGGTCGTATCGCTCGCCCTGGGTCATCGGGTTGAAGATCCTGAAGTACGGCTGGGCGTCGGTGCCGGTCGAGGCGGCCCACTGCCACCCGCCGTTGTCGTTGGCCGTATCGTGGTCGGCGAGGCGATCGCGGAAGTGGGCGTATCCCTCCCGCCAGTCGATCAGGAGGTCCTTCGTGAGGAACGACGCGACGATCATCCGCACGCGGTTGTGCAGATACGCCTCTTCTTTCAGCTGGCGCATTCCGGCGTCGACGATGGGATAGCCGGTCTCGCCGGCCTTCCACGCGCGCAGTTCCTCGGGGTCGTTCCGCCACTCGATGTCGCGTTCGTAGTCCCGGAAGTTCTCCCGGACGACGTTCGGATTGAAAAAGAGGACGTGCGTGTAGAACTCCCGCCAGGCGAGCTGTGACCGGAACTCCTCGACCGAGTCGCGGTCGGGGTCGGTCTCGGCGCGCTCGCGGGCCGCCGCAGTCGCCTCGTAGACTTCCCGGATCCCGATCGTGCCGAACTTCAGGTCCGCAGAGAGTCGCGAGACGGCATCGCGAGCCGGGTAGTCACGGTCCTCCGCGTAGCGGTAGATGCCGTCCGCACAGAACGCGGCCAGCCGCTCGCGGGCCGCCGCGGTGCCCGCGGCCTGGACGTCGGCGTCGGGGTCTTCGAACCCCAGCGCCTCGGTCGTCGGTAACTGCTCCAGCGCGATTCTCTCGACGGCGTCCGGCGGGTCGCGCGCGACGTCCGCGAGCGCGTCGGGGGCGGGGGATGCGAACGGGTCGGGCTTCTCGCGGTCGCGCCACTTCTTCCAGAAGTAGGTGTACACGGAGTAGTGCTCGCCGTCGTTGGTCGTGATCGAGCCGGGCTCGTGGAAGACCGCGTCGTGGTAGCTCGCCCTGTCGACGCCCGCGTCGTTCAACGCTCGCCGGACGTCGGCGTCGCGTTCGCGTGCGAGCCCGGAGTAATCGCGGTTCCAGACGACGCGTTCGGCGTCGCAGGCGGCCGCAAGTTCCGGAATGACGTCGGCGGGATCGCCGCGGGCGACGACGAGGTCCGAGCCGCGCTCGCGGTACCACTCGCCGAGCGCCGCGAGCGCGTCGAGGAGGTAGCGGACGCGAGGGGGACTCGCGTGGCCGAGGACCGCGTCGTCGAAGACGAAGACCGGCACGACGGGGCCGGCGGCGGCTTCGCCGTCCCCGGCGGCCTCGGCCGCAGCGGCGAGCGCGCGGTTGTCGGCCGCCCGGAGGTCGCGGCGGTGCCAGTGAATCTGCATACCGGCCGGAGGGACGGCCCCGCCGTCAACGTGTCGGCCGGTACCGGGGGTGGCGAGCACCGGTACAGCGGTACAACCGTCAGTATACCGTCGGACGAACCCGTTGATACCCTCCCACCCCGTCCGGGAGAGACCCAGGCGTAGCAGGCCGTTCGTCCGACAGTATATGGACTGCGCTCGGTTACCGGCTTCCCGGAAGCGGGAGCGGATCGATGGTCTCGCGGCGCCCCTCCAGGACCGCGAACCGCTCGTCGCGCAGGCGTTCGAGCAGGTGGAGCAGGCGTTCGGCCCACCGGAGTTTCTGCCGCTTCGCCGCCGAGACCGACGGGTCCTCGAAGTCCCAGCCGACGAACCGGAGGTCGGCCGCGCCCGCCGCGTCAGCCAGGAACGCCGCGCGGTCGCCGTCGGTGAAGCCGCCGAAGTTGTACACCGCATCGACGGGTTCGGCCTGCGTCGTCGCGAGGACGTGCGCCTCGTCGAGCTTCGGGACCCACGCGTCGATCAACGGGACGTTGTCCCCGTGGGCGTGAGCGGCGACCGGCGTGCCCGCGCCGGTTAGCGCCACTGCCGTCTGCGGGTTCTTGTCGAGGTCTGTCACGAGGAGGTCGACGTCGTGGCCCGCGTCGCGGACGACGTCGGCAGCGGTCGAGGCGGCGAAGACCCGGTCGGCGTCGGCCACGCGATCGACCTCGGCCGAGAGCGACGGGGCGGCGCCGACGACGGCGACCGATTCGCCCGCGGCACCGAGCCGGTCGAGATCGAACGGCGTCGCGTAGGTCGCGAGGGCGTCTCGGGCCGCTTCGTCGTCCGCGCGGCGGTAGCCGAAGTCGGCGAGGATCGACTCGTAGATCGGCTCCCAGTGGTCGAAGCGCATAGCTACGGCTCCTCGGTCGTTCGGTGCGAGCCGGAATGGCACCAAGTACCCCTACCCGCGTGCCCTTCCGGCCTCCGGTCGTCGGGTTTCGATCGATTCGGCATAAGTTTTCCCGTGTTCTGGCACGTCTGACGTACGTACTCGACGGACACAGCGAGTTATACTGTCGGACGAAGCCTGATATACTGTCGGACGAAGGTCCTGCTACGCCTGGGTCTCTCCCGGCGGGGGTACGAGCGTCTCAACGGGTTCGTCCGACAGTATACTCGACGGACGCGGCGATCCGATCGGCCGCGTCGGCGAGCGCGGGCGGACCGTCGCCGACGGCGGACGCCAGCCCCGCGAGCGATCGGGGAGTCCCGAACACGAGCGCCCGGCGCCCCGCCGTCAGCCGACCCTCGCCGTCGGCGAGTATCGGCTCGTCGGCGCCGGCCGGATCACCGGCGACGACCGTCACGCCGGTCTCGGCCGCCGCGGTCGCGAGCGCTCCGACGTCGGCGTCCGACAGCCCGGCCACCTCGAAGACGCGGACGACCGACGCGGCCGCCAGTTCCGCGTCGTCGCGACGGCCGAGCCGCTCCAGGTGTCGCGCCGCCTCGCGCGTCGTCGTCACGTCGAGTTCTTCGATCGCGACCTCGCCCGCGTCGCGGTCGCGCGCGCGGAGCCGGTCCCGGGCGAACTCCCGGCCGATCAAGGCCGCGTCCCGCGTCTCCCGGACGTCGTGGGTCCGGATCACGTGCGCGCCGCGTTCGACCGCCATCGACGTCGCAGCCAGCGAGACCGGGAGCGCCTCGTCGGTCGAGCGTCCCGCGACCTCGCGGAGGAAGTTCTTGCGGTTGATCGAGACGAGGATCGGACGGCCGAGACCGCGGAACTCCCGGAGCCGCCGGAACGTCTCGCGGTCGTCTTCGAGCGTCTTGGCCTCGGACCAGCCGCCGAAGGCCGGGTCGACGAGCGTCTTGTCTGTGAACCCGTTCAGAGAGAGCGCATCGTAGATGTCGTCGACCGATTCGACCGCCCCCGGGCGGGTGAGATCCGGCGGCGACGCCATCTTGGCGACCGCCACGTCGTGCTCTCGGCAGACGCGCGGCATCTCGGGGTCCGCGAAGCCGCAGATGTCGTTCACCATCTCGAATCCCCGCGAGAGGGCCTCGTCTGCGACCTCGTGATAGCGGGTCTCGATGGAGAAGACGGCGTCGCCGGAGACGCTCTCGATGGCCGCTGCGGCCGTGTCGAGTCGTTCGAGTTCCTCGTCTGCCGAGAGCACCTCGAAGCGCTTGTTCGCCGACTCGAGGCCGACGTCGACGATGTCCGCTCCGTCGTCGATGAGTTCGGAATCGACGTACGCGGCCGCCTCACCCGGGTCGTCGAAGACGCTCGGATCGTACGGAGACTCCTCGGAGACGTTGAGAACGCCCATAATCCGGGGCGGGGCGTCGTCGCCGATCGAGAGGCCGGCAGCATCCACAGTTCGCATACCGGCCCCTGGGACGGCGGATACAAATAGCGGTCGGCTCTCCGCCTGCTCCCCGTCGGCTCCCCGTCGGCTCCCCGTCGGCTCTCCGTCGGTTCTTTTGCCGCCGGGTGCGACCACCCGGGTATGCCCAGGCCGAAAGACGCCTTCGAGACGCTGTATCCCTACCGGCTCTACGAGCCGGAAGAGATCCTCGACCCGGAGTTGATGTACACCGTCCCCGAGATCGCGCGCCTCCTGCAGGGGCTCGATCCGGACGCGGAACTCGATCCGGACACCGAAGACCGCGTCATCACGTGGACGATCCCGTGGCTGATGAAACACGCCGACGAGCTGGTGATCAACGATCCGGTGGGCGACGAACCCGGCTACTTCGGCGTCGAGAGCGAGGACGGCGAGACCGAAGCGATTCCCGACGACGCAGATCTGTGATACTGACGGTTGTATACTGTCGGACGAACCCGTTGATAATGACGGTTGTAACCATTTACCGGTGCTCGCCGCCCCCGGTGTCGGCGAGCACAGGTAAGAGACTACAACCGTCATTATGAGACGCTCGTACTCCTTCGGGAGATACCCAGGCGTAGCAGGACCTTCGTCCGACAGTATCGTCACGTAGCGGTGCTCGCCGCCACCGGGGCAGCGAGTACCGGTACAAAGTTACAACCGTCATTATGAGACGCCCGCTGCTATAGGGATTATCGTACGCCCGCAGAGCAGTCTCGCCGGACGGGACGGACCTACCCCAGCCGCGCGGCCCGGAGCGCCATCTGGACGTCGTCGGCGGGGCGCTCTGTGACGCTCGGCCCGTGGCCGACATAGAGCGCCGAGAGGTCGTCGGCGACGACGTCGGCGAGGTACTCGATGCTCTCGACGAGCGTCTCGCGGTCGCCGCTCGGGAGGTCCGTCCGCCCGAAGCCGCCGTTCTCGAACACCAGGTCGCCCGCAAAGCAGACGCGTGCCGCAGGGGAGTAAAAGCAGAGGTGGTCCGGCTTGTGGCCGGGCGTGTGTAGCGCCCGGTAGTCGTGATCACCGATGGGGACCGTCTCGCCGTCGGCGACGGGGTTGTCGACGTAGCCGTTCTCGGGGTCGAATCCCCACGTTTCGACCTCGAACGAGTCTCGGAGCGCCGGCAGGTTCTCCACGTGATCCGGGTGCGTGTGCGTGAGGTAGACGCGATCGAGGGCGTCGACGTGCGATTCGACGGCCGAGACGACGTCGAAGTTGGCGCCGGCGTCGACGAGTGCGGTCGTGCCGCCGGTAACGAGGAAGGCGTTCGAGGTGAACGCCTGGACGCCGCGTGCGAGATTCTGAATCACGGTCGCGGGTAGGTTCCCCGTCGACTTATATCACCACCCGACCCCGAATCCACACCCGAACAATCAAGATTACACGCCCCCCAACGTGGGACAGTCGCTCACTATGCGCCAGTATCTCGATCTCGTCACCGACGTCCTCCGGAGGGGGACCTACAAGCCGAACCGGACGGGCGTCGACACGATCGCGGCGTTCAGCCGTCACTACCGGGTAGACCTCGCCGACGGCTTTCCGTTGCTCACGACGAAGGACCTCTCGGGCGCCCGCTGGAATTCGCTGATCCACGAGTTCATCTGGTATCTCTCCGGCGAAGAACACATCCGGAACCTCCGCGAGGAGACCGGTATCTGGGACGCCTGGGCCGACGATGAGGGCCGCCTCGACACGGCCTACGGGCGCTTCTGGCGTCGGTATCCCGTCCCCGAGGAGGGCCTCGACGGGGAGACCTGGCCGGACGACGACCACCGCTGGATGAACGACGAGGGCACGTTCGACCAGATCCAATACGCCCTCGACCAGCTGCGAGAGAACCCACACTCCCGCCGGATCGTAGTCAACGCCTGGCACCCCGCGAACGCCGCCGTCTCGACGCTCCCGCCGTGTCACTACACGTTCGTCTTCAACGTCCAGGGCGACCGGCTGAACGTCCACCTTCACCAGCGTTCCGGCGACGTCGCGCTCGGCGTTCCCTTCAACATCGCGGCGTACTCCCTGCTCGCGATCGCGATCGCCCAGCGGACCGGCTTCGAGCCGGGCGAGTTCGCCCACTCCGTCGTCGACGCGCACGTCTACTGCGGCTCTGGCGAGCGCGGCGAGTGGTACGCTGAGAACCTCGACGCGCTACAGTCGCGCGTGGCCGCCGTCGACGACCGGGCCGAGTTCCGCGAGATCCGCGAGTGGCTCGACGCGGCGGCGCCGCCGGAAGCCGAGGGCGAAGAGCGCTCCGACCACGTCCCGGGACTGCTCGAACAGTGTGCTCGCGAGCCGCGATCGCGACCCACCGTCGACGTCGCCGACGTCCCCCTCGAGGAGCTGACGTTCGCCGACGTCGAGCTGTCCGACTACGACCCGGCACCCGGGATCCGGTTCGCGGTGGCCGAGTGATGACGGTGACGGGAACGACCGAGTCTGCGGACGGCGTCCCCGCCGACGTCGAGATCGTGCTCATCGCCGCCGTCGCGGAGAACGGCGTCATCGGCCGCGACGGCGAGATGCCGTGGCACCACGCCGCGGACCTCGCGCACTTCAAGCGAACGACGACGGGACACCCCGTGATCGTGGGTCGGAAGACCTACGAGACCGTCGTCGACGCGCTCGGTGAGCCCTTCCCCGGCCGGACGAGCGTGGTCCTCTCCTCGCGGTCGTTGGACCTGCCTGACGGCGCCGTGCTCGCTCACTCCGTCGACGAGGCGATCGAACTGGCGGTCGAAGACGCCCGAGACAGGGGCGTCGAGACGGCCTACGTCGCCGGGGGCGGTCGGGTCTACGAGCAGTTCCTCCCCTCCGCCTCCCGGATGATCCTCACCGAGATCCACGACACCTACGACGGCGACACGTCGTTCCCGGAGTGGGACGACGACGCGTGGAGGGAGGTCCGCCGCGACGAACGCGACGCGTTCGACTTCGTGACGTACGAGCGGCGGGAGAGACGGACGGATCGATACTGACAGCGATTACTCTCGTCTCTTCCCGCCGAACGCCGTCACCGGGGGTGGCGTTCGGCGGTTCACAGTGAGAGTAATCACTATGACGGGGTCGGACCCGCGGCGAGATCCTGTCCACGGATAGACTTTTGGCGCTTCCTCCCGAGGGATCCTCGTATGAGCGCCACGTTCGAGGTATTCCGGGACAAAGCCGGCCAGTACCGCTGGCGACTCGTCCACGCCAACGGCAACATCATCGCCGACAGCGGAGAGGGCTACGCGTCGAAGCAGAAGGCCAAACAGGGGATTCGAAGCGTCAAAGAGAACGCTCCCGACGCCGACGTCGTCGAGGCCGAAGAGTGACCTGTCGCCGGCTCGACCGTCGATTCCGGTAATATCGTGCGTCGGTGGTGGCTTTATCCGTCCCCGGACCGGAATGGGAGTAGATGGACCGAAACGACCAGCAGGCCTACGACCGGGGGACGTCGCTCTTCTCTCCCGACGGCCGCATCTATCAGGTCGAGTACGCACGCGAGGCAGTCAAACGCGGTGCGCCGAGCCTCGGCATCCGCACGTCCGAAGGGGTCGTCCTCGCGGCCCAGCGGCGAACGAGCTCGTCGCTGATGGAAGGAGAAAGCATCGAGAAGCTCCACAAACTCGACGACTACCTCGGGGCGGCCTCTGCGGGTCACGTGGCGGACGCCCGCCGGTTGATCGACGACGCGCGGACGGCCGCACAGCGCAACCGGCTCCGCTACGGCGAACCGCTCGGCGTCGAGACGCTCACGAAGGCGATCTCAGACGAGATACAGGAGACCACCCAGTACGGCGGAACGCGACCGTTCGGAGCCGCGCTCTTGGTCGCCGGCGTCGACGACCCCGACACAGACGGGGCGCCGCGCCTTTACCAGACCGATCCGTCGGGAGCGCCCCAAGAGTGGAAAGCGGTCGCCATCGGATCCGGACAGAAAGACATCCAGGAGTTCCTCGAATCCCACTGGGCCGAGGACCTCTCGATCGATGACGGCATCTCTATCGCCGTCCAGGCGCTCTTGGAGACGAACGACGAACTCGACGTGGAAAGCGTGACTGTGGCGACGGTCACCGAAGACGGTTATCGCGCCGTCTCGAACGACGAGATCGCTGCGGTGCTCGATGCACGCGAAGACGGAACCGAGAGCGAAGGCGACAGCGACGAATCCGCGTAATTCACTCCGGCTCTCGCTGCCAGTCGGCACGCGACACCACCGCACGGTGTCGAGAAAACGGAACCGTTTTACACGTCCCTCCGGTACCCGAAAGTGTCGAATCGCTCCGTTGGTGTAGTCCGGCCAATCATCTTGCCCTCTCACGGCAAGGACCAG
>JBDGUP010000040.1:0-1484 GCA_042215815.1 Haloquadratum sp. | reverse complement strand
CAACCGACAAGGCGCTGTGCGGGCAGGAGACGCCCTCGCACCACAGAATCGACGCTGTATTCGGGGGGTCGGCGAGACGATGGGTGATTCCGACACCACGGCGTACGTCTGTGAGGCTCCACTCGTGACCGAACCGACACGCGAGAAACTCAATCAACGCCAACTGACGGCCTACCGCGAGTACCGACGGGACCTGTTGACGTGGATGCGAGACCTCGGAAAGAACCCCGACCGCGGGAAGGGCTACGCCGCAGGGACGGTCTACAACCGTGCCTATCGGATCGACGCCTTCTATCGATGGCTCTGGGAGGATGCGGACGGCTACACGACGCACCTCACCCACGAGGATTGCGATCGTTACTGTCGGGAGTTGTTGAAACGCGACTGTTCGGACTCCCATAGAGCGACCGCACAGAAGGCCCTGAAGACGCTCTGTCGGTTCCACGAGTGCGAACGGGGGTTGGACGAGTGGGACCCTGAAATCACCTTCACGGGTGCCTCGCCGTCCAGACAGCCCCGTGATTACTTCACCCGCGAGGAACGGGGGCGACTCCGCGAGGCAGCGTTGGAATACGGCTCGGTGCCGCACTACAACAGCCTCACGTCTGCGGAACGGACGACGTGGAAACGTCATCTGGCCCAACGGTTCGGCGTCCCGATGGCGGACGTGGGTCCCGACCACTTCGAGCGAGCGAACGGCTGGAAGGTCCCGTCGCTGATCCAGACTGCGCTCGATGCGGGACTCCGTCCGAAAGAAGTCCACCGAGCGACGGTCGGGTGGGTCGACGTTGACAACGAGGTCCTGCGGATCCCACCCGAGGACGCGACCAAGAGCAACGACGCTTGGACCGTCGCGATCCGCACCCAGACCGCCGAGGCCCTCCAGCGGTGGCTGCACGAACGCGAGTGCTACGAAAAGTACGACGACGCGGACGCACTGTGGTTGACCCGCGAGGGCAACCCCTACGGGTCGACCGCGCTGAATCGGCTCCTCGAAAACCTGTGTGAGGAGGCGGACATCGACACGTCGCACAGGGATCTCACCTTCTATGCGATCCGTCATTCGGTCGGTTCGTTTCTGACGGACGAGCGGGACCTGGAGGCCGCTCGCGTGCAACTCCGTCACGGAAGACCGACGGGACGCGCTGGATCGGATGGGGTAGCCGACGCAATCGACGCCCCCATTCGGATCGGGTTTTTTGTAGTGGACGCGACATCGCGTACGTATGGACACCGACGACGCCCTCGTGGTCGCAGGTGGGGTTCTGCTCATCATCGGGTTGACGATGCCCGAGACCACGACGGAGACGGTGTATCGCGGTGGGGAAGCCGTCACGGTCGCACGACCGATTCGGTACAAGACGCCCGTCACCGTGAGCGGAGCCGCGCTGTTCGGAACGGGTATCCTTTTGGCCGCGAGCAACGGCGATCTCTGGCAGTGGTTGCACCTCGACAAACTATCCTGACGTCCCGAGGAGTTCGCG
>JBDGUP010000037.1:12267-21426 GCA_042215815.1 Haloquadratum sp. | reverse complement strand
GGGATTGCTATCGTCCCGCCGGTCCGATAGCCGAACAGTTGTGTTATCATACCAACAGAAAAGACGCCGAGAGCAGTCACCGTGACAGCAACTATCATTTTACGGGCATACCACAGCGGGTGGAAGCATACTGTCGGGCGAAACCGCTGATACGCTCTCGCACCCTTACAACCGTCATTATCAGGGCAGATCGACGTCCATCCCCCCGGCGTCGCCCGCGGCCTTGACCGTGTTCCAGAGGAGCATCGCCCGCGTCATCGGGCCGACGCCGCCCGGAACGGGCGTGATCGCGCTGGCTTTCTCCTTCGCGCTCTCGTATTCGACGTCGCCGACGAGTTCGGACCCCTCGTCCGTCTCGACGCGGTTGATTCCGACGTCGATCACGACGGTCCCCTCGGTGAGCATCTCGCCGGTGATCATCTCGGGGACGCCCGCCGCAGCGATAACGATGTCGGCGTTTCGGGTCTTCGCCGCGAGGTCCTGGGTCCGCGAGTGACAGACCGTGACGGTCGCGTTTCCGGTCTCGGTCTTCTGGATCAGGAGGTTCGCCATCGGCTTGCCGACGATGTTCGAGCGTCCCACGACGACGGCGTCGGCGCCCTCGGTCTCGACGTCGGCCGCTTCGAGCAGTTTCTGTACGCCGTGAGGCGTACACGGCTTGTACCGGGGGTGACCGGCGACGAGGCGGCCGACGTTCTCCGGGTGGAAGCCGTCGACGTCCTTCGCGGGATCGATGCGTCGAAGAACCTCCCGTTCGTCGACGTGGTCGGGGACCGGCATCTGGACGAGGATGCCGTGGACGGACGGATCGGCGTTGAGTTCGTCGACGGTCGCGAAGAGTTCGTCCGCGGGGGCGTCGGGATCGAGTTCGATGTCGCGCGTCTCGATCCCGACCTCCTCGCAGTCTTGGTGTTTCATCGAGACGTAGGTCTCGCTCGCGGGGTCGTCGTTCATCAGAACCGTGGCGAGACACGGCGTCGTCCCCGCTTGGGTCAGCGACTCGATGCTGTCGAGGAGACCCGTTCGAATCTCCTCGGCGACGGCGTCGCCGTCGATTATCTCGGTCATACTATAACCGGTCTCGAAGACCACTTCAAACGTGTGGGTCCGTGCTCCGGCGTTTAAACCGGGACGACGATAGCGGCCGCGTCGACCTACTCGTAGAGCGGGTAGGCCTCGCAGAGTTCCTGGACGCGCTCGCCCACGTCGGCGACCACGGCCTCGTCGTCGTAGTCGTCGACGACGCGCACGATGAGTTCGCCGACTTCGCGGGTCGCCTCCTCGTCGAACCCGCGGGTGGTGATGGCCGGTGTGCCGAGGCGGATGCCGCTGGGATCGAACGCCGATCGCGTCTCACCGGGCACCGTGTTCGCGTTCATCACGATCCCTGCGGACTGGAGCGCGGACTCGACGTCCTTGCCCGTGGTATCGGGATGAGACGGCCGGAGGTCGACCAGAACGAGGTGGTTGTCCGTGCCGCCCGAGACGACTTTGAGGCCGTGGTCTGCGAGCGTCTCCGCGAGCGCCGTGGCGTTCGCGACGGTCTGTTCGGCGTAGTCGTCGAACGCGGCCGAGAGCGCCTCTTTGAACCCGACGGCTTTGCCCGCGATGTTGTGCATCAGCGGGCCGCCCTGGGCGCCCGGGAAGACCGCGCTGTCGACGGCGTCGGCGTGTTCGTCCTCGCACATAATGATGCCGCCGCGACCCGCCCGGATGGTCTTGTGTGTCGATCCCGTGACGAAGTCGGCGACGCCGACGGGCGATTCGTGGACGCCCGCAGCGACCAGCCCGGTGATGTGGGCGATGTCGGCGAGGTGGTAGGCGTCGACCGCGTCGGCGACCGCCTGGACGCGCTCGAAGTCGACCTCGCGGGGGTACGCCGAGTACCCCGAGACGATGATGTCCGGGTCGAACGACTCGGCGATGTCGGCCATTCCGTCGTAGTCGATGTAGCCCGTCTCGGGATCGACCTCGTACTGCTCGACCTCGTAGGTCTGCCCTGCGAAGTTCGCGGGGTGGCCGTGGCTCAGGTGCCCGCCGTGGGTGAGATCCAGCGAGAGGATCTTGTCACCGGGGTCCAGCATCGCGAGGTAGACGCCCATGTTCGCCTGCGTCCCCGAGTGGGGCTGGACGTTGACGTGTTCGGCCCCCCACAGCTCCTTCGCGCGTTCGATGGCCAGCTCTTCGACGTCGTCCGCGTACTCACAGCCGGCGTAGTACCGCTCGCCGGGGTAGCCCTCCGCGTACTTGTTCGTGAGGACGCTCCCCTGTGCTTGCAGGACCGCCTCGCTCGCGTGGTTCTCGCTCGCGATCATCGCCAGCGTGTTCTCCTGTCGCTGTTCCTCGCCGGAGAGAGCGTCTGCGACGGCGGGGTCGACGTCGCGGACGTGGCTGTAGTCCATACGTGATACGGCGACCGTCCGTCAAATAAGTGTGTTCATAGGGATTATCACCTGTTCGTCGATGCCCGCCGTCCCGTCCGGCGAGAATGCTTTGCGGACGTACGATAATCCCTATCACGTTCCGTACGGCCGCTCGACCCCGAACAGAACACATCTCTCTACAGATATGATGAGTTGTCGCTGCTGGCAGAGAGCGGACGTGCGACGACAGACGGACCGCCGTCTGCAAGATTGACCTCCTCCGCGTGAACGCGGAGGAATCATACTGTCTACTGTCAGCCGCGGAGGTCGATCGCGACGTCGGCGAGGTCTGCCGGTTCCGCCTCCGCCAGCCGGTCGTCGCCGAGTTTCAGCCGGAGGCGAGGACGACCGACGTCGATGGGGACTTTCTCGGTCTCGATGAGGCCGCGGTCTTCCAGTTCGGTCTTCGTCCGCGAGAACGTCGCCTTGCTCGCGATACCGACGTCTTCGCCCCACTTCGAGACGTCGTAGAGGAGCAGGTCGTTTCTGGCCGCAACGAGGAGGCTGATCTCTACTTCGTCCAGCCCGCCGCCGTCGCCCTGCACCGCCTGGAGCGAATCGAGTACCGCATCGAAATCGTCCCGGACCTGCGGGCCGAGTCCGTCTTCGAGCGACGACCGAACGCGAGAAAGCGGCGGCGTCCGGAGGGAGAACTCCTCGCCCTCCTCGAAGTGTCGCCGATAGGCGTCTGTCGCGTCCCGGACGAACGCCTCGTCGTCGGTCGCGAGTCCGGCGATCCGGTCGCCGGCGGTGACGACCGCGATCACCGCGTCGTCGCCGATGAAAAGCGTGTTTTCGACGGCGTGCGCCATCGTGCGGAGTTCGAGCGCGCCGGCCTGAACGAGGTCGGCCGCGTTGCTGGCGACGAGGAAGTCGTCCAGTGCGTCCTTCAGGAGCGACTTGCGCGCGAGCACCTTTGTCGTCGGGAGCGACGCGTCTCCGATACCGATGTCGACGATCGACTCGATGATCTCGACCGTCGGGTCGACGACGTACACCACCTCGGCGGTCGACTGGAGGGCCGATGAAATGACGCGCTCGACGTCGTCGCCGAGCACGTTCGTCTCAGCGCTCATACGCTAGAAAAACCTACCAGATGATATTTAATTTTAACGCACTGAGCGTCGTATATTCTCCGTCGCAGTGTCCGCCAAAACCCCGCTCCTTTTTCTTCGCGAGGGACCTCGACGGCCGTATGACTGCACCCATCGCGGTCCTGGGCAGCGGCCCGGCCAGAGACGCCGCGACCGCAGCGTTCGAAGACATCGATGCGCGGGTCGGCGCCGACCCGGCCGAGGCGGCGCTCGCTCTCGCCGTCGTCGCGGCGGGGAGCGACGTTCCCGACGCCGTCGAGACGGCCCCGCGAGCGGTCGTCGTCGAGATCGGTGGGATCGGCGGCCGTCCTCTCGCCCCCCTCGACGCCGCCGTCTCCGTCTTCGGACCGGGGGGTGCGACGTTCGCCGACCTCCGGGCCCGGGTCGACGCGACGACCGACGCGTCGGGATCGCCCACGGCCGGCCGGAGCGCGGTCCGCCTCGCCGGTGCGGTCGCCGGGCGGCGGGCCGTCGCTCTCCTCGCTGGCGACGACGTCGCCGGATCGGTCGTCGAGATCGCCGGCGCTGGCGTCGGCCCGGAGCGGTCTGTCCTCCCCGTTCCGGATCCGACCTCGCGCGGCCGCACCGTCGACCGCGAGTACCGGGAAGTCGGCATCGACGACGCACTCGCCCGGGCGGAACGCGCCCTCGACGAGCGCACGGGGATCGTCTCGCAGGTGGGCGAACAGGAGTCGTTCCCCCTCCCGTACTACCTCGCGCGGGTCGCCCCCACCGAAGGGTTCAGCGACGGTCGAGCGGCGGAGTTCGCCGCCGGCGCGGACCCCGACTGGGACGCGGCGTTTATGAAGGCGCTCGGCGAGGCGCTGGAACGGTACTGCGCCGGGGTCTATCGGCACGCCGAGTTCACCACGGCCCCGGAACGCACCCGGGCGAACCCCGTCTCGCCGTCGCGCTTCGTCCGGCCGGACGCCTCCCAGCAGCCCGATCCCGAGACGCCGATCCCGTGGGTGCCGGGCGTGGATCTCCGGACCGACGAGGACGTGTCGCTCCCGGCGGAGTTCGTCCACTATCCGCCGCCGGCCGAGCGGTACAAACCCGCCATCACGACGGGACTCGGACTCGGTAACTCCGGGACCGAGGCACTGCTCTCGGGCCTGTACGAGGTCGTCGAACGGGACGCGACGATGCTCGCTTGGTACTCGACGTTCGAGCCGCTGGCGCTCGACGTCGAGAGCGAGCGCTACGACGCCCTCTGCAAGCGGGCGCGGGCGGAGTCGCTCACAGTGACGCCGCTCTTTGTCACCCAGGACGTCGACGTCCCGGTCGTCGCGACCGCGGTCCACCGGGACGAGGAGTGGCCCCGGTTCGCCGTCGGCTCGGGCGCGTCACTGGATCCCGCCGCGGCCGCCGAGTCGGCGCTCGCGGAGGCGCTCCAGAACTGGACGGAACTGCGGTCGATGGGGCCCGAACGGGCCGCAGCAGAGGAGGGCGCGATCGGCGATTACGCCGACTTTCCGGAGGCCGCCCGGGAGTTCGTCGACGCCGACGCGAGCGTCCCGGCCGAGCGCGTCGGGCCCGCAGAGATTCCGACCGGGAAAGACGAGCTATCCGCGGCGCTCCGGCGGGTCGCCGACGCCGGCCTGGACGCCTACGCCGCGCGAACGACGACACGGGACGTCGAGGCGCTCGGCTTCGAGGCGGTCAGGGTCCTCGTTCCGGACGCACAGCCGCTGTTCCAGGGCGAGCCGTTCTTCGGCGAGCGGGCCCGGACGGTGCCGGCGGAACTCGGGTTCGAGGCGGATCTCGACCGGGAGTACCATCCGTACCCGTAGCCGTCCGCGGAGAAACGCCGAGGCCGTTCACACGCCCACCGTCGCGCGGAGCATATCGCGCGTCCCGGGACCGAGACCGACCGCGAGCACGGCGACCAGAAGCAAGATCGTATAGCGCGGGCTCTCCTCGAAGATCTCGTCTTCGAACACCCACAGGACGAACGTCGCGGCGACGAGTTTCACGACCAGGAACGGCCACGTGTCGCCGGTGACAGCCGTGACAGACGCCGGGAGGACGGAGGCCGTGACGTCGACGATGAACCGGTTCACGGGGTGTTTCGGAACGAGGTTCGGCCCGGCCCCGAGGGCGGTCATCCAGTCGAGACCGACGACGTTCGCGACGCCGTCGACGGCGTGACCCCACAGGATCACGAAGCCAATCCGCCGGGTTCCCGCGTTGATCTCGGGGGCGTAGCGTTCGATGAGCCACCAGGTCACGCCGGCCGCGAGTGTCGCACCGGCCAGGATCACGACGAGGACCTGCGGGTAGAATTCGACCCCCGGCGCGTCGCGGACGACGAGCGAGGCGAGATAGCCGAGCGTGACCAGGAGGACCGCCGTTCCGAGTCCGAACAGGAGCCGGTCGTACCGCTCGACGATCCCCCCTCGCTCGGCGCCGACGGCCGCGACGACCGCAGCGAGCGCGATCGCGAAGACGGTGAAGTAGATGATCGGGCTGATGAAGAGCGTGTTGAGCGGATAGCTGATGAGCGCCTCCCCGGCGGGGGCCGCGTCGTTCGCGTCCTCGACGACACGGAGCGCGCCGCCGAAGAAGATGAACGGGAGGAGCGCATAGAAGAACCGCCGGTCGGTACCGACATCGAGGCGACGAAGGAGGAAGACCAGCCCGGTGAGCGCGACGAGCAGCGTCACCATATAGCCGACCTCGGAGACGAGCGTGTATCCGGGGTAGGCGACGGGTTCGGCCGCGCTGGCGCACGCTTGCGCGTCGTAGAGGTATTTGACGGTGCTCCCCGGGCGAACCGCACAGACCGCGGAGTTGGCGTCCGCCTGCACGGGTCCCCAGAAGTAGTGCCAGATGAAGCCGTCGTAGACGGTCTCCGGGAAGAAAAGCGACCCGACTACCAGCCCGGCGAGGGCGATCAGCACGCCTCCCGCCCAGAGTCGCTCGGGATCGACGCCGACGCGATCGGCGACCGTTGACATACCCGAAAAGGTGCCGGCGGTCGTGTTGAGGATTCCGGTCTGGGTCGGACCGAGACCCGTCGTTCGGCAGCGCCCACCACGACCGAGCCACGCCCTATTCCCCGTCGCGCTCGTCCGGGCGGCCGATCTGCTGGACCGCTTCGAGGGCGGCGCCGTGGATCCGTCCGTTGGAGGCGACGAGCCCCACCGAGTCGTGTCGCCAGCGGTTCCCCTCGATGTCGGTGACGGTCCCGCCGGCGGCGCGCACCATCGCGACGCCCGCGAGGGTGTCCCACGGGTTCGCGCGGATGTTCGTCACGACGGCGTCGAGGGAGCCGTCGGCGACGCTCGCGAGCTCGGCCTGCGCGCATCCGACGCGCCGCAGGTCGCCGAAGCGATCGACGATCGACCGGCAGGCGCGCCCGTACTGGTCGCGCGCGTCGAAGTCCCACCACATCGTCGGCGTCACGACGCCGGCCTTCGGGTGTTCGGTCGACGAGACCGACACCGAGTCACCGTTCCGGTAGGTCGTCGCGCCGTCGGTCCAGTAGACGTCGTCGAGGGCAGGTAGATTCAGCGCGGTGGCGACCGGTTCGCTGTCGACCACCGCGGCGACGGCCGTCCCCCACACGCGGGTGCCCCGGACGTAGTTGTTCGTGCCGTCGATCGGATCGACCACCCACGCGGCGCCCGACTCGGGGACGGTCTCGCGCTCGTCGTCTTCCTCGCCGACGATCGTATCCTCGGGGTATTCGGCCTCGATCGTCTCGATGACGGCGGCCTGGGCGTCGCGGTCGGCCTGGGTCACGACGTCCGTCTCGTCGTCCTTGTACTCGACTGCGATGTCCGTCCTGAATCGGTCTTCGGCGACGCTCGCACCCGATGCGGCCGCCCGGCGCGCGAGCGACGTCCGCGCTTCGTTCCCCATACCGTCTCTCGCTTCTGGCTCCCTAATACAGTAGCGGTCGTCGCGATCGCGGCGCGTCCGCACCTGTTTTGTCCGCGCGCCCCGTCGGTTGCCGCAGACCGATGACTGAGTACACGACCGTCTCGATCCCCAAGGATCTGGCCGAGCGCGTCGACGAGACTATCGAGGGGACCAGTTTCTCGAGCACCAGCGACCTGGTTCGGTTCCTCCTCCGGAGCATCGTGATCCAGTACCAGCGCGAGGGCGAACTCACCGAAGCGGAGTTCGAAGACATCGCCGAGCAACTCGCAGATCTGGGCTATCTCGACCGATAGCCAGACCGGACGAGCGACCGCGGTCACTCGTCGGCGAGCGTCTCTCGCGGCGGTTCGACCTCGAGCACGACGAGGTCGAGTTCGCGATCGGCACGGTCGAACGCGGTACAGGACGCCTCGTTCCACGGGGGGACGGCGACGAGTAGCACCGCCGCGAAGGTGTCTTCTCGCGTCGCCTCCATCGGCCCCTGCGGATGCGAGACGAACCGGGCTCGGCCGCGGCCCGCGGGCGTTCCGAGGTCGACCCCGAAGACCGCGGTGACAGAGCTACTGGCGTCGGGAAAGTAAAAGTGGGTCAACACGCCCGTTTCCGGCTCCAGCCCCAGATCGGATTCGAACTCCGCCGCCGGCGTCGACGCGAGCACGACGTCCACTGACGCCGGTTCCGCGTCTTCGGCCATTTCGCAGAGGGCGTCGAGCAGCCCTCGCGTGATGTAGACCACGGCTCCCGTATTCGACGGGCGGAAAGAAAACGCCGTCGGATCCGCGACCGACGAGCGGTCACAGCAACACTTCGCGCAGCGCCCGTCCGTAGGCGGCCGGGAGATTCCGTCGCGCTCCGTCGAGGGCCTCGCGGAGCGCCGACGCCGCATCGCTCATCACCCCGGGTCCGTGCCCGACCAGGAGACGCTCCGGCTCGAACCCTCCGAGCGCGTGGCGGGGCGGGAACGGGCGCAGTGCGGGGTGTACTCCGACCCGCTCTCTCGGCGCACAGAAGAACGCCGCGGTCCCGACGGCCTCCGGGACGACGAGCGTGCGGTCGTCGCGACGATACAGCCCGACCTCCTGCCACCGCGGGAACGAGGAGTCGCGGATCCGGAACGCCTCGAACCCCGAATCGCCGAGTTCCCCGTCGTATCGGGTCACCGGTGCGTCCAGGTCCTCGGCGACGCCGGACATCCACGTCGGAAGAGAGACGGGGGCGTCGTGACGCGCCGCGAAGGCGGCGGCATCGCGCGTGTGCCTGTCGAGACTGACGACGACGCCGACGACCTCGCCGAGGTCGGCGAACACCTCGTCGACGCCCGGGGCGTCGACCGGGTCGACGAGCCAGACGCCGCCGTCGTCGCCGACGAGCGCGTGGCTCGCGCGCTGCATCTTCTCTTCGGGATAGGCGATCCACCCGACGCCGCGGTCCCACCGATCGACCTCGCGATACCCGCTCGTGGCTCCGCCCTTCATCGGCATACGGGCAATGGGCGTGCGACGGAGATAAAGCTCCTCGCCGCCGCCGAGGGAGGTGGGGTGCCGACGAACCCCGATCGAGCGCACAATCGGCGGCGGGACGGCGTCGACGGCGGCGCCTTCCTCGCCGGGAGCGGCCGGGAGCAGCGGGCGGACGGTATCGAACCGCCGCGACGGCCGCTCCGGTCTCGAAGCGGTCGAGACGTCGGCGGAACTGGCCGAGCGGGCGCGCGATCAACCGTAGATACTATCTCCTTTTTCGGGAGCCACGGTAAT
>JBDGUP010000037.1:9188-12167 GCA_042215815.1 Haloquadratum sp. | reverse complement strand
ATAATCGCTCCCTCGCCATATCCGAAGAGGAAAAACCCCACTGCCCAGAGTACTCCGAGGATCGTGAGGACGAGACCAACGAGTGCGGTATGCATAGAACAGGGGTAACGGCTGTTCCCGATAAAATTTGCTTCGCTCCGAGCGCTATCGGCTGGGCGATTTGACCCAGGCATCCGATCGGACTACTGTCGGACGAAACCGCGGCCGCCCCCCTTCGAACCGGAACACACAGGCCGCGAGCGCCCGTTTTCCCCGTATGGGATTCGAACTCCGCGAACACACCGCCGACGTCGCCGTCGAGGCGACCGCCCCGGACCTCTCGACGCTCTTCGGACACGTCGCGGACGGCCTCGCCGCCGCCTCCTGTGACGACATCCCTGAGGCGAGTCCGGACGCACAGACGTTCGAGGTGGCCGTGGCGGCCGAAAACAGGGAAGCGCTGCTGTTCGACTACCTCGACGAACTCATCTACGAGCGCGACGTCCGCAGCGTGCTCCCCGTCGACAACGAGGTCCACGTCGAGCCGCCGACGGGCGGGGCTCCCGACGATAGCGACGGAGGCAGCGACGAGACCGACGGCGGGGCCGCCGACGTCGATACCGCGACCGGTTCCGAGTGGCGATTGACCGGGACGTACCGGGGCCTTCCGCTCGCGGACGTCGACGCCCGCGACGTCAAGGCCGTCACCTACTCGGAGATGCGGGTCGAACGGGTCGACGGGGAGTGGGTCGCATACGTCGTCTTCGACGTCTAATAATGACGGTTGTAACTTTGTACCGGTGCTCGCCGCCCCGTTCCGGCGAACCAACGGTACGGACTGACAATAGACAGTATAAGCGACTACAACCGTCATTGTGACCGTGCAGTCGGCGTCCGATCCGCGTTTCGTCCCAGCCGATAGATTCTCCCCGGAGGCGCATCGAAGACTCACACGGAACCGCGATGCACCCTGTGAGCAGGAAGACCGGTGAATGGATCCGGGGCGATCGAGGGGGACCATCTCGGAAGTGGTTTGTGCCCCCCGCTTCGAGACAGTCACGAGATGACTGATCGCGGAGCCCGCCTCGCGTGTGTCGTCTTCGTCGTCGTGGCGACCTGCGGCGGCGTTGGGGCGACAGCGCCGGGTGCGTCGGCGCAGCCGACAGAGACGATCGCCGACACGCAGATCGATCCCGACACCGTCTCGCTGCGCATCGCCCTCGGACCGAACGGGTCCGCCGCGTGGACGGTCGAATACCGGGTGCGTCTCGACGACGAGAACACGACGGACGCGTTCCTCTCGCTCCGCGAGGACATCCGCGCCAACGAATCGCGGTACGCCTCCGAGTTCAGACAGCGGATGGCGTCGACGGCGGCCACCGCCGAGAACGCGACCGGCCGGCAGATGGCCATCCGGAACGTCTCGGTCACGGCGACGAGACAACGGATCCCGCAGGACTACGGCGTCGTCACGTACACCTTCGTCTGGACGAATTTCGCCGTGGTCGAAGACGGGACGATCCGCGCGGGCGATGCGATCGCCGGGCTGTTCCTCGACAGCGAGACGTCCCTGCAGTTCACCTGGCCCGCGAACTACTCGCTGCAGACGGTACAGCCCGATCCCACGGACGAGCGCCCCGAGTCCCAGATCGTCGTCTGGTATGGGCCGCTCGACTTCGGGCCGAACGAACCGACGCTCGTCGTAGCCGAATCGGTCGGCGGTGGCGACACGACGACGCGCGCGGGCGGCGGAAACGGCGCCACCGGCGGCGCCACCGACGGCTCCGGCGACGGGAGCGGTGGTCTCTCCCCGGTGGTCTTCGGGACCGGCGTCCTCGTCGTCCTCGTCGCGGCCGCGGGCGGGTGGTTCGTCTACCGGCGGAAGGAATTCCCAGGAGGGGGAGACACCCCCGGCGGCACCGACGTCGGTACCGGCGGCACCGGACCCGGGTCGACTGCCGCCGAAGGTAGCGAGGCGGCCGCGGAGACTGGCGGTGTCGCGGCCGCAGAAAGCAGCGCGGCCGCAGAAACAGAAGGTTCCGAAACCGCGGACGGCGAATCCGAGGCGGCCGAGACGGTCGAAGAAGAACTCCCGTGGGAGGACGAACTCCTGAGCAACGAAGAGCGCGTGCTGGCGCTGGTCGAGCACGAGGGTGGACGGATGAAGCAACAGGAGGTCGCCCAGACGCTCGACTGGACCGACGCGAAGACGAGTCAGGTGGTCCGGAAGATGCGCGACGCGGGCGACCTCGAGGCCTTCCGCCTCGGACGCGAGAACGTGCTCGTCCTCCCCGACGAGGACGTCGGACCGGACGAACTCGGGTGACGCAGAACGCGGCCGGGCCCGTCCGACGCCGCACCCGGACCCTCGCGACCGCGCATCGCTTATCCCCGTCGCCGGCCAAACACGCGATATGACGCTCTCCGTCGAGACGCCGCCGGCGCCCGAACTCGAAGACGCCGTCGATCCGAACGAGTACGACGACGCCGACGTCGCCGGCGACACCGACTACCGGCGCGACGACCTCGAAGCGCTCCTCCGCGACGGCGCCTGGGAAGACGCCTTCGCGCAGTGGGCGGCCGAGACGGACGTCACGGCCGACGAGTGGGCGATCGTCCGCGAACTGGGACTTCTCGCACACTTCGACTTTTTCTGGGACGACTTCGCCGACCGCGTCGGCTATCACGCTCCCGGTCTCCCCGAAGACTGGAAAGAGCGCGAGATCCACCCCGACGTCGACTCCTGGAAGACGGTCTCGTCGATCAACGCCGGACTGACAGAACTCGGGCAGACGGTGTGTGAGGTGCTGAAAGACGACTACATCACCTGGGAATCCGAGTACGAGGCGCCGGAGGATCTCCCTGACTTCTAGAACACCCACCTTTTTGCTGCGTCGGGTGCGCCTGCGGCGCACCACTCCTTGCAAAAATCTGGACCAAAAAAGAGCCGCTCGCTCGGCCTCCGGCCTCGCTCGCGGCGCGAATCGGTGCGGCGACCGC
>JBDGUP010000037.1:4502-9088 GCA_042215815.1 Haloquadratum sp. | reverse complement strand
AGCCGCTCGCTCGGCCTCCGGCCTCGCTCGCGGCGCGAATCGGTGCGGCGACCGCCCCGCTCCGCACTGCCCCGCTCCGCACTGCCCCGCTCCGCACTGCCCCGCTCCGCACCGCTCGGCGACGACGCGCGCCGAACGGACGGTCCGGATCGTCACGACTGCGCTTCGCGCTCGCAGAGAACCGATCGTTCGCGGCCGTTCCACGGATTTGATATAGGTTCGCCGGTTGGCTCTCAGTATGGACGAAGTCGACGACCAGTACACGCCCGCGGACGTCGAGTCCGCCGTCGACGAGTACTGGGACGACGCCGACGCCTACGAGGCGACGAAGGAGGCACACGCCGACGACCCGACCTTCTTCTTCGTCGACGGGCCGCCGTACACCTCCGGACAGATGCACCTCGGGACGGCGTGGAACAAGACGCTGAAGGACGCCGTGATCCGTTACAAGCGGATGACGGGCCACCGCGTCACCGACCGCCCCGGCTACGATATGCACGGGCTTCCGATCGAGGTCAAAGTCGAAGAGGAACTCGGCTTCGAGACCAAGCGGGACATCGAAGAGTACGGGATGGAGAACTTCATCGCCGAGTGCAAGCAGTTCGCCGAGGAGAGCCGGGAGTCGATGGACGAAGACTTCCAGTCCATCGGCGTCTGGATGGACTGGGACGATCCCTACCGGACCATCACCCCCGAGTATATGGAGGCCGCGTGGTGGGCCTTCCAGCGGGTCGACGAGCGCGGCCTCGTCGAGCAGGGCAAGCGCTCTGTCAACTACTGCCCGCGGTGTCAGACCGCCATCGCCGCCAACGAGGTCGAGTACGACGAGATCACCTCTCCTTCTATCTACGTGAAGTTCCCGCTGGAAGACCGCGAGGGGAGCCTCGTCGTCTGGACGACGACGCCGTGGACGCTCCCCGCCAACACCTTCGTCGCGGTCGACGAGGCGATGACCTACCAGGCCGTTCGCGCGGAGAGAGGCGACGAGAGCGACCTCCTCTACGTCGCCGAGCCCTGCGTGGAGGACGTCCTCAAGAAGGGCCGCTACGAGGACTACGAGGTCGTCGACGAGGTCTCCGGCGAGGAGATGGTCGGCTGGTCCTACGAGAACCCGCTCGAACCCCACCTGAACGAACACGCCGACTTCGAGGGCGCCGGACAGGTCTACACCGCGGACTACGTCGAGGCCGACCGCACGGGGCTGGTCCACTCCGCGCCCGGCCACGGGCAGGAGGACTTCGCCCGCGGACAGGAACTCGACTTGGACGTGTTCGTCCCCGTCAACGGCCGCGGCGAGTTCGAAGAGGCCGCGGGCGAGTACGCCGGGCTGTTCGTCCGCGACGCCAACGAGGAGATCATCGACGACCTCGAAGCCGAGGGGGCGCTGCTCGCGTCCGGCACGCACGAACACCGGTACGGTCACTGCTGGCGGTGCGACACGGACATCATCTTTCTCGCGACCGACCAGTGGTTCATCACGGTCACCGACATCAAAGACGAACTGCTCGAGAACATCGACGAGACGGAGTGGTACCCGCAGTGGGCGCGTGACAACCGCTTCCGCGACTTCGTCGAGGACGCCCCCGACTGGAACATCTCCCGACAGCGCTACTGGGGGATCCCACTGCCGATCTGGCAGGCCGACGACGGCGAGTGGATCGTGATCGGCACGCGCGAGGAACTCACAGAGCGCGTCGACCAGGAGATCGACCCCGGCGAGATCGACCTGCACCGCCCCTCGGTCGACCACCTGACGATCACCGAAGACGGCAAGACCTACGAGCGCGTCCCGGACGTCTTCGACGTCTGGATCGACTCGTCGGTCGCGACGTGGGGGACGCTCGACTTCCCCGAAGCGACCGAGGCCTACGAGGAGCTGTGGCCCGCAGACTGGATCGTCGAGGCGCACGACCAGACCCGCGGGTGGTTCTGGTCACAGCTCGGGATGGGTACCGCCGCGGTCGGGCAGGCGCCCTACGAGCAGGTGATGATGCACGGCTTCGTCAACGACGAGGACGGCCGGAAGATGTCCAAGTCGCTGGGCAACATCGTCACGCCGGAGGAAGCGATCGAGCGCGCCGGCCGGGACCCGCTTCGCGCCTACCTCCTCAGCCACGACCAGCAGGGCGTCGACCTCTCCTTCGAGTGGGACGGCCTGGGCGAGATGCAGTCGACGCTCAACATCTTCTGGAACGTGTTCCGCTTCCCGCTCCCGTATATGGACCTCGACGGCTACGACCCGGCCGAAGCGAGCCTCGACGACGGCGAACGGACCGTGGTCGACGACTGGGTGCTCTCGCGGCTCCAGACCGTCGAGGCCGACGCCCGGGACGCCTGGGAGGCGTTCGAGGTGCAGGACGCGCTCAACGCGGTGCTGGAGTTCGTCACCGAGGACGTCTCGCGCTTCTACGTGAAGGCGATTCGCGAGCGGATGTGGGAAGAAGAGGAGTCGGCCTCGAAGCGCGGCGCCTACGCCACGCTCGCGACGGTACTCGACGAGACGATCCGGCTCCTCGCGCCCTTCACGCCCTACCTCGCAGAGCGGATGTATCAGCACCTCGACGGCAGCGCGACGACCGTCCACGCGCTGTCGTACCCCGCTGCCGACGAGGACCTGCGCGACGACGACCTGGAGCGGCGGATGAGCGTCCTCCGCGACGTCGAGGAGGCGGCCGCGAACGCGCGCCAGCAGGGCGGCCGGAAGCTCCGCTGGCCCGTCCAGCGCGTCGTCGTCGAGACCGAAGACGACGACGTCGCCGACGCCGTCGAGTCGCTCTCGGAGCTGCTCGGCGACCGCGTCAACGCCCGGTCGATCGAGGTCGTCTCGGCGTTCGACGAGCTCGTCGAGCGCGCCCGGCCGGAGATGGACGTCATCGGCCCCGCCTTCGGTGCCGACGCCCAGAAGGTGATGGAGGCCGTCGACGGCGAGACCCGAGAAGCGATCGAAGGCGGCGTCGAGGTCGACGGCGAGACCTACGAACTCGACGAAGAGATGGTGAGCTACGAGGCCGAGCCGCCGGCGCACGTCGCCGCCGCGGAGTTCGACGGCGGCACCGTCTACGTCGACACGTCGCTCACCGAGGAGATCGAAGCCGAGGGGTACGCCCGCGACGTGATCCGGCGGATCCAAGAGATGCGCAAGCAGCTGGAGCTGGACGTCGACGCCGAGATCGACACCTACGTCGACGTCGCGGACGACCGCGTCGCCGACTTCGTCGACCGCCGTCGCGACGAAATCGCCGAGGAGACCCGGACCCGCGAGTTCCTCGCGGGCGACGAGGTGGCCGCCGACAGCGACCGGGCGCTCGTCGAAGAGTGGGAGGTCGAAGACGTCACCGTCACCATCGGCATCGAACCCGCCGGACGCAAGTCGTCCCGATGACCGACGACGCGACCGACGCACCGCCGCTCGTGCTCGACATCGACGGGACGCTCACCGACGCGGACGGGCGGCTCGATCCCCGGGTCTTCGCGTACCTGCCCGACTGGCCGGCGCCGGTCGTCCTCGCCACCGGCAAGGCCTTCCCGTATCCGGTGAGTCTCTGTCACTACCTCGGGCTCGAACTGACCGTGATCGCCGAGAACGGCGGCGTGGTCCTCGCAGAGGGGACCGTCTCCTACCGGGGCGACGGCGAACGGGCGCGGGCCGCGGCCGAGGCGTTCGTCGAACGCGGGGGCGACCTGGGCTGGGACGACTTCGACGCGGTCAACGAGTGGCGCGAGACGGAGGTCGCGATCAGCCTCGCCGCGGACGAGGCGCTGCTCCGCGCGGTCGCCGACGAGTTCGATTTGGAGGTGGTCGACACCGGCTACGCCTACCACCTGAAGACCCCGGGAGTCGAGAAGGGGACCGGCCTGAGAGCCGTCGCGGACGGGCTCGGGACCCCTCCGGAGGCGTTCGTCGCGATCGGCGACAGCGAAAACGACGCCTCGACGTTCGCCGTCGCGGGCGACTCCTACGCCGTCGCGAACGCCGATCCGGTGGCGAAGGAGGCCGCCGACGTGGTCGCCGACGGATCGTACTTCGAGGGGACGGCGGCGGTCCTGGACTCGCTTCGCGGCTGATACTGTCTCTTGGCACTATGTACCGCTGGATCGCCACCCCGTTCCGGCGACTCATAATGACTAGTCTCACTGTGTACCGGTGATCGCCACCCACGGTCACGGCGATCACCGGGAAGAAACGAGACTAGTCATTATCAGCGGTACGGAGTGATAATAGACATTCTGACAAGAGACTACAACCGTCATTGTGACACCTCCGGGAGCGGCGGGCTATGCTTCGGCTGCTCCGCCCGTCCGCTCGAACGGCACGAACGAGCCGTTGATGTCCCACTCGTGGATGCAGTAGGGGCTACCGACTACCGGTTCCCCCGCCTCGCGGGCGACGCGCCAGGTCTCCCGCTCTTCGTCCCAGACTTCCTCGCGACCGCAGCGCTCACACGTCCGTTCGCTCGGGGTGCGGAGTGTCGGTGCCATCACCTGTCCTGTCGCCCACGAGGCGGTAAAGCGTTTCGTCACCCGGCTGGTACTGGTACTGGTACTGGTACTGGTACTGGTACTGGTACTGGTACTGGTACTGGTAC
>JBDGUP010000037.1:0-4402 GCA_042215815.1 Haloquadratum sp. | reverse complement strand
TGATTACTCTCTTTTCTTCCCGCCGAACGCCTGCCGCCGAACACACATTTAGGTCGGTCCCGTTCGTTCACGGGATATGGGATTCCACACGTTCGACGCCGACCGCGCCGAGGACCTGGAGCGGCCGGACCGCTACCGCTTCTGCTCGCGCGAAGAACTGCTCGCCGCGCTGGACCTCTCGCCGACCGACGTCGTCGCCGACATCGGCAGCGGGACGGGCTTTTACACCGACGAGATCGTCCCGTTCGCCGAGACGGTCTACGCCGTCGACGTCCAGCCCGAGATGCACGACCACTACCGGGAGAAGGGCGCCCCCGAGAACGTCGAGTTCGTCGCCGCCGAGGCCTCGTCGCTACCGCTCGAGGACGACGAACTCGACGCGGCGTTCTCGACGATGACCTACCACGAGTTCGCCGCCGACGAGGCCTTCGAGGAACTCGCGCGGGTGATCCGACCCGGCGGCCGCGTGGTCACGGTCGACTGGTCGAGCGCCGGCGCCGGCGACGACGGGCCGCCGATGGACGAGCGCTTCGCGCTGGCCGACGCCGTCGAGGCCTTCGAGACGGGCGGCTTCCGGACCATCGAGGCGACGACTCGCATCGAGACGTTCGTCCACGTCGCAGAGCGCAACCGCCGGTAGTCGCGACGTCTCGTCTCTACTGTCGGACGAACCCGTTGAGACGCTCGTCCCCCCACGGGGGATACCCAGGCGTAGCAGGACGTTCGTCCGACAGTATCGGATCCCGTCCGACCGGTCACCGCTCGTCGCCGCCGAGTTCGCCGATCCCCGCGTGGTGTTCCAGCAACAGCACCGCGACCCCGCCGGCGACCGCCGCGACCGCGAAGACGGCGATGGCCGTCGGGGTCCACACGCGCCCGAGTTCCGCCAGTCGCGTTCCCGTGCGCGCCACGGGCGCCCGGAGCGCGCCGACGATCAGCGCGACGAGGAAAGCGAGCGTCGCCTCCCGGTAGTGGTCGAGCGCCCAGCGGACGGCGTGCGACACGGTGAGGAGGCCGACGACGGCACCGCCGACGAACGCCGCGACGACGACGCCGTGGTCGCGGAGGGGCGCGATCGGCCCGCCCGTGAGCGCGGCCAGGAGCGCGTCGACGAACGCCGACAGCGTCCCGGTCATATACTCGTACTGTCCGAGGATCACGAGCAGCAGCGACCCCGAGATCCCGGGGAGGATCATCGCGCTGACCGCGACGGCGCCAGCGAGGACAGTCACGGAAAGCCCGTCGCCGAGCGTCGCCGCCGCGCGGCCGGAGACGACGAACGCGAAGACGAAGCCCGACACGGCCGCGGCCTTCCGGTACGGCGTGTCGACGGCGACCTCCGAGAACAGCACCCACGCCGAGGCGGCGATGAGGCCGAAGAAGAAGCCGAAGGTGACCACCGGGAGCGACTGGATCCCGGCGTGGACGACGCGCGTGACGGTCACGACGGCGGTGGCGATCCCCGTCCCGAGCACGACCAGAAAGGCGGCGTCGGCCGCCCGGAGCGCGTCGACGGCGTCCTCGCGGTGTCCCGGCAGGACGCCGAGGAGGACGGCCGCGACCCGCCCTGGCGAGATCGCGGTGATCGCGCCGATGAGGCGCTCGTAGATCCCCGTCACGAGCGCGATGGTCCCGCCCGAGACGCCCGGAACGGCGTCCGCGGCGCCCATACAGACGCCCTTCAGATAGACCACGAGCCAGGAGGTCGTCGTCCCCCCGTGCGCGTCGGCGGCCTCGGGCGTCTGCTCTGAGGGCTCCGGCGACGCCTCGGCAGCCCCGCGCGACCCGTCTCGCTCTTGCGACATACGCGGGGGTTCGCCGTCCCCCTACTCCGGGCTTTCGTTTCGCCCACGAGCGTTTATATCCGAAAGCAGGTCAGTCGTCGGCGAGCGCGTGGCTCTCGGCGCCCGTCATCGCGAGCACGTCGTCGAAGAAGTCCAGCGAGTCGTGCGGCCCGGGGTGGGCCTCGGGGTGGTACTGCCGGGTGATGACGTCGAGGTCGTCGTTCGCCAGCCCCTCGGCGGTGCCGTCGTTGACGTTGACCTGTGTGACGTCGAGTTCGTCGCCCGGTTCGCCGACGGTGTAGCCGTGGTTCTGGGTCGTCATCACGACCTTGTCGGTGTCGAGATCACGGACCGGCTGGTTGACGCCGCGGTGGCCGAAGTCCATCTTCTCGGTCGTGCCGCCGAGCGCCCGCGCGACGACCTGCTGGCCGAGGCAGATGCCGGCGATGGGAACCTCGCCGACGTACTCCTCGACGAGGGTCTGGGTGGCCTCGAAGTTCGCCGGGTCGCCCGGCCCGTTCGAGACGAAGAGCAGGTCGGGATCGAGGGCGGCGAGGTCGCCGGGCGTCGTGTCGTAGGGGAGCACGTGGACCGTCGCGTCGCGGTCGAGGAGCGACTCGACGATCGACATCTTGGCGCCGCAGTCGACGAGCGCGACGTCGGTGTGGCCGTCGCCGTAGGTGGTCGGCTCGGGGGTCGTGACGCGCTCGCCGATGTCGACGTGCTCGCTCATCCCCTTGCACTGCTCCAGTTCCGCCCGGGCGTCGTCGGGCGTCACGTCGTCGCCGACGGCGATCCCGCACTTCATCGCGCCCTCCTCGCGGATGGAGGTGACGAGCTCCCGGGTGTCGATGTGGTCTATCGCCGGGACGTTCTCCTCGCGGAGCCACGTCGCGACGCCGCTCGTGAACTCGTGGGCGATCGCCGCGCGCGGGTGGACGCGGTCGGACTCGAATCGCTCCTCCCGGACGCCGTAGTTGCCGATGAGCGGGTACGAGAAGGTCAGGACCTGCTCCTCGTAGGAGGGGTCGGTCAGGCTCTCCTCGTATCCGGTGTACGCAGTCGTGAACACTAGCTCGCCGCGGGTCCGTCCGGGAGCGCGACCGCGGGCTTCGATGACGCGGCCGTCCTCCAGGGCCAGATAGGCGTCCGACATTACGAGAAACGCACGTGATCCGGGGGTATAAGCGTTACTTTCGTAGCTCAGTTACGAATTTCGTAATCGGTATACCGGCGGAGCGTATAGAGGGGATATGGACGACCTCGACCGGCGCATCCTGGACATTCTCCGCCGCGACGCCCGGACGCCCTACACCGAGATCGCAGAGCAGGTCGGGACCTCGGAGGGGACCGTCCGGAACCGGGTCGAGAGCCTGATCGACGAGGGGATCATCGAGCGGTTCACCGTCTCCACGCGGACGGGCAACATCAAGGCGATGATCGAGGTCTCGGTGAAGGTCGACGTCGACACCGCCCGGGTCTCAGAAGCGATGGCCGAGTGGGAACAGGTCGACTTCGTCTGGCAGGTCTCCGGCGAGGAGGACATCGTCCTCGTCGTCGACGCGGCCGACACCCGCGCGGTCAACCAGCTCATCACTCGCGCGCGCGAACTCGACGAGGTGAAGAACACGAAGACGCGGCTCATCCTCGACGAACAGCTCGGGCGGTCGCCGTAGGCCGTAGCCGACGAGACGGGCCGCAACGAGGGCGAGAGGGGCGCGCCGGAACGAATCGTTTTAGTGCGCGCTGCCGGAAGGAGGGATATGGCGATCAAACCCAAGTACGTCAAACAGCTGGGGAAGCTGCTGCTGGAGAAGTATCCGGAAGCGTTCAACACGGACTTCGAGACCAACAAAGAAAGCGTCGAGACGCTGACGAACGTCGAATCCAAGGGCGTCCGCAACCGCATCGCGGGCTACATCACCCGCAAGAAGGGCAGCGGCCAGCAGCAGTCTTCTTCCTCGGCGTAACCGATCAGAGACGATCGGCGCGTCCCGCGGCAGTCCACTTGTCTCGCGGCGTTCCGTCCGCGACCCGCCGGACGCGACGCCCGCTCGTGGCGCCGACGCGTCCGGCGAAGGACCACCGCTCGCCGTCCCAGGTCGGAGTCGACTCCGCGGACCCCGCGGCAGCCGCTGCGGCGGCTGCTCGCTCGTCGTCGGCGACGTGTGCGGCGACCGCGGCGGCGATCGCGGCCGCCTCCGCTTCGTCGGCGGCGTCCGGAACCGTGAGACGATCTGCGAGGTCGCGAGTCGCGCCGTGAGCGTCGTCTTTCATCGGTCAGATCGGGAGGTTCCCGTGTTTCTTGTCGGGGAGCGAGTCGCGCTTCGAGCGGAGCATCTCCAGGTCTTCGACGAGCCGCGAGCGCGTCTCCGGCGGTTCGATCACGGCGTCGACGAACCCGCGGTCCGCAGCGGTGTAGGGGTTCGCGAACTCCTCGCGGTACTCTGCTATGAGTTCTTCGCGGCGCTCCTCGGGGTCGTCGGCGGCGGCCAGTTCCTCGCTGTAGAGGATGTTGACCGCGCCTTTCGGTCCCATCACCGCGATCTCGGCCGTCGGCCAGGCGTAGTTGACGTCGGCGCCGAGGTGTTTCGAGGCCATCACGTCGTAGGCGCCGC
>JBDGUP010000129.1:18414-21520 GCA_042215815.1 Haloquadratum sp. | reverse complement strand
TGAGTGCGGGTTGGTACCGGAACGGTTTGTTTCGGCAGGCCGGTCATCCGGGGGGGCCGGATACCACGGCCTTCAGGCCATAGAGGAGGTCACTCCGGTGTCTCTCCGTCTCCCACTCGGTTGGAATCGCCGGACGCGTTTTTTATGTCACGCTCGTATCCTCCACTATGTGTGAGACGTACCCCCCGGGTCGCGGCGACGATCGGACCGCCGGCGACGGGGTTCGCCGGCGTCGACTGCTGCTCGCGACCGGAGGTGCCCTGTCTGCGTCGCTCGCGGGCTGTCTCGGTGGCGGCGGCGACGGCGCCGACGCGCCGGACGCCGTCACGGTGCCGGAGGGGGCCACCTGCGACGTCTGTGGGATGGTCATTCGACAGCACCCCGGTCCCACGACCGAGATCTTCTACGCCGACCACGAGCCGAGCGGGCACGACAACCCGGCCCGCTTCGACAGCACGTGGGAGGCCTACCAGTACGAGTTCGAGCGGGAAGGCCGCGGCTGGACGGACACGGCGTTCTACGTGACGGACTACTCGTCGGTCGACTACCGGATCACCACCGACGGCGGCGACAAGCTGATCTCGCGGCACTACCGGGCGTCGGCGTTCGCGCCCGCCTCGGCGGTGACCTACGTCGTCAACTCCGAGGTGAAGGGAACGATGGGCCGGGACCTGCTCGGGTTCACAGACCGGGACGACGCCGAGTCCTTCAAGGCCGAACACGGCGGCTCGCTCACGACGCACGAGGGCGTCACGCCCGAAGTCATCGCCGGCCTCGGCTGAGATGGCGCTGCTCTCGCCGACCGGGACCCGCTGGCTGACGGCCGCCGTGGTGCTCGCGCTGATCCTCGCGAGCGTCTCGTTCGCGCTGACTCCCGCTGGCGGAGAGTCGCTCCAGCCGGTCGACTTCGACGACACCGTGAGTATCGGCGGCACGGGCGTCGACCTCCGCCGGGCCGAAGCGCAGGGGTTCGTCATCCCCCGCGCGGAGGTGTTCTACTCCGGGTATCGCTACGTCGTCGGCTACGTCGGCGTCGAGACCGCCGCGAGCGAACTGAGCAGCGAGAGCGCACAGCGGCAGTTCGGCCGTCCGCTCGCGGTCTACGTCTCGGACTTCTCGGACGTCGAGCCGAACGTGACCGCGGAGGGGTTCGTCGTCCCCGCTCGCGGGCGCGCGCTCGGCTGGACGCCGGCGGCGACCGCCCACTTCGTGATCGGGAGCCGGGCACGGATCCCCTCGGGGCCGATCGCGGTCCCCTTCTCCGAGCGCGCGGACGCAGAGCGCTTCGCGGCGGCGCACGGCGGCGACGTCGTCGACTGGGAGACGCTCCAGTCCCGCGTGGGGGATCCGCTCCCGGCGCGGATCGAGTCGTTCGAGGCGTCGATCGACGCCCGCCACGCCTGGGCCGACGAGACCGTAGCGGACGCGCGATCGCACCGGGAACGCCCGGTGAGCGTCGTCGTGAGCGAGAACGGCTCGATCCCCGCGGACGTGCCCGGAAACCGCGGGGACGCTCCGGCGGACGACGGCTCCGGGGGCGCCCCGACTGGCGAGCGCCCGCGCGTCGCGACGGCCCCGACGATCGCGGCCGCCGTCGAGGCCGCGCCACCGAACACGACCGTCTACGTCCCGCCGGGCACCTATCGGGTCGATCGCGTGGTGCTCGACCGCTCGATCACGCTCGCGGGGGCGGGCGTCGGCGCGACGAGCGGCGATCTCATCGACGCAGCCCCCCGCGACGCGGGCGCCGACGCGACCGGCGGTGCCGGTGGGGCCGCCGCGGCGACGGTCATACGCGGCGACCGCAACCGGAGCGTCGTCTACCTCCGGGCCGACGGCGCGGCGGTGACAGACCTCCGGATCGCGGGCGTCGGCGACGTGGGGAGCCGCGGGACCGACCTCCGTGACCGCAACGTCTCGATCGACTGGGACACCACGGTGCAGTTGGCCTACGGGTACGGCGACGCCGGCATCGTCCTCGACGGCGCGGCCGGCGCGTCGGTGGCGAACGTCGCGATCGAGACGCCGGCGAGCGGCGTCATCGTCCGGCAGAGCCCCGGCGCCACGCTGACGAACCTCACCGTCCGCGGCGCGGCGACGGCCCGGGAGGGGTTTATGGGCGCCGTGCTCATCGGCGCGTCGAACGTCGTCCAGGACTCGGCGTTCGTCGGCGGCCGCGACGCCGTCTACACTCACCGCGCCCACGGAAGTGTCATCCGGGACAACTGGGCGAACCCGGGTCGATACGGCGTCCACGAGATGTACACCTCCGGTTCGCTCGTGGCGAACAACACCGTCAGAGACGCCCAGACGGGGGTCGTCGTGATGACGCGCCCGACGGGCAACCTCGTCGTCGGCAACGACGTCCGCGACAGCACGTTCGGCATCATCCCCGCGGGCGGCGACTCCTACTACGCGCGGAACGTCGTCGTCGACAACGAGTACGGGCTGCAGGTCGCCGGCGACAGGAACGTCTTCGTCGGCAACGTCGTCGTCGGCAACGACGTCGGGATGCGCGCCAACGAGATCCTGCCCTCGAACTGGGTCGTCCGGAACGACGTCGTCGACAACGGGCGGCCGGTCCGATCGAGCATCGGCCCGCTCCGGACCTGGACACACCGCGGCGTCGGCAACTACTGGGGGGCGCTGCCGATCACCGACGCGGACGACGACGGCGTCTACGACCGTCCGTACCGCCCCTCCGGCGCGGTCGACTCGCGGATCGGCGAGGTCGCGGGCGCGACCACTCTCGCGCAGTCGCCCGCGGTCGCGCTGCTCCGGCGGGTGCAGAACGCCGTCTCCGGGCTCCGGCAGTCGGGGGTCGTCGACACCGCCGCCCGGACCCGCCCGTTCCACCCGCAGGTCCTCGCCCGGCTACGCGGACGCAACGGGACGGAACCGACTACCCACCAGGTGACACCGAGTATGCCTCTACACACCCTCGAACCACACCATCTCGAACACGATAGCCACCCACAGCGACGCGACGAGCGACACGACGGCGACGCGGCGGCCGGCCCGACGGCCTCGCTCGAGGGGACTCGCCGGGGCCACGCGACCGGCGAGACGGCCCGCGCGACCGGCGAGACGGCCCGCGCGACCGGCG
>JBDGUP010000129.1:0-18314 GCA_042215815.1 Haloquadratum sp. | reverse complement strand
CGCGACCGGCGAGACGGCCCGCGCGACCGGCGAGACGGCCCGCGCGACCGGCGGGACGATCCGCGCGACCGGAGGGACCGCCGGATGACGGGCGACGCGGCTCCGGACGGCGACCCCGCGCTCCGGGCGACCGATCTCGATCAGGCCTTCGGCGAGGTGACGGTGCTCTCCGAGGTCTCCGTCACCGTCGACCGGGGCGAGGTCGCCGCCGTCGTCGGCCCGAACGGCTCCGGGAAGTCCACGCTGCTCCGGGTCCTGGCGGGGATCAGCGCGCCCGACGCCGGCTCCGTCGCGGTCCCGCGCCACGCCGGCGGGGCACGGAGCGTCGGCTTCCTCCCGCAGCGCCCCGCGTTCCGGAGCGGGTTCACCGCCCGGGACACCCTCCAGTTCTACGCCCGCCTCCTCGACGGCGTCGACGACGACGACGTCGCGACCACGCTCGATCGCATCGGTCTCGGGTCGGTGGCGGACCGCTCTGTCGGCTCGCTCTCCGGCGGGATGACCCGCCTGCTCGGGCTGGGGCAGGCCGTCCTGGGCGATCCCGCGGTGCTCGTCCTCGACGAACCCGGCAGCGGCCTCGACCCCGCGATGGTCGAGCGGCTGTTCGGGATACTCGGCGACCTCGCGGCCGAGGGGGCGGCCGTGATCGTGGCCTCCCACGAACTCCCCGCCGTCGAGGCCCACGCCGACACGGTCTACGTCCTCGACGACGGCGGGTTCGTCGCGAGCGGCGCGCCCGAGACGCTGCTCGACGAGACGGGCGCGGCGTCGCTGTCGGAGGCGTTCCTCCGGGTCGTCAGAGCGGAGACGGGCGAATCCACCGTCAGAGCGGGGGCCGGAGCCGGAGCCGGAACCGGAACCGGAACCGGAACCGGGGCCGGGACCGGGACCGGACCCGCGGACGAAGCGACCGCAGACCGGGACGGCGAGGACGGAGACGGGGACGAACGCGACGGACCCGCCTCGGAGGGAGACGATGAGTGAGAGCGAAACTGGCACCGACACGTCGGCCGACCGGACCGAGGCGGAGGGAGACGCGACCGCGACGTCCGAGGGCGGCGTCCGGCGCGATATGGCGACGCTCTTCGTCGTCACGACGCGGGAACTCCGGACCATCGCACGGACTCCCGCGCTCGTGGCGCTTTCGGTCGCGTTCGCGGTGAGCATCGTCGGCGTCGCCTGGGCCGGGACGGGCGGCGGCGGGGGGTTCGTCCCGCTGACGCTCGACCTCCTGACGTTCGTCGAGGTCCTGGTGCCGCTGCTCGCGGTCGCGTTCGGCTACCGGTCGATCCTCGGCGACCGGCAGACGGGCGAGTTGGACGTGATCCGGACGTTCGACGCCACGCGGCGCTCGTATGTCGGGGGCGTCTACCTCGGGCGCGCGCTCGCGCTCGTCGCGCTGGTCGTCGGGACGCTGCTCGTGGTCGGGCTGTTCGTCCCGTTTCTCACCGCGGACATCCCGACGTTCCTGGCGATCAACGAGGCGGCCGACTCCGGTCTCCGGTACGTCCGGTTCGTCGTCCTCTCGGCGCTTTTCACCCTGGTCGCGCTCGCGGCGACGGTCGCGATCTCGGCGGCGGCCCGGACCGTCCGGACCGCGTTCGCGCTGGCCGCGGCGCTGGCGGTGACGTTCGTCATCGGCGCCGACACGGCGCTCGTGGCCGGTCTCTCGGGCGGCGTGATCTCGCCCGACGGTCTCTCCGTGCTGCTGGCGTTCAGCCCCAACAGCGCGTTCCGGGGGCTGGTGCTCGCGACCGCCGTCGGCGTCGTCGGCGGGGCGGAGGTCGCCGCCGGGAGCCCCCTGTTGAACCTGCTCGGCCTGCTGGCCTGGTGGCTCGGGAGTCTCGCGGTGGCCGTCTGGCGCGTCTGGCCCGCCGTCGAACCGATCGAAGAGTAGGATACTGTCGGACGGAACCGTTGGTGCTCTCGCCCGACAGTATCTCACCCGAAGTTCTCGACCTTCGCGTCGTCGGGGTCGACGCCCGCGGCTTCGAGGGCGGCCGTCGCGTCGTCGACGAAGTCGGCGAAGCCGTAGACGAACGCCTGTTCGGTCTCCTCGCCGGTGACGGCCGCGGCGACCGCATCGCCGACGTCGCCGTCTGTGACGACCACCGACGCGCCAGCGTCGCGCAGCGCGTCCAGCCGATCCCCGTGTGCGACCGCGTCCGTCCGGTAGACGATCGCTGCCTCGTTGCCGTCGGCGACGGCGGCCTCGGCGATCCCGACGGCGGGTCCGATCCCTGGTCCGCCGGCGAGGACGACGACGCGGGGCTCGCCCTCGTAGAAGCTCGCACCGAACGGCCCCGAGACGTCGAGTTCGTCGCCCGGGGCCACATCGAGCAGGAACCGGCTGAACGGTCCCGACTCTTCGGGGTCGATGCCGACGGTGATCTCGAAGGTGTCGTCGACGCCGGGCGACGAGAGCGTGTAGAATCGGGTGTATTCCTCGCCGTCGACGGCGGCAGAGAGCTTCACGAACTGACCGGGTGCGGCGTCGAATCCCTCGGGCGACGCCAGCGTCAGGGCGACCGTTCGCGGTCCGACGTCTTCGACCGCAGTGACGGCGACAGTTGCGTCCATACCGATCCCTTCGAGGCCGGCGAGGAAGGACTTTGCCTTCCGGTCGCGGCTTTCGCCGGCGAGCCGCCGACCGGATAATTTCTGTGCCGTCCCCCGGGAGTGACCAGCAGTGACCAATCGTATGATTCTACTCGGTAATTCAAGTTAGAAAATTAAATCACTCCTATATACTTTATAACACCAGCATACGTCAAGTTTTGAAGGGGGCGAACCGATCCTTTTTACAGGGTTTTCAGAAGGCTTTTCTTCGGTCCACGGGAAAGCCTAAGCCACATGCCTGCGGACTTCAACTGGGCCATCGGCGGGGAAGCCGGCGATGGCATCGACTCGACGGGGAAGATCTTCGCCCAGGCGCTCTCCCGGGCCGGGCGCCACGTGTTCACGTCGAAAGACTTCGCCTCGCGGATCCGGGGCGGCTACACGGCGTACAAGGTCCGAACGGCGGTAGATCCCGTCCAGAGCGTCGTCGATCGGCTCGACGTGCTCATCGCGTTGACCCCGCGCACGATCGAGGAGAACCTCGACGAGCTCCACGAGGGGTCGGTCATCATCTACGACGGCGAGCGGACGACGATGGAAAACGTCGAGATCCCGGAGGGGATGGTCGGACTCGACGTCCCGCTGAAGCGGCTGGCCGAGGAGGCCGGCGGCGCGATTATGCGGAACGTCGTCGCGCTCGGCGCGGCGTGTGAGGTCGCAGACTTCCCCATCGAGAACCTCGACAGCGCGCTGGAGAAGCGCTTCGGCTCGAAGGGACAGGCCCTCGTCGACAACAACCAGGAGGCCGCACGGAAGGGCCAAGATTACGTCGCCGACGAGTACGACCACGACTTCGCGTACGAACTGGAGACGACAGACGCCGATTACGTCCTCCTGAACGGTGACGAGGCCATCGGGATGGGAGCGATCGCCGCCGGCTGTAAGTTCTATGCCGGCTACCCGATCACGCCCGCGACGGACGTGATGGAGTACCTCACCGGCCGGATCGAGGAGTTCGGCGGCCACGTCGTGCAGGCCGAAGACGAGCTATCGGCGATCAATATGGCGTTGGGCGCCGCTCGCGCGGGCGCTCGTTCGATGACGGCGACGTCGGGGCCGGGGATCGACCTGATGACCGAGACGTTCGGTCTCATCGCCACCTCGGAGACGCCGCTCGTCGTCGTCGACGTGATGCGCTCGGGTCCCTCGACGGGGATGCCGACGAAGCAAGAACAGGGCGATCTGAATATGCTGCTCTACGGCGGCCACGGCGAAATCCCGCGGTTCGTGCTCGGCCCCACGACGATCTCCGAGTGCTTCTGGAAGACCGTCGAGGCGTTCAACCTCGCCGAGAAGTACCAGACGCCGGTCTACATCGCGGCGGACCTCTCGATGGCGGTGACAGAACAGACCTTCCCGCCCGAGACCTTCGATATGGACGACGTCGAGATCGAGCGCGGCAAGGTCGTCGACGCGGAGTCGATCGAGGAGTGGCAAAACGAGAAGGGCCAGTTCCAGCCGCACGCGATCACCGACGACGGCGTCTCGCCGCGCGCGTTCCCCGGCACGACCGACGGCGCGCACATGTCGACGGGACTCGAACACGACGAACTCGGCCGGCGGACCGAAGACACCGAGATGCGCGTCGAGCAGGTGGACAAGCGGAACCGGAAGGTCGAGACCGCCCGCGAGGAAGAAGACTGGTCGCCGCGGGAGTTCGGCGACCCGGACGCGGACAACCTCGTCATCTCCTGGGGATCCAACGAGGGTGCGATGACCGAGGCGATCGACTTCCTCGACGACGAGGGGATCGACGTGCGGTTCCTCTCGGTGCCGTACCTGTTCCCGCGGCCGGACCTCACAGACGAGGTCCAGTCGGCCGAAAACGTCGTCGTCGTCGAGTGTAACGCCACCGGCCAGTTCGCCGACGTCGTCGAACACGACACCCTCTCGCGGGTCGACCGCGTGAACAAGTACGACGGCGTGCGATACAAGGCCGACGAACTCGCAGCAGAAATCAAAGCGACCCTCCAGGAGGCAGACCAATGAGCTCCGACGTTCGATTCACCGACTTCAAATCCGACGAGCAGCCCACGTGGTGTCCCGGCTGCGGCGACTTCGGGACGATGAACGGGATGATGAAAGCGCTCGCGAACACGGGCAACGATCCCGACGAGACCTTCGTGGTCGCGGGGATCGGCTGTTCCGGGAAGATCGGGACGTATATGCACTCCTACGCGCTCCACGGCGTGCACGGTCGCGCGCTCCCGGTCGGAACGGGCGTCAAACTCGCGAACCCCGACCTCGAGGTGATGGTCGCCGGCGGGGACGGCGACGGCTACTCGATCGGCGCGGGCCACTTCGTCCACGCCGTCCGCCGGAACGTCGATATGACCTACGTCGTGATGGACAACCGTATCTACGGCCTCACCAAGGGGCAGGCCTCCCCGACCTCGCGGAAGGACTTCGAGACGTCGACGACGCCGGAGGGGCCGAAACAGCCGCCGGTCAACCCGCTCGCGCTGGCGCTCGCCTCGGGCGCGACGTTCATCGCCCAGTCGTTCTCGACGGACGCCCAGCGGCACGCCGAGATCGTCCAGGAGGCGATCGAACACGACGGCTTCGGCTTCGTGAACGTCTTCAGCCCCTGTGTGACCTTCAACGACGTCGACACCTACGACTACTTCCGCGACAGCCTCGTCGACGTCGCCGAAACGGGCCACGACCGGACGGACTACGACGCCGCCAAGGACAAGATCCTCGACGCCAGCAAGGAGTACCAAGGCGTCATCTGGCAGTCGGAGAAGTCGATCCCCTACGGCGAGAAACACGGTCTCGACGGCGATATGTCCGACGTCGACGACGGCGCCCCCGAGGGCGCGATGGACCTGGTCCGGGAGTTCTACTAGCGACGCGCTGACCATCACTGGGATTCACTGAGATTCCCGACCGAGAGTCGTTCGAGAAAGCCGATATCCGCTACGGGATGGAGGCGTCGGTCGCGGTAGAAAGAGACGAGAGTAGTCACTATCGGGACGCCTCTCCGAGGAGATAGAAGAAGCGGGGCTCGGGGGCGGTCGTATCGATCACGGCGACAGTCTCCCCGTCGATCGTGATCCCCAGCGACGCCGCCGTCGTGGGCAGCGCGACCGACGCGTCGATCGTCGTCCGGGGCCGACACTCGGCCGGGAGCGTCTTGTCGCTCGGGTCGGGTTCCGTCCGGATCGCGAGCACCCACCGTCCCGGTTCGGGCTGGGTGAGGTCGCTCCGGAGGTCGACGGTGGCGTCGCGGTGCCGGTAACTGTAGTTCATCAGGTAGACCGCCCGGTGGTCGGGCGTCGGGACCGTCCCGACCCAGCCCCGCGGATCGTCGGCGTCGGCACAGCCGGTGGCCGTCGACAGGCCGTGAGACGGCACGCTCGTACCGGTGTCCGGCGGGGTGGCGACCTGCACCGCGGCGCCGCCGACCAGCACTCCGAGGAGGAGCGCTGCGAGGACGGTCGAGGGGTGTGTTTTCATACGTCTCTGATACTGTCGGCCAGGACGATATACTCTCGGACAGAGTTCGTCCGACAGTATACTGTCTATTGTCACTGTGTACCACTGGTTCGGCACCCCGAGGCGCCGGGACGCGTCACAGCGTTCTGTCCGGCAGGAGAGGAGCGTTTGCGCTTGCGAGTCCCGGCCGGTCGAACGAGCCATCTTTTTTCCCGTTCCGCCCCGTATGTCACGGTTGTGCACAGACGCGTCGCTTCCGTCGCCCTCGCTGCACTCGCGTCCGTCGTCGCCTGGAGCGGATCGGTCGCCGCCCACGTCGACTACGTGACGGAAGGGGGCACTCCGGGCTCGCTACGCGAACTGCTCGTCGCGGTGGTCTCTTCGCCGACCGCAATCGCGCTGCTGGCGCTCGGTGGCGCGGCCGTTCTCGCGACGGCGCTCGGCTACCTCCGGTTCTCCGCGTCGCTCCCGGACGTCCAGGTGGCCCGGCGGACACTCGCGTCGTACCGACCGTATCTGCCGTGGATGCTGCGGCTCGCTGTCGGGCTGCCGCTCGTCGGAGCGGGCTTTGCGGGCTATCTGTTCTCGCCCAGCGTCGCCGTCGAGGCGCGAATCCTCCAGGTGGGGGTGGGCTTTCTTCTCTTGTTCGGTCTCGGGACCCGGATCGTCGCCGCCGTCGGCCTGCTCGCCTACCTCTGGTCGCTCGCGAGCCACTTCCCGGACCTCCTGCTCGCGAGCGAGTACGTCGCGGGCTTCCTGGGGATCTTCGTGGTCGGCCCCGGACAGCCGAGCGCGGATATGATGCTCAGACGGATGGCAGCGACCGAGGGCACCGTCCTCAACCGATTCCAGGGGCTCCCGAAACCGGAGGACGTCCTCGCGGCGATCGGCGTCACCTCGGCGACCGCCCCCGTGGTGATCCGGGCGTTCCTCGGCGCGAACTTCGTCTACCTGGGCGTGGTACAGAAGTGGATGCAACCGGAACAGGCGGCCGCCGTCGTCGCGAAGTACGACCTGACGGCGGTCGTCCCCGTCTCGCCCGAACTGTGGGTCTTCGGGGCCGGCCTCACAGAGACCGTCATCGGTCTCGCGCTCCTGACCGGGACGCTCACCCGGGGGGCCGCTACCGCCGCGTTCCTCCTTTTGTGCACGACGCTTTTCGGCCTCCCGGACGATCCCGTCCTCGCGCACATCACGCTCTTCGGCCTCTCGTCGGCGCTGATGGTGACGGGCGCGGGGCGGTTCTCGATCGACGCGGCGGTCATCCCCGCCCTCCGCCGCCGGCTCGGATCGCCGACCGCCCCCGGCGGCACCTCGGCCTGACCGCGGCCGCCTGCCGGCCGAGACCGACCGACGCCGGTCGGTTCGTCCCCGCTTCTGAATTCCGCCCTCTCGTGGACGTCGGGAACGTTCCGGCGCGTTTTTTACCCGCGCTCCAGTTTGGGACTAACAATGACTGCGGACGCCGCGACGGGCGGTCGAAGACGCGCGCGGGTCGAGCAGCGCTCGCAGTCCGGCGTCCGCGCGACTATCGCACCGAGACGCCGGGGCGGACAGCCGACACAAGCTACGGGAACACGCTATGTCTGAGAACTACGACGTCGTCATCGCCGGCGCGGGGCCGGCCGGAGCACAGTGCGCGCGGGACCTCGCACAGCGCGGGTACGACGTGGTCGTGCTGGAAGCCGAACCCGAAGACGGGTTCCCGCGGCAGTCCAACAAGTCCACGGCGGGGACGTTCGCGTCGATGACCGGCGCCTTCGGGGTCCCCGACGACGTGGTGATGAACTACACCGACGAGGTCGTCCTCGAGTCGCCGAACGGCCACTTCGTCCAGCACCAGCCCGGCGCCGTTCTGGAGTTTGCCGACTTCAAGCGGTGGCTGGTCGCCGAGGGACGCGACCACGGCGCCGAGTACCGCTTCGACGCACGCGTGAACAACCCCGTCGTCGAAGACGGCACCGTGGTCGGCGTCCAGTACGCCGGCGACGAGGAGGTGTACGGCGAGATCATCATAGACGCCACGGGACCGGCGGCGCCGCTCGCCAAGAAACTCGACGTCTGCGACCTCAAGCGGGAGAACCAGGCGGTCGGTATCGAGTGGGAGATGGAGGGCGTCGCCGTCGACCACCCCGAGTATGCAGACCTCACCGACGCGATGATGCTGCGACTCGACCACGAGTACGCCCCCGGCGGCTACTCGTGGATCTTCCACACGGGGGGCGACACCGCGAAAGTCGGCCTGTGTTACATCCAAAACGAGAGCTACCAGCGGTACGGCGACGCCTCGAAGAGCATCGACGACCACTTACAGCACTGGCTGGATACCGACCCCCGGTTCGCGGACGCCCAGCGCATCGCGGACAAACAACAGCACCGCGGCAGCGCCCACATCCAGATGCCGGACGGTCTCAGCACGGACAACTTCTTGGCCATCGGCGATACCGTGCCGACCATCGACCCGCTGTGGGGCGAGGGCATCCACAAGTGTATGGAGTCCGCGCGCGTCGCCGCCATCACGGCGGACCGCTGTCTGATGGGGTCGGAGACGGACACGTCCGCGGACGCGCTGGCTCTCTACGACGACCTCTGGCACACCCGGGTCGCGCCGGATATGCGCACGCGGTTGACGATGACTCAGTTGCTGTACCTCGCGCCGAACGACCGCTACGACCGCCTGATGGACGACCTGAACGCGATGGGCGTAGAGACCCTCAGCGACGCCAACGACGGCAGCATTCGCGCCCTCTCGAAGCTCATCCATCTCGACGACGTGCCGCTGCTCGCACGCTTTGCGAGACAGTCGCTCGTCGAGTGATGCGGCCGTTCGATTCCCAAACCCCTAACCCTGCGGCGAGCCTCCGTTCGCGTATGAGTCAGGACAACCAGCAGCGCGTCCCGCTCGCGAACGGTATGCCGATGCTCGGTCTCGGAACGTGGCAGAACGAAGATCCCGAGACGTGTGCGAACACGGTCGAGTCGGCGCTGAATATGGGGTATCGCCACATCGACACGGCGCAGGCCTACCGCAACGAGGACAGCGTCGGCCGCGGCATCGCGGCCGCCGACGTCCCCCGCGAGGACGTCTTCCTCGCGACGAAGGTCTGGATCGACAACCTCGCCGCCGAGGACGTGCGCTCTTCGACCGAAGCCAGCCTCGACCGTCTGGGCGTCGACTACGTCGACCTGCTGTACGTCCACTGGCCCTCGCGCACCTACGATCCAGCGGAGACGCTGGGGGCGTTCGACGAACTCGTCGACGAGGGCACGGTCGAGCGGATCGGCGTCAGCAACTTCCAGCCCGAGCACATCGACGAGGCGATCGAGCGGACCGACGCGCCCATCTTCGCGAACCAGGTCGAACTCCACCCGCTGCTCCCCCAGGAGGACCTCCGGGAGTACTGCGACGAGCGCGACGTCGAGGTGGTCGCGTACTCGCCGCTCGCACGCGGCGACGTCTTCGAGGTGCCGGAGCTGACAGAGATCGCAGAGAAACACGGCGTGAGCGAGGCGCAGGTGTCGCTGGCGTGGCTCCGCGAGAAGGGCGTCACCGCCATCCCGAAGGCGACCGGCGACGATCACCTCCGCGACAACTTCCAGTCGGTCGATCTCGACCTCGACGACGCGGACGTCGCAAAGATCGACGCGATCGACCGGACCGACCGCAAGGTCGATCCGGACTTCTCGCCCTGGTAGGCGTCTCCCGAAGCGTCACTGGACCACGTCGTCGAGGGACTCGCCGCTCACGCTCGCGGCGACGCGGACGCCGACCACGCTGACGACGATGCCAGCGACGATGAAGAAGGCCAGCCGCTGTTGGGGCGCGATCGCGAACCCGAACAGCCGCGGGTCCCGCAAGATGGCCTCGCGCTGGAGGAACCACCCGGCGAACCCGCGGACGACGAGACCGAGCGCGACGACGCCGAACGGGAGGTTCAGATAGGGCGTGCTGACGCCGTCGGTGCCGATGAGTTCGTCCAGCAACCGCCCGGCGCTGGCGGTGAGCGCCGCGAGCGCCAGCCAGGGGACGGCGCTGTAGACGAACTGCATCGTCCGGACGACGACCGACTCCGGCCCCATCTGGGGCGTCACCGAGAGCGCACCGAGGAAGAGCCCGACGAGGCCGAGGCCCAGACTGACCGCGTAGGTGACGACCGACACCCGACCGGAGTACAGCGCGGCCCGAACCCGCTCTGGGACCTCCGCGAGGGACTCGTCTATGGCGAGTCCCTTGTAGAGCAGCGCGGCGCCGAGCAGCGCCGCGAGACCGGCGAGCGCCACCGCGGGCGAGAACTGCGTCAGGAGGATCGGCAGGAACAGAAGCGTGACGCCCAGCGGAACGAGCACCGTCGACCGGAGTTCCTCGTCGGCCAGAAACTGCTTGAGCAGGTAGTAGGTCGACTCGATGTCGTGGGCCTGCCGCACCACGACGCGGTCGACGGAGTCGACGCGGATCCGACTCTCAACGACGGGCACCACGCGTTCGTCCTCGGCGGAGTCGATGACGATCACCGCCGAGTCGGGGTCGTGTTCGTCGACGAGCGAGTCCACCTGTGCGGCGAGGGCGCGGTCTGTCCCCACGAGCGAGTCGCCGCCGCCGGCGACGACGGCCACGACCGTCTCCTCGCGTTCGTCCCGCAGATCGCGGGCGACGCGAAGCGCCTCCAGGATGCAGTTGACGCTCGAATCCTCCGGGTCGGCCAGGCCGACGTCTGTCACCAGCGACCGGACGGCCTCCCAGCCGACGACGGGGAGTTCGACCCCCGACGTGCGGCCGATGTCGTTCGACCGGTCGACACAGAGGACGAGCGTGGTCACGTTCGGACGGTCGTCTCACTCGGTTAAAGTATTCCCGGTCGCACACCCGAGCGGTCGGCTCGCGACCGAGGCCGACGACTGGGCGACGCCAGCGTCGGTTCGGGCTCTCCGAGCCCGGAGTCGGGAGAGGAAAACTGTCCCGGCGTCTAGAGCAGCCCCGTCTTCTGGAGCTTCATCAGGTCCTCGGTGTCGAGGGTCTCGCCTTCCTTGAACTTCTGGTAGATCTCTTCGGCCTCCTCGCGGGCGGCCTCCTGCTCTTCCTCGCGCTGGCTCTGCTCTTCTTCTTCCTCTTTCTTGTCCAGTTCGCGCAGGCGCTTCTGGACGCGCACGAAGTCCTCGTGGTGCTGGTCGGCGGCCTCCTGGGCCTCGACGAACAGCTCGTGCATCGCGTCGGCCTCGTCGCGGATGTCGTCGGCCTCGCGGTAGGCCTCGATCATCTGGTTGTGGTGCTCTTGGGCCTCGTCGGCGAGTTCTGTGACCTTCTGGTGGTGCTGTGAGGCCTCCGATCGGACTTCCTCGGCCTCCTCGATGAGGTCTTCGAGTTCGCTGCTGTCGTCGACCTTCTCTTTTTTCTTCTGGAGCTCCTCGCGCTTGTCTTCGATCTTCTCGATGAGTTCGCGCTCGTCTTCGGTCGAGAGCACCTCGGTCTGCTGGCGGAACTCGAGCTGTTCGATCTCGTCTTCGAGTTCCTCGATGTCCTTGCCGTCGTCGAGTTCCAGGTCTTCTTTCATCTCTTCGACCTGGTCGAACAGCTCGTTCGCCTTCGCGTTGAGCTCGTTGCGCTTTTCCTTGTGCTCTTGGACCTTCTCGTTGAGCTCGTCGCGCTTCTCGCGGTGTTCCTGGGCCTCGTCGACCTTCTCTCGCGTCTTGGCGTTGAGGTCGTCGCGCTTGGAGGCGCGCTCGGAGGCCATCTGGTTCAGTTCGTTTCGTCGGTCACGAAGCTGGCCGGCGACCTTGATGAGCTGGCCCTTCGATCCCTCTTCGAGCTGTTCGTCTGTGAGCTCGACGTTGTCGGTCTCGGCGAGCGGTTCTACGTCGTATTTCTGAAGAACGTCCTCTTTCGTTACCATACGTGATCAAACCTCGATACCATACCGCTCCGAACGTGGCGGCCGCTGGTGGAGCGCTGTCGACCGTGGATAAGAACTCCCGATCATTCTGCGTGCTGTGCCGCCGGAACGCCGGAGGCGTTCTGGTACCGATACCTTGGCCCCTACCGTATATAAATATGTCGGTAGACCGAACGGCTGAAAACCCCTCACACACCACCGGGTCTGGCCGTGTGGGGAATCCACGGCCCGACCGCGGACATATAAAGGAGAGTGGTACCACACCACATAGGCGTCAGACCGAGCGAGTCTTGTCGCCGCGCCGCCGACCCCGGGTGTATGAACGAAGTCGTCCGCGCCCGCGGACACGAGAACGTGTCCGCCGACCACGACAGCACCTTCGAGGTGACGAGCGACGACTGGCTCACGCCCGCCGGCGACTGCATCCTGGCCGTCGAGGCCGATCGGGTCCCCGCCGACTTCGACGACGAGTTCGTCGAGGCCTGTCGGGACGAGAGGGCCACGATCACGGCCACGCTGACGGTGACGACGGACGACGGCGAGACGCTCACAGAGACGGTGACCGGCCGGGGCGATCCGGGGCTCTCCTTCGAGAACGAGCGCAGTCACGTGGGGCGGACGAGCGACTACGTCGACGACCGAACCGTGCTCGTCGGCGCCGACGCGGCCGCGGCCGACCTCGACAGCGAACTGGTCGCGGCGCTCGCCGAGGGGGCCGACCTCCGGTTCGAGCTCGCCGTCGATCCCGCAGAGGCGTAGTAGGGATTCTCATACTGACGGTTGTAACTATCTACCGGTGCTCGCCGACACCGGGGCGGCGAGCACCGGTACGAGACTACAACCGTCAGTATCAAACCTCCATGGGAGCCGCCGCCTTCGGTGGGAACCCGCAGTCCACCGATTGGGGTACTGTTATGACGATCGACCGTCACGTCTGGCACGTGTCCGAAACCTGCACGTACCGTCTGGACGACGACCGCGCCGCGCCGGGATCCGACGACGCGGACTCACTCGCCGGGTGGAGCTGTCACCGGGAGGCACAGCCGGAAAGCGAGTTCTGCCTGTTTCACCTGCCCGAAGAAGAGCGCGAGGCGCTCGGCGTCGAGGCCGAAGCCGTCGGCTCGGCGCTCCGGCGGGTCGCCGCGACCGAGGGCGAGACCGAAAAGCGTCTGATCGGCGCCCGGCTCGGGGACGTCGATCTCGCCCAGGAGATCCTCGAGGCCGCGGACAAGCACCCGCTGGACCTGCGATATGCGACGATCACGGGCGCGTTCGATCTGCGGGGAGCGTCGGTCGAACAGCCGATCGACCTGCGCTCTGCGACCGTCGACGAGGTCGCCTGGGACGAGGCGACCTTCCACGAGGAGGTCCGGTTCGCCGACGGGGCGGTCCGGGAGGCGTTCGGGGTCCGGGGGACGGAGTTCGACGCGGACGCCGACTTCGAGGGCGTCGCGTTCGAGGGCGCGACGGACTTCGCGGAGGCTCGCTTCCGCGGCGACACCTGCCTCCGCGACACGCGCTTTCTGTCGTCGTGCTCGTTCGACGGCGTCGAGTTCCAGGGCGACGCGAACCTCACCGACGACGACGTCTGCTTCGAGCGCGCCCGGTTCGACGAGCGGGTGACGTTCCGGAAGGCGACGTTCAGGTACGCGGACTTCATCGAGTGCGACTTCGGGGGCGAGACCGTCTTCGACGAGTCGACGTTCACCGCCGACGCGGAGTTCACCGACGCGGCGTTCGCCAGGCGGGCGTCGTTCCGGGGCGTCGTCTTCGAGGGCGACGCCGACGTGTTGATCGACGACGCCGACTTCGAGGGAGTCACGTTCGCCGCCGACGCCACCTTCGAGGACGCGACGTTCGCGCTGGCGAACTTCGCCGACGCCGAATTCGGTGGCGAAGCGACCTTCAGGGACGTGACGTTCGAGGAGGAAGCCCGGTTTCCGGGCGCGGACTTCGAGGCCGCCATCTTCGAGGAAACGCGGTTCTACGACGACGTCGCGCTGCGGTCGGCGTCGTTCGCCCGGGACGCGACCTTCCGCGGCGCGGAGTTCCACGGCGGCGACAACGTCGACGACGAGGACCTGACGCTCGCCGGCGCGACCTTCGACGGGGAGGCGGACTTCGAGCGCGCCGAGTTCAGCTACGCGGAGTTCGAAGGCGTGACGTTCGGCGAGGGGGCGACGTTCCTCGCGTCCACGTTCGAGGGCGACGCCGTCTTCGAGGAGGCGACCTTCGCGGACGAGGCGACCTTCGAGGAGGCCCGCTTCCTCGACGACGCCGACTTCCAGGCCGCGCGCTTCGAGGGGGACGCCAGGTTTCAGGGCGCGGAGTTCCACGGCGGCGACAACGTCCGGAAGGACGACGTGAGCTTCGAGGCGGCCGTCTTCGAGGCCAGCGCGTCGTTCCACCGCGCCGAGTTCGAACACGCGAACCTCGCGGCCGCGGAGTTCCGGGCCGAAGCGAGTTTCGAGGCGGCCATCTTCGGGCGCAGGGCCGACTTCGAGGCGGCGGACTTCGGAGACGACGCGACGTTCACGGAGGTCCGCTTCCGCCACGACGCGTCGTTCGCCGGGGCGACCTTCGACGGCGAGGCCGCCTTTCCTGGCGCCGAGTTTCAGGGCGGCGCGCACACGGTCGAAGACGCCGACTTCGAGGCCGTCACGTTCGGCTCGACGGCGAACTTCGAGCAGGCCGAGTTCCGCTCTGCGAGCTTTATGAGCGTCGTCGCGGAGGGACCGGTGCTGTTCAAGGAGACGCGCTTCGGCGACGAGGCCGACTTCGAAAACGCGACGTTCCACAGCGACGCCGTCTTCTCGCGGTCGGCGTTCGATGCGCGAACGCGCTTTGCGAGCTGTCGGTTCGAGGGCGAGGCCCACTTCGACGAACTGCAGTTTCGCAAGGACACCACGTTCGCCGACGCGGCGTTCCAAGAGCGGGCGACGTTCCGCGCCGCCGAGTTCGAAGGCAGCGCCAATATGCACAACGACGACGCGAGTTTCAAGTCCGCGACGTTCGCGGGCGAGGCAACCTTCGACAAGGCGTCGTTCCTGTACGCCAACTTCGCCGGCACGACCATCGGGGAGTCGTGTCGCCTCTCGAATGTGGTCTTCGAGCGGTCGGTGACGCTCCGGCCGACGCCGGCCGGCGACGAGGCGCTCGTCGATCTGGCCGGCGCCGTCGTCGAGAGCGGGACGCTCGGACAGCCCGAGGAGGGGAACGTCTTCTACGACCTCACCGACGCCGAGATCCACGAGGTCTCTCTCGACGACGAGAACTGCGAGCACGACCTGTTCGATCACTTCCGGTTCTGTAACACCGACTTCATCGACTTCGATTTCACCGCGCACAAGGCCGGTCTCGCCCGGAACAACTGGGTCATCCACCGCTTCGAGGCGAGCGAGGACCTCCTCGACGGCGAGCGCGGGGCCTACCTGCCGTCGACGCTGGAGTTCACCTATCTGAAGGCGAAAAACTGCGCTTCGGACTTCGGGGATCGCAAGGCCGCCGCGGAGTTCTTCATCAAAGAGATGTACTACCGCCGAAAGAAGAACTGGCGGGCCGCGTTCACCCGGGAAGAAGACGTGACGCCGACAAACCGCGCGAAGGCCCTCGGAAAGTGGTTCGGGAACTACGTCCTCCACCAGACGTGCGGCTACGGCGAGCGCCTCTGGCGGGTGGTGTATGTCTCCGCCGTCGCGGTCGTGTTCTGGGCGATCCTCTATACGACGACGTCGCGCGGGACCACCGGCGGCGGGCCGGGCCCCGAAAAACTGGACGGTCTCGCGGAACTGGCCACGACCGACGGTCTCATCGTCTTCGTCAAGAACCTCTATTTCAGCCTCATCACGTTCACCACCGTCGGCTTCGGGGGAATTCGCCCGGTCGGGACCACGGCGCGGATGCTGGCGGGTCTCGAAGCCTTCTTCGGGGCGCTGCTCGTCGCGCTCGTCGTCTTCGTCCTCGGGCGGCGCGTGGCGTGGTGAGCGGCGCCGACGCTCGCACCGTCGGCGAACGGCTCTTGTCACTGTGTACCGCTGGTTCGTCGCCGAACCGCGGCCGACGCCTTTTTTCGCTCGCTCGCGAAGTACGGCACGAGCCAGCTATGCCCGAAGAACCGCGGGAGAACATAAGCGGCGGCGACGCCGGTGCCGCCGCAGCGTTCGAGTCCGGCGACGCCGCGACCCGCGCGGAGGCGGTCGTCGACGAACTCGGCGAGCTGTACTGGCAGAAGACCTACGGCGGCACGGACGCCTTCGAGTCGCTGGTCCGGACGATCCTCTCGCAGAACACCAGCGACGCCGCCAGCCAGCCCGCCCACGACGCCCTGATGGAGCGCTACGGGGCCGACCGCGAGCAGTCGGGCCTCGCGGACGCGCTCGCGGACGCCGACCGGTCGGCCCTCGCCGAGACCATCTCGTCTGCCGGTCTCCACAACCAGAAGTCGGCGACGATCGCCGGCGCCGCAGAGCACGTCCGCGAGGAGTACGGCGGTGCCGACGCGTTCGACCGGTTCGTCCGCGGGGGCGATCCCGCGGAGGTGCGGGAAGCGCTCTTGGACATCCACGGAGTCGGTCCCAAGACCGCCGACTGCGTCCTGCTCTTCGCGGGCGGCCGCGACGGCGTCTTCCCCGTCGACACGCACGTCCACCGGATCGCCCGCCGGATGGGGCTGGCTCCCGCCGACGCGGACCACGAGACCGTCCGCGAGCACCTCGAAGCCGACGTGCCCGGCGAGAAGTGCGGCTTCGGCCACACGGCGATGATCCAGTTCGGCCGCGAGTACTGCACGGCACGGAAGCCGGCGTGTCTCGACGGACCGGAGGCGTGTCCCCTCTCCGACCGCTGTGACCGCGTCGGTGTCGACGAGGTCGACGGGTCGGTCGTCGACCCGGCGGAAACGGTGGGCGAGTGATACTGGCCGACGCCAACCTACAAGCCCGCGCCGGCCGAACGGCCACCGATGACCGACGACCTCGTCGACCGCGCTCGCGACGCGCTCGAAGACGCCTACGCGCCCTACTCGGAGTACCGGGTCGGCGCCGCCCTGGAGACCGGAGACGGCGCCGTCTACACCGGCTGCAACGTCGAGAACGCGAACTACTCCAACAGCCTCCACGCCGAGGAGGTGGCTCTCGCCGCGGCGGTGAAGGCGGGCCACCGGACGTTCGAGCGCCTGGCGGTCTCCTCGGACGTCCGCGACGGCGTGACGCCCTGCGGGATGTGCCGACAGACCCTCGCGGAGTTCGCCGGCGACGACCTCGAGGTCGTCTGCGACGAGGGCGAGACCGCGACGACCTACACGCTCGGGACCCTGCTGCCGGACGCGATCTCGCCGGAGACGCTGGAGGCGGCGGCCGACGCGCGCGAGCGGGATTCGGAGTCGACAGAGCGAGAGTAATCACTCTCGGTACGAGAGACGCCCAGGCGGACGAGAGACGCCCAGGTATTTCTACCGTCCGCGGGACGAACGCGTATGGACGAAAGCGAGGATCCGAACGACGACGCGCAGTACCACATCGCCGTCGGCGCCGACGACGTCGCAGACAGCGTCCTCCTGCCCGGCGACCCCGGGCGGGTCGACAAGATCACGGCGCTGTGGGACGACTACACAGAGCAGGCCGCCCACCGCGAGTACCGGACGGCGACGGGCCGCTACGAGGGGACGCCCATCTCTGTGACCTCGACCGGGATCGGCAGCCCCTCGGCGGCGATCGCCCTCGACGAACTGGCGCGCGTGGGCGCGGACACGTTCGTCCGCGTCGGCTCCTGCGGGGCGATCCAGCCCGAGATGGACGTCGGCGACCTGGTTATCACCTCCGGCGCGGTGCGGCAGGAGGGAACCTCGAAGGAGTACGTCCGCGAGGACTACCCGGCGACGGCGGACTACGAGGTCGTCGCCGCGCTCGTCGCGGCCGCAGAGCGGCTCGGCCACGACTACCACGTCGGGATCACGATGAGCGCGGACTCCTTCTACGCGGGACAGGCGCGACCGGGGTTCGAGGGCTTCCGCGCCGCCGGTTCGGAGACGCTGGTCGAGGAACTCCGGGAGGCGAACGTGAAGAACATCGAGATGGAGGCCGCGGCGCTCCTGGCGGTCGCGAACGTGTACGGACTCCGCGCGGGGGCGGTCTGTGCCGTCTACGCGAACCGTCTCACGGGCGAGTTCAGGACCGAGGGCGAGTCGCGAGCGGCCGAGACCGCCAGTCTCGCGGTGCACCTGCTCGCGGAGATGGAAGAGCGAAAGCGCGAGGCGGGCGTCGACCACTGGCACCCGGGGCTCTCGCTCGAGTGAGATATACTGTCGGACGAAACCGTTGATAGAGATGCGAGCGCATACCCCCGCCTTCCCGCGAGTGACGAGTGTTCCGA
>JBDGUP010000105.1:0-21707 GCA_042215815.1 Haloquadratum sp. | reverse complement strand
CGCGGTTCTGCAGGTAGTCGAGGTGCTTCGCGTTGTAGACGATCTTGACCTCGTCGGCCGCCGGCGAGCCGATACAGGTCAGCCGGACGTTCTTGTCTTCGACCTCCTCGTCGGAGAGGATCTGCTGCATATCCATATCGATCTCTCCCTCCTTGAGGATCGCCGCGCAGTTCGCACAGGCGCCGGCACGGCACGAGAAGGGCCAGTCGTAGCCCTGCGCCTCGGCGGCCTCCAGGATGTACTCGCCCTGGTTCACGTCGAGACTGCCGTAGTCTTCGCCGTCCAGTCCGGCGTCGGCGGCTTTCTCGAAGAGGTCGTCGTCGTCCATATCCCAACCCTGGTCGTCGAGCACTTCGTAGTTGAGGTATTCTACGGTAGGCATCAGCAGTCGGTTTGTCAGCCACCCCATTAGACTTTGCTGTTCGGTCCGCCGCTCATATACTGTCGGACGAAACCGCTGGTACGCTCGCTCACAGCGGCACGAAGACGAACAGGACATAGGAGGCCGCCGCCGAGAGGCTCGGCGTCAGGAGCCAAAAGAAGATCACCCGACCCGTCGTCCCGGGATCGAACAGGTCCGAGCCGGCGAGTTCCTGCGAGGACTCCTCGCCGACGGGCGGCACCTCGTCTTCGGTCTCGGCCGTCAGAGCGTCGATCGACATCTCCGGTGTCTCCCCGCCGATCGCCTCGCCGATGGTGACCGTCCGGGTCGCTCGTCCCCAGCCGAGTCCGACGATACACATCGTCGCCGAGACCGCCAGGCTGGCCGGAATGCCGAGATACGACAGCATCGTGATCAGCGACGCCGACACCGTCTCGACGACGAGCGCCGCCAGGATCGGCAGCTCGGTGAGGTCGTTGCCGACGGTATCGAGCGTCCGCCGGGCGATGGTGAACGCCCCGATCCCGATCGCTCCCGCGGCCAGGAAGATCCCGTTGTTCATCGACACCGCGCCGTTGCCGACGAGCGGCGCGACGGCGTTGGCCGCGTTCGACGCCCCCGCGGAGTAGGCCATATAACACGCGATGAGGACGACGAGCCCCACGCTCCCGAGTTCTCGGAGAGAGGTGTTCGGGCCGAGTCGCGGCCGCGGGACGGCGCCGTCGCGATCGAAGGCGACGATCGGCCCCGGCGAGCGATCGAGTTTGAGTCTGGCGTCGAGGTACGGGTAGAGATAGCGACCGATGACCGCGCAGATCCAGAAGGCGATCACGGGGGCGACGATCCACCACGAGACGATCTCGAGCATCACGGCCTCGTTGAGCGAGCCGGAAGCGACCCCCAGGCCGGCGATCGCGCCCACCGCCGTCATCGACGTCGACGCCGGGACGCCGAACGTGTTCGATATCAGGAGCGCCAGGCCGACGAAGAAGAGCACGGCGACGCTGGCGGCGAGCGTGAACTGGCTCTCCGGGACGATCTGTCCGCCCATCGTCTGGATGACCTCGCGGCCCGCGGTCCACGCGCCGAGGAGCGCGAACGCCGTCATCAGCGCCGCGGCGCCGAGTTTCGAGACGAGGTCGCTCCCGACCGCGGGACCGAACGCGACGCCCGTCGAGGAGCCGCCGATGTTGAAGCCGACGAAGACGGCGACACCGAGACCGACGAGCAGGAGTATTTCGACCACGACGCGTGGTTCTCGATAGCGAAAGAAAAAACGCACCCTTCTTCTCTGGATCCGGAACGACTGCTCTCATAACCTGCGATAAGCCCTCTATTGTCACTCTGTACCGGTGCTCGCCCCTCCCTTCCCCTCCCCCGCTCGCGACGATTACCGCGTCGCTGCGTCGATCGCCTGATCGAGGTCGGCGATGATGTCGTCGACGTCTTCGATTCCGACCGAGAGGCGCACCATATCGGGCGTGACGCCCGCCGCGCGCTGTTCCTCTTCGGTGAGTTGCTGGTGCGTCGTCGACGCCGGGTGGATCACGAGCGTCTTCGCGTCGCCGACGTTCGCGAGCAGGGACGCGAGTTCGACGTTGTTGACCGTCTCGCGGGCGGCCTCGTAGCCCGCTTCGAGACCGAAGGTGATCATCCCGCCGTAGCCGCCATCCAAGTACTCCGTGGCCTCGTCGTGCGTCTCGTGGCTCTCCAAGCCGGGATAGTTGACCCACGAGACGGCGTCGTGGTCCTCGAGGTACTCCGCGACCGCCAACGCGTTCTCGCAGTGGCGCTCCATCCGCATCGGCAGCGACTCCAGCTTTTCGAGGGTGTTCCAGGCGTCGAACGGCGACTGGGCGTTCCCGAGGTCGCGCAGGCCGCGCGCGATGGCGGCGTAGGTGAACGCCGCGTCGCCGAAGCGCTCGGCGAAGTTGACGCCGTGGTAGGCGGGGTTCGGCGCGCCCAGTTCGGGGTACTCGTCGGCGTGTTCGGTCCACGGGAAACGTCCGCCGTCGACGACGACCCCGCCGATCGTGGTCCCCGCGCCGTGGAGCCACTTGGTCGTGGAGTTCCAGACCAGGTCGGCGCCGTGTTCGATCGGCCGGCAGAGGTACGGCGTCGCGAAGGTGTTGTCGACGAAGAGCGGCACGTCGTGGTCGTGGGCGATGTCGGCGATCCGTTCGATGTCGGGCGTGACGAGGGCCGGATTGCCGATCGTCTCGAGGTGGACGTAGGCGGTGTCGTCGTCGATCGCCTCCGCGTACCCCTCGTAATCCAGCGTGTCGACGAACTTCGTCGTGATCCCGCGGCGCTCGACGGTGTGGGTGAAGTAGGTGTAGGTGCCGCCGTACAGCGACGCCGCCGTGACGATGTTGTCGCCCGCCTCGGCGAGCAGGAAGGTCGTGAGATCGAGCGCGGCCATCCCCGAGGCCGTCGCGGCGGCGCCGACGCCGCCCTCCAGGGAGGCGAGCCGCTCTTGCAGCGTCGCGACCGTGGGGTTCATCAGCCGGCTGTAGATGAAGCCCTCCTTTTCCAGGGCGAACTGATTCGCGGCGTCTTCGGCGTCCTCGAAGACGTAGGACGTCGTCTGATAGATGGGCTGTGCGCGCGATCCGGTCGCGGGGTCCGGCTCCTGGCCGGCGTGGAGGCTCCGCGTCCCGAATCCGAGTGGCGTGTCGTCGTCCTCAGACATACGCGCCGGTTCTCGGAGCACTCGCCTAACTTCCGTGACGTGTGCAATTTCCGCCGCTATCTTCGACGCAGTCTGGCGAGGCGCGGGGCGGAGTCGGCGGGCGACATATCCGGCAATACTTTTCACTCGTCCGTCACATTTGCGGGTATGGTCTTTCTCGCCACCGCGCTGTGGTTCGTCGTCTGGGGGTACGTCGGCGCCTCGATCGTCCTCGCGACCACCTCGGAGGCGCCGGCGTCGACGGTCGACGTTCTCGTGCAGGGCCTCGGAGAGTTCTACTTGCAGTCGGTCGCGACGCTCGACGTGTTCGCGACGGCGACGACGCTGCCGGCCCGGTGGGTCGACGTCGGGTATGCCGTCCTCGCCGGGATCCCGCTCGCCGTTCACTTTTTCCTCCTGGCGGTGGCGCTCGTTGCGTACGACGGGGGCGACCCCGCGTTCGAGGTCGTCTTCTACGCCGGCGCGGCGGTGACCGCGATCGCGTCGTCGGCGCCGGAATCCTTCAACTGGGCGCGCAGTTGCTGATGCTCTCGCTCTTCGGCGTCGGCGTCAGCGTCGTCCCCCTGGGGGTCACCTACCTGCGATTCCGGTTCTGATACTGACGGTTGTCGTCTCTTCGCGGTGCTCGCCGACACCGGGGCGGCGAGCACCGGTACATAGTTACAACCATCATTATGATGCCGTCTAGCCCTGGCCGTTAGTGAACTCGTCCATCACCCCTTGGGTGATCCCTACTCTGGAGAACACAGTGACCAAGTCTCCGGGTTTGATTCTGGTCTCTCCTTTCGGGGTCACCACCTCGTCCCCGCGCTCGATGGCGACGATCAGGACGTCTTCGCCGATGAGTCCCTCTTCGTCGGCTTCTTGAATCGTAGTCCCCGCGATCGATGCCCCCTCGACGACGGTCACCTCGAATATCTCTGCGTCTCCCGCCAGGTGTAACACGTCCTTCACCGACGGTCGCTGGACGGCACGAACGAGGTGCTCTGCGATCAATTGCTGGGGGTTCTCCAACACGTTGGCCCCGATCCGACGAACGATGCTCATATGCTCGGGGTTCTGTACCACCGTGACCAGTGAGGGTATTTCGAGTTCTTTGGCGAGCAGCAAGACCATAATGTTCGTCGCGTCTTCGTCGGTGGTACAGATGATGGCGTCGGCGTCCGCAGCACCGGCCTCCTCGAGATTCTCCCTGACCGTCGCGTCGGTATTCAACACGAAACAGTCGTACGCCTGATTTATCTTCGTCGCCACGTCTGTGTCGGTCTCGATGACGACTACGTCGTGCTCGGACCGCGTCAACATCTTGATGACCTGTTCGCCGATTTGACCTGCACCGACAACGATGACGTACATAGTTTAGTTTTTGAACCCTCTGAGGTGTTTCCTCGATTATTCAGGCGTCTGTCTGGTCATTGCCTTATGTCCCAGATACACCGCGAACAGCCCGATGTAGAGCCCCGCCAGTACGCGAGTTACGACGTTCCGGCCCGCTATCGAAACCACCGCGATAAGGACTGGCCCCGTAAGAATGTACAGATCGAAGACCGTGTCGTTTGGGCCTGCCTCCAGTATCGGCCCCACGACTGGGAGTTTTTCAGGATCCCGAATCATTCGAGGGGCTCCCCCCCGTAGACGAGATACCGGAAGCCGATGAGGACGGGAACGATTTCGAGCCGGCCGATCCACATATTGAAGAGGAGCAGCACCTTCGCCACCGTCGGCATCGAGGGGCCGGTGATTCCCGTCGAGAGACCGACGTTACCTTGGGCACTCGCGACCTCGAAAATCACGTTCTGAAGCGTGTAGCCAGTCGGTCCTATCGGGAATATCAGCAAGAACCCGAACACCGTGGCGCCCAGAAACACAAACCAGAGGAACGTGATGATGGCCGCCTCCTCGATCTCGTGGGCGGTCTCGTCTGCCGACAGCATTCGCCCGTCCAGCTCGAAGTGGCGAACTAACGCATCCGGATAGAAGACGTCACGAATACGGAAGAGAATGCCTTTCGAGAGAGTGAGCGCTCGCACGAGTTTGATGCCACCGACGGTAGAGCCTGCTGCTGCTCCCACAACCATCCCCATCGAGAGGAGCAATTGAGACTCGGCTGCCCAGGCCGTCCCGAGATTGCCCGCGGTCTGGAACCCCGTACACGACATCGCTGAGACGAACTGGAACAGTCCATACCGGAACGCCTGGAACAGCGTCTCTCGCGTCCCGTTCACGTAGAGGAACCCTGTGAGTACGAGCCCCCCGGTCGCGAACGAGACGAACACCCATCGCGTCTGGAGATCAGTATAGAGATTGTCGAGTCCTCCCTGAAGGATGAGATAATGGACCGGGAAGGCAATGCTCCCCAGGACCATTACGGGGACGAGCGCGAAGTCGATCCAGGCGCTGTCGTAGGTCCCGATACTGTTGTCGGTGATACTGAAGCCGCCCGTTGCGAGCCCGGTCATCGCGTGGTTGATCGCGTCCCACATCGGCATCCCGGCGACCCACAGCAGCAGGATCGAAAGGAACGTGAAGAGCAGGAAAATCCACCAGATCGTCCGGACTGTCGAAACGATGCTGGGATGGATCTTCTCCGAGCGGGCTTCCGATTCGTAGAGCGTCAGTGAGCCACTGCCGGGGCGCGCGAGGATGGCTGTCGTCAGGACGATCACGCCGACTCCGCCGATCCATTCGATGAACGACCGCCACCACTGGAGCGTCTGGGGCAGGACGCTCTCGTGGACGGCCATCGTCAGCCCCGTTCCGGTGAAGCCGCTCATACTCTCGAACAGGGCGTTCAACGGATTCTTGAACGCAGCCAGGGTCGCTGTCATCGGTGGCGCCATCCATCCAGGGGCCAGTTCGACGGTCCAAGCGACGAAAAAGAGCGGGAGCCCACCGAAGAGGGCGACCAGAAACCATCCGCCAGCGGCGGTGACCATCCCGTGTAGTTTCGCGGGCGCGGCGTCCGTTTCGAACCGCCGGACGAGCCCCGACCCGACGGCTAGCGGGAGGAGTCCCGCTAGGACGAGGCCCGGGATAGCGTACCATTCGTGCCAGACTAACGATACCAGTATCGAGACGAACATCATACCCGAAAGTGCCCGTAGCATCCAGCCGATGTCGCGGCAGATCGGTGACCAGGTTCGACTCATTTAGTACACCTCCAGCCGTGACCGGGGGGTGATCTCGCTTCCGACGCTGAGTGTCCCGCATCCAGACCCGTTGGTCCGGTCTCATCCGCCGATATCGAGGGAGTTCGTGTCATTCGTGTCTCGAGTTGAGGGAGTCCTCGTCAGTCGGCAGAGACGGTCACGACGGGGATGGGAGATTCGCGGACGACCCGTTCGGAGACGCTACCGATGAGGAGCCGATCGAGTCCGGTCCGGCCGTGGGTTCCCATCACGACGAGGTCGATATCGTGCTCTTTGGCGAACTCGATGATGGCGGTCGCCGTGTCACCTCTGACGACCGATTCGACGATTTCGGTACCGAACCCGCGGTCCTCAGCTACTGATTCGACACTCTGTAGCGCTCGGCCGGCCTTCGTATCGATACCTGGTTCGAGTTCGGGGTCGTCGAGCCACGGTGGTGGTTCCACTCCATCGAGTACGTAGAGCGAATACAGAGTCGCCTCACATTCGTCGGCGAGTGTGATCGCCTCATTCGCTGCGGCGCGTGCTGGGTCGCTTCCATCGGTCGCGATGAGAATGCGGTCGTGAGTCATCGTGGAATCGATATCGTCGCTTAGAGCCGGTATTCGGCGATGTTTTCTGACCCACACTCCGGACACGACGCGCGCTCGTCGTCGAATGAGCGCCCGCAGTCCCGACATTCGTACAGCGTCTCGTCGTCGTCGGCAGTCAGCCACTGGAGCACGGACAATCGGGTCATCGTTCACCTACGGAGCGGACTCTGAAGTCTCGCGGGCGTCGAAGGCGGTCAGCGTCTCGTCGGGGAGTGAATCGCGGGCGAAGATGGTCACGACGTCGCCCGCACAGATCGTCGTGTCGCCGTTCGGCGCCTCGATGGTTTCGCCGCGTTCGAGGCTGATGACCAGAATGTCGTCGGAGAGGAGTCCGGATCGGTTGGCCTCGGCGAGGGTCTGTCCGGCGATGGGGGCGTCCTCGGAGACGGTGAACTCGATGATTTCGGCGCCGCCGGAGAGGCTGCGAAAGTCGGTGAGTGAGGCGGTTTGACCGGCCTCTTCGGGCGCGAACGGCTGGTAGGGCTGGGTGAGTTCGGAGTGGACGACCGCCTGGTGGTCGATGCTGAGTCCGAGGTCGGACAACTCGCGGGTGAGTCGGGAGATGTCGTCGCTGTCGGTGCAGACGGCAGTGATCCGGAGGTTCTCTCGACCGGTCGTTAGTTCGCGGACGCGGACGACGCCGGAGACGTCGGTACATTCGGTCCCGAGGCGCTGCCGGTCCGCCGGCGGAGCCGTGCACGTGAATTCGAGTTGAGTGAGACCGTCGCTGCGTTCGTAATCGATGGCGGCGTTGTAACCCCGAATGATGCCGTGTTCTTCGAGTTGATGGATGCGGTTTCGGATGGTCGCCGGGGTGACGTCCACCTTGTCGGCGATCATCGAGCCGGACGTATTACGGGCGTCCCGTGCGAGGTGATAGAGGATACGCCGGTCGATATCGTCTATGCGATGTCCCATTTTGTGTATCGATGGCTAATGGCCACTTCATTTTTTCCATCCAGAATATCGGCCGCGGATTTTTAGCTAACAGTAGGTCCGACTCACCGGCTGAAGAGCGACGCGTGGACGGGCGCGAAGTCGCCGCCGGTCGTGGAGTCGTCCTCGGCGGTGTCGTGGACCGAGCGTCCCTCGACGCCGGCGCCGAGGAAGTCCCGGAGCGGCGGCCCGACCTTCTCGGGTTCGACGAGGAAGGCGTCGTGGCCGTGGTCGGACTCGACGACGTGGTGGGCGACGGGGATGCCCGTCTCGCGGAACGCCTCCGCGACGGTCTCCGACTGCTCGACCGTGAAGTGCCAATCGCCCGTGAACGAGAGCACGAGCGCCTCCCCCTCGAAGGCGGCGACGGCGTGGGCGTCGTCTTCGTATCCCTCCGCGAGGTCGTAGTCGTCCATCGCGCGGGTGAGATACAGATACGAGTTGGGGTCGAAGCGCTCGACGAACTTCTCGGCCTGGTAGTCGAGGTAGGACTCGACGTCGCGGTAGGGGAAGAACGCCGCGGCGGGGTCTGCGGGGAACGAGTCGCGCTGGGCGTCCCGCCCCGCGGCACGCCGCCCGAACTTCTGTTCCATCGACGCCTTCGAGAGGTACATCACGTGGCCGATCTGCCGCGCGAGCGCCAGCCCGTCGGTCGGCGTCTCGTCCCGGTCGTAGTAGTGGCCGCCGTTCCAGTCCGGGTCGGTCGTGATCGCGCGCCGAGCGATAGCGTCGAGCGCGAGACACTGCGCGTCCAGGCGCGCGGCCGCCGCGACCGAGATGACATACCGGACGTCGTCGGGGTAGCGCTTCGCCCAGTCGAGCGCGTTCATCCCGCCGACGCTGCCTCCGACGACCGCGTGCAGGCGCCCGACGCCGAGTTCGTCGAGGAGGAGGCGCTGCGAGCGCGTCCAGTCTTCGACCGTCACGGGCGGGAAGTCCGTGCCGTAGACCTCGCCTTCGGGGTCGGTCGACGGCGGGCCGCTGGTGCCGTAACACGACCCCGGCACGTTCGCGCAGACGACGTAGTAGTCGTTCGTGTCGATCGCCTTTCCCGGGCCGACGATGTCGTTCCACCACGCGCGGGCCTGGCCCGCGGTCTCGGAGCCGTAGCCCGCGACGTTCTGGCTCCCGGTGAGCGCGTGACAGACCAGGACGGCGTTGTCGCCGTCGAACTCGCCGTAGGACTCGTAGGCGACTTCGAGGTTCTCGATCTCGTCGCCCGACTGGAAGTCGAAGCGCCCGAGTTCGACCGTGCCGCTTTCGGTCTTCATCGCGCGTCGTCCCCCCCCGACTCTGTGGCTTCTGAACCGGACGCCCCTCGCGTCGCGGCGTCGATCGCGCGACCGAGGTCGGAAATGACGTCGTCGACGTCTTCGATCCCGACCGAGAGCCGGACCATCTCGGGGCTGATGCCGGCCGCGCGCTGTTCTTCCTCGCTCAGTTGCGCGTGGGTGGTCGAGGCCGGATGGATGAGGAGCGTCTTCGCGTCGCCGATGTTCGCGAGGAACGACGCGAGGTCTGTCTCCTCGCAGGTCCGCTTCGCCGCCCGGTATCCGGCGTCGAGCCCGAAGGTGACCATCCCGCCGTACTCGTGGTCGGCGTCTGTGTCCGCGCCGCCGTCCCCGCTCCCGTCGCCGGAGCCGAGGTATCGACTCGCGTTGTCGTGTGTCGGGTGCTCGTCGAAGCCCGGATACGACACCCACGCGACGTCGTCGTGCTCGCGCAGGAACGTCGCCACCGCGTGCGCGTTCTCGCAGTGGCGGGCCATCCGGAGCGGCAGCGTCTCCAGGCCCTGGATCGTCTGCCAGGCGTCGAAGGGCGACTGCTGATTCCCGAGCGTCCGCAACGCGCGCTGGCGGACCGCGTTGGCGAAGGCCGCCTCGCCGTAGCGCTCGACGAAGTCGATGCCGAAGGCGGGATTCTCCCCCGAGAGTTCGTCGTAGTCGGCGTGCTTCCAGGGGAACGTGCCCCCGTCGACGAGGACGCCGCCGACCGTGGTTCCCGAGCCGTGGATCCACTTCGTCGTCGACTCCCAGACGACGTCGGCACCGTGTTCCAGCGGGCGACAGAGGTAGGGCGTCGCGAAGGTGTTGTCGACCACGAGCGGCGCGGTCGCCTCGTGGGCGACGTCCGCGAGCCGCTCGAAGTCGGGCGTCTTGAGCGACGGATTGGCGATGGTCTCCACGTGGACGAAGGCGGTGTCCTCGTCGGTCTCGGCCGCGAAGGCGTCGTAATCGAGGGTGTCCACGACCCGGACGTCGATCCCGCGGCGGGTCGCCATCTTGGTGAGGTAGGTCGCCGTCCCGCCGTACATATCCGCCGAGGCGACGACGTTGTCGCCCGCGGAGGCGAGCATACTCGTCGCCGAGTCGAGGGCGGCCATCCCCGAGGCGGTGGCGACGGCGGCGACGCCGCCTTCGAGGGCCGCGAGACGCTCTTCGAGGACCCGCGTCGTCGGGTTCGAGATCCGCGAGTAGACGTCTCCCTCCGCCTCGAGCGCGTAGAGATCGGCGGCGTGGTCGGCGTCCGCGAAGGCGTAGGAGGTGGTCTGATAGATCGGGGGCGCGCGAGCGCCCGTCGTCTCGTCCGGCTCCTGACCGGCGTGCAGACTCCGGGTGTGGAACCCATCGACCATACTATGTGTAATATGCATATTCTCCCGTGAACTTATAACCAGCGGTTACGGGTGAACGCGAGAGCCGACGGGAAGGAGCCGTCCGATAGCGGTCCTGCCCCAGTGGCGGCTCCGGGACAGATCTCGAAAGCTACCCGTCCTCGGCCCGCTCGCGGGCGTTCCTCGTTTCGTCCCGCACCTGCTGGTAGTGTCTGTAGCCGACGAAGGCGACCAGCGCGAACAGCCACGTGAACGCCACGTAGGCCACGAGCAGGTGGACGCGAGTGACCCGGAAGCCGCCCGTCGGGGTGGCCCCGAGTGGCGTCCAGACTAGCAGCGAGGCGGCGACCAACGTGAGGTATATCGCCCCGACGAGACACAGCTGGGCGATCTCGGGCATCCAGTTCAGGTCGACCCCTTCGAGTTCGACGCGGTGGCCGGCGCCGAAGAAGCCGTACTCGCTGACGCACTCGAACAGCGGCTCCCGCTCGGCGAGTTTCGTCTCCAGCGCCACGAACTGTCTCTCCAGGTGGAACAGCCGCACCACGTACTTCAGGCCGTCCATCACTGCGATCCCGTAGAGGATGGGTGTCAGGACGATGAACCGCCACTGCCGGGAGACGAACGCGTATCCGACGATCAGCCCGACGATGAGGTGACCGGCGGCCAGTCGCCAGAACAGCCACTTCCGCTCCGTCCGCGCTCGCTCGTGCAACAGTTCGTAGAGCCGTACCTGGAGTTCGCCGTCCGTCGATCGGGAATCGCTCACCGACATACGCTATCTCTCACCGCGACCCCGGAGCGGAAAGCGTTTGTGGAGATGCGATTGTACTGTCTGATACTGTCTATTGTCACTGGGTACCGCTGGTTCGCCACCCCGTTCCGGCGAACCAGCGGTACGGACTGACAATAGACAGTATGACGGGACCGCCGATTCTCTCGGCCGACAGTTCACTCGTCCTGGGAGGCGGCCTCTGCGACGTCCAGTTCGTCGCGCGCGGCCGTGACGCCGGCGTCGACGTCGACGTCCACGCCCGCGTCGGCCATCGCCTCGCCGACGGTGCGGACGCCGCGGAGGATCGCCTCGTCCGGGAGGCCGCCCATATTGCTCACGCGGAAGATCGTCCCGCCGAGGTGGGCCTGGCCGCCGGAGATACTGACGTTCCGGTCTGCGACGCCGTCGAAGAACGCGTCGGCGTCCTCGCCCGAGACCGCCTCGGGGAGCGACACCGCGGTGACGGTGTTCGAGAGGTCGGTCTCGCCCTTCGCGTCGGCGAAGAGCGGAAGCCCCATCGCGGTGAAGCCCGCGCGGAACGCCGCGGCCTGCCGCCGGTGGCGCGCGATCCGCTCGGGCATCGTCTCCTCGACGATGTCTTCGACGGCGACCGCCATCGCGCGGAACAGCGGGACGGCGCTCGTAAAGGGCGTCTGGTGGGAATCGGACTTCCGCAGATGCCAGTCGAGGTCCTCATAGAAGGGCGCGGACTCGCCGTCGATCGCGTCTTTCACCCCGTCTGTGACGTACATCGCGCTGATTCCCGGCGGGGCCGCGAGCGCCTTCTGGGCGTCGGTGATCGCGATGTCGACGTTCCAGTCGTCGATCTCGAAGACGTCGCCGCCGATCGACGTGACGCCGTCGACGACGAACCGGGCGTCGTACTCGGCGGCGATCTCGCCGACGCCGGCGACGGGGTTCAAAAGGCCCGTGCTGGTCTCGTTGTGCACCATCGTCACCAGGTCCGTCTCGGGGGTCACGACCGCGCGGACGTCCGCGACGGGGATCGACTCTCCCCACGGGACCTCCACGCGCGTCACCTCGGCGTAGCGCTCGGCGATCCGGGCGAAGCGCCGCCCGAACTTCCCGTTGACGAGCGCGACGACCTCGTCGTCCTCGCCGACGAGGTTCGCGACGGCGGCTTCCATCCCCATCGTCGCCGTCCCGTTGAGGAGCAGCGAGGTGCCGCCCCCGTCCGTCGCGGTGGAACTCCCGTCGAGCGTGGAGTGCTCGAAGATGTAGTCGAGACCGTCCTGTGCGCGCTCGTAGACCGCCTCGAACGCCGCGGAGCGGTGTGAGACCATCGGCTCGTCCATCGCCGCTGCCACCTCGTCGGTGACGGGCACCGGCCCCGGGTTGAGGAGGAGGAAGTCCTCGTCCATACGCGGAGGTTGCAGCCGTCAGGGATAAGCGATACGGGTTTCCGGCGACTGGCGGCACGTCGGGCGCCGCCGTCGCGTCACGCGTGATACTGACGGTCGTACCGTTGTACCGGTGCCCTCCGCCCGCCGCCACTACAGGTCCCGCCGCTCGAACGCCCAGTAGCCGACGGCCGCGGGCAGGGCGATCCACGCGAGCAGGACCACAAACAGGAACCACCCCGAGAAGTAGAACGGCAGCGACCCCTCGAGTGCGGGGCCGAGGACGACCTGCTCGCCGTAGGTCGTGCTCACGAGCCGGGCCTTCTGGGGCGCGTAGTACAACTGGGCCGCGAGCGTCTCGTAGGTCTTCAGCGGGTTCAGGTACTTGAGGAAGACGCCGATCTTGACGCGCGTGAGGTTGGCGAGCGAGCCGATCCCCGCCTGCTTTCCGACGTAGTTCAGGAGCTTCGGGATCCCCTCCGAGATCGACCCCCAGAGGACGGCGAAGATGAGGTAGAGCCCCATCGTCGCGAGCGTCGCCTCGCGGTTCGAGTCCGCAAGCGCGGAGACGCCGAGACCGATCGAGACGAAGGCGGCGCCGAGGAGCGCAGTGAGCGCGATCTGTGGGACGAACGCGCCGAGCTGGAGCCGGGTCCCCGTGGCCAGGAGGGCAACGAACGCGACGAAGAAACCGACGAGCAGCGCGACGACCACGACCGCCGCGCGGCCGAGGAGCTTTCCGGCGACGACGTCACGGCGCGAGTTCGGCAGCGAGAGCAGGAGCTTGATCGATCCCGTCTCGCGCTCTTCGGTGATCGACCCGTACGACGTCGAGAGCGCGACGAATCCCAGCACGAGCGCGAGCAGCCCGGGGAACGAGAAGTTGAACACGCCGAGCTGGAGGAAGACCCCGAACAGGTTCGAGACCTGTCGGAGCTTCGGCGGTGCCAGCACGCCGAAGAATAGCGCGCTCGCCCCGCCGAGGAAGAGCACGAAAAACAGCGTCGACCCGTGGAGCCACCGCGAGCGGATCGCGTCGCGGAACTCCTTGCGGGCGACGGCCTGCCAGCTCATCGCTTCGCCTCCGCGTCTTCGGGCGTCGCGTCCGACGCGCCGGCGGTCGAGGGGGATGCGTTCGCGCGCCCGCCCGCCTCACCCTCGGTGTAGGCCAAGAACAGCTCTTCCAGCGAGGCCTCCTCGGTCGTGAAGTCGACGACGGCGACGCCCCGTTCTTCCAGTTCCGTGACGACGCGGGTCTTGGCGTCGCTGTCGCACCCGACGCGGAGCGCGTCGCCGTCGCGGTCGACGCGCTCGACGCCGTCGAGGGCGCGGACGGCGTCGAGCGCGTCGTCGGGGACCCGTTCGTCGACGGAGACCCGGAGCGTCGTCTCGGTGCCCGAGGCCGCCCGGAGGCCCTCGATCGAGTCGACTGCGACGAGTTCGCCGTCCCGCAAGATTCCGACGCGGTCGCAGACCGCTTCGACCTGTTCGAGGATGTGCGACGAGAAGAAGACGGTCGTACCGCGCTCGGCCTCTCCGAGGACGATGTCGCGCATCTCCTTCGCGCCCGCCGGATCGAGCCCGGTCGAGGGCTCATCGAGGATCAACAGATCCGGATCACCGACGAGCGCCATCGCCAGCGCGAGGCGCTGGCGCATCCCCGTGGAGTACCCGCCGGCCTGCCTGTCGGCGGCGTCGTCGAGGCCGACGCGCTCCAGCACGGCGTCGGGATCGGCGTCGGCCTCCTTGGAGTCGATCGCGAACTCGACGTGCGCCCGGCCGGTCAGCCGGTCGTACACGTCGAAGCCCTCCGGGAGGACGCCGGTGCGCTCGCGGACGGCGACGCTCTCCGCGCGAGCGTCGTGGCCCAGTACTGTCACCGTCCCCGCGGTCGGACGGACGAAGTCGAGGAGGAGGTTGATCGTGGTCGACTTCCCGGCGCCGTTGGGGCCGAGGAAGCCGAAGACCTCCCCCTCCTCGACGGTCAACGAGAGGTCCGAGACGGCGGTGACGTCTTCGAATCGCTTCGTCACCCCGTCGAGTTCGATGGCGGCCATAGGCGACGGTTGTCAGGTCCGTCCATAAAGCGTTTGGTGCGAATCAGACCTCCTCGTCCGGCTCGTACTCCGCGCGCATCCGTTCGGCCTCGGCCGCGTAGCGTTCGCGCGTCGCCTCGTCGTCGACCGGCTCCAGGTCGTCGCGGTCGACGTCGACGGCGGCGGTCGTCCCGGTGCCGCGCTGGCGCATCACGGTCGTCGCCACCTGCTTGCGACGGACGTGCGAGCCGTCGGGCGTCGCATACACCATATCGACGAGCCCGCGGTCCGTGTAGGTCCGCTCGACGAGCCAACACCGGACCGGGTCGTCCGCCGCTCTGTCCGCCGCTCTGTCCGCCGCTCCGTCTGTCTCTCCGCCTTCGTTCCCGTCGCCGCCGCTCGCGTCGTCGGTCCCGGTCTCGCGCTCTGTGGGGTCGCTCACAGCTCGAACCTGAGCGAGGAGCGGTTTGTAGCTACCGCCCTCGCCGCGCGCGGCCCGGGAGGGCGTCATAACGACGGTTGGAGTCTCTTCCCGGTGCTCGCCGGCACCGGGAGTGGCGAGCACCCGGTACGAAGCTACACCCGTCATACTGTCGGACAGAACGATGTGACGCGTCTCGGCACCCCGAGGTGCCGATCTGATTCACGAACGTCTGTTCGACGGTATCAGTATCACGTCACGCTCAAGCGGCTCCATCTGCTACGTTCGATCGATGGAGCGCAGCGACATCCGCGCCCGCGCCGCGGAGTTGCCGACCGACCCCGGCGTCTATCAGTTCCTCGCCGGCGAGGACGTCCTCTATGTCGGCAAGGCCGTCGACCTCCGGGACCGCGTCCGCTCGTACGCCGACCCGCGCGGCGAGCGCATCCGGCAGATGGTCGACCGCGCGGGGGCGATCGACGTCGCGGTCACCGACACCGAAACGCAAGCGCTGCTGCTCGAAGCCAACCTGATCAAGCGACACCAGCCCCGCTACAACGTCCGGCTGAAGGACGACAAGTCCTACCCGCTGGTCCAGCTCACGGCTCACGACGTGCCGCGAATCGAGGTGACGCGCGATCCCGATCCCGGGGCGACGGTCTTCGGCCCGTTCACCGACAAGGGCCGGGTCGAAACCGTGGTGAAGGCGCTCCGTGAGGTCTACGGACTGCGCGGCTGCTCGGACCACAAGTACGCCAATCGAGATCGTCCCTGTCTCGACTACGAGATGGGGCTGTGCGCCGCGCCCTGTACCGGCGAGATCGACGCCGACACCTACCAAGATGACGTCGAGGCGGTCGTGCGGTTCTTCGAGGGCGAGACCGGCGCGTTGGCCGATCCGCTCCGCCGCGAGATGGAGTCTGCTGCCGAGGCGGCAGAGTTCGAGCGGGCCGCGAACCTCCGCGATCGACTCGACGCCGTCGAGTCGTTCCACGGCGCGGGAGAGGAGGCCGTCTCCGCGCAGTCAGACGAACGCACGGTCGACGTCCTCGGCGTGGCGGTCGAAGGCGACACTGCCACCGTCGCGCGGCTCCACAGCGAGCGCGGCCAGCTGGTGGACCGGTCGCGACACCACCTCGACGCACCCGACGGCGGCGAACGGTCTGCGGCCGTCCTCACGGCGTTTCTGACGCAGTACTACGCCGAGCGCGAGCTCCCGGACGCGATCTGCTGCTCGGAGCGTCCCGACGACGAGGACGTGACCGCGTGGCTGCGCGCCGAGGGCGTCGACGTCCGCGTTCCCGGCGCCGGCCGGGAGGCGAAGCTCGTCGACCTCGCGCTCAAGAACGCCCGGAGCGGTCCCGACCGGGACGACGAACTCGCTGCGCTCGCGGACGCGCTGGGTCTGGAGTCGGTCTCGCGGATCGAGGGGTTCGACGTCAGTCACGCGGGAGGCACGGCCGTCGTCGGGAGCGACGTCTGCTTCGTCGACGGATCGGCCGAGAAGGCGGACTACCGCCGGAAGCGACTCCCCGACGGCAACGACGACTACGCGCGGATGCGCGCGCTCGTCCGCTGGCGCGCCGAACGGGCAATCGAGGACCGGGACGATCGTCCCGACCCCGACCTGCTCTTGGTCGACGGGGGCGAAGGGCAACTCGGCGCCGCCCGGGACGCGCTCTCGGAGACGGGCTGGGACGTCCCCGTCGTCGCCCTCGCGAAGGAGCGGGAGCTGGTGGTCGCGCCCGATCGAGTCTACGACTGGAGCGACGACGACCCCGCGCTGCACGTGCTCCAGCGCGTCCGCGACGAGGCGCACCGCTTCGCCGCCCAGTACCACCGGACCCTCCGCGACGACGTCCGGACCGTGCTCGAAGACGTCCCCGGCGTCGGCGAGCAGACGCGCAGAGCGCTCCTCCGGCGGTTCGGGAGCGTCGAGAACGTCCGCGCCGCCTCGAGGGCGGACCTGCTGGACGTGCCGGGCGTCGGCGAGAAGACGGCCCAGACGATCCGGGAACGGCTGTGAACGAGCGTGGCGAACCGCGTCGCTGGCGCGTTGGCGAACAGTCGGCACCCCTCCATTCCGACCCGCGCCGATGTGCCGAGCGACCGCAGCCCGACGCGGGAGATCACTCACGTCACGCGCGGTCTGGTCCCGTCATCGCTCAAAAAGGCTCGCGTCTTCCGACTCGCGCTCGCCGAAGGTGTCGCCGCTGCAGAATCATTAATAGTCGTTGATCCGGTACCGTAGGTATGGACGATATTTTCGTCGCACGCGTGATGTCCTCGCCGGTACAGACTGTCTCGCCCGACACGCTCGTCGAGGAGGCAGCACAGACGATGCTCGACGAAGAGATCGGTTCGCTCGTCGTGGTCGAAGACGGGCAGCTCGTCGGCATTCTCACGAGCACCGACTTCGTGCAGATCGTCGCCGAGCGGCAGCCGAAAGACCGGACCCCCGTCTCGGAGTATATGTCCGACACCGCGGTGACGACGACTGCGCAGGTCCCGATCGCTCAGATCGCCGAGTCGATGCTCGATCACGGTATCCACCACGTCCCCGTCGTCGACGACGACGGCGCCGTCATCGGGATGGTGACGACTACCGACCTCGCCGCGTACGTCTCCGATCTCCACCCCGCCCAGGCGTAGGGCCGCGGGACAAGACGTATCCGGTCCCCCGCCGAAGCCGACGCCGTGACTGGTCCCGCCATCTCCCGCCGCTCGATCCTCCGCGGCGTCGGTGCCGTCGGTGCAGCCGGCCTCCTCGGCGCGGGTGCGGTCGCCGCGGCCGGCCCCGCAGCCCTCCCGTACCCCGAGGGTGTCACCCACGATGACATCGCACTCGTCCGACCCGACCACCGCGATGCGGCGATCGAGCACCTCCGTGGTCTCGTCGAGCGCGCGGCGCCGATCGTCGCCCGCGCCCGTGCCGCCGGACACCTCGACGGCGACCGCTTTTTCGGCATCGACAGCAGCGTCGCCGACGCCCGGGAGTACCTCCGGGAGTCGCATCCGGCGTCCTTCGACACGCTGAGCGAGACGCGCTACCACGTCAGGTACGTCGCGCTGACACTCGGTGCCGCGGCCGCCACCCTCGACGACGTCCCGATCGGTCCCGACGGGCCGGCCCGAACGGGCCCGGCGTCCGGCATCGACGACTTCCGCGCCGGCCTCAGCTACGCGGGCGACGCGCCCGCCGAGGCGATGGTCTGGATCGACCTGATCGAGTCGTGGTTACACGTTGCGATGATCGCCGGGAAGAACGCACGCATCGACCGCTCCGCGCTCGACGAACAGCCGGCGCGCGTCCGCCAGACGGCCCTGGCCCGGGCCGTCCAGGACCACGAGCGGTCGGTTCGCTCCCTCGACGACGCCCGCCAGTTCTACCGGACGTTCCGGGCGCGGCAGTCGATGCCGGTCCCGATCGACCTCGCGTCCGCCCGCGAGACGTACCGCTCGCGAGTGCGGGAGACCGCCCACGACGAGGCGTGGTACGACTCCCGACGCGTCGACGCGGAGACGCCGCGAGACGCCGCCTGGAACCGGCTGTTGACCCTCGCTCCCGGAGAGGAGACGCTCGAAGACGCACGGTGGGCGCGCCGGGACGACCTCGCCGGTCTGGAGACGACGACGCTCGCGACCGCGCTCGCGGAGTTCCGCGGCTTTCCCACCGGGAAGGCGGCCGTCGCGCGCCTCCGCGGTCGCTCGTCGGTCCCCGACGCCCTGCTCTTCGACGTGAAGCGCCACGCCGTCGACCGGGCCTACCGGATCGCGGCCACGGGCTCCGCCTTCGAGAAGTGGCTCCTGCGGGCGGCGGCGAGATACCTCTCGAAGGGCGATCGGTATCTCACTGATGGCGACGTCCTCGACGGCTGGCCGGGGGCCCACGCGCTGGCCGCCTACGGCGTCGCCGCCGGCGTCGTGGACGCGATCCCGCCCGTCGCGAGCGTCGTGACCGGGTGAGGTGGTGAGAAGAGCCGCGGATTCTGCCTACGTGATCTTCTCGTACTGCGCTCTGAGCTTCGCGGCGGCGTCGCCCATCAGTCCGGCCTCGTAGTCGTCGAGGTCCCACTCGACGACCGTCTCGACGCCGTCGGATCCGAGCTTGACCGGGACGCCGAAGGCGGTGTCCTCGTAGCCGTACTCGCCGTCGAGGACGATCGAGCCGGGGAGGACCTCGCCCGTATCGCGGAGGATCGCCTCGACCATATGCGCGACGCCCGTCGCCGGCCCCCACTGGGTCGCGCCCTTGCGTTCGATGACGTCCATCGCCGACTCCTGGAGGTCGCCCAGGATCTCCTCGCGCTCGTCGGCGGTGAAGTCGGGGTCGGCGCCGTCGACGCGGACCTTCGAGAAGACCGGGACCTGCGCGTCGCCGTGCTCGCCGAGGATCGTCGCCTCGACGTTCTGGAGGGGAGCATCGAAGCGCTGGCTCAGCACGTATCGGAAGCGCGCGGAGTCGAGCCGGCCGCCGAAGCCGATCACTTCGTGGCGGTCGCGGTCGCCGGACTCATAGAGGTGCCGGTTCAGGAGGTCGACCGGGTTCGAGGTCGTGAGCGAGACGAAGTCGTCGTTGTACTCCGACAGCGACGAGCCGATGTCCTCCATAATCGGCGCGTTGTCGCCCGCGAGGTCGATCCGCGTCTGGCCGGGCTGGCGCGGGATCCCCGCGGTGATGACGACCACGTCCGATCCGGCGGTGTCCTCGTAGTCACCCTGGACGACTTCGGTGTTTGAGTCGTAGGCGATGCCGTGGTTCGCGTCCGCCGCCTGACCGACCGTCTCGTCTTCCTTCTCGGGGATGTCGACGAAGACGAGTTCGTCCACGACGTCACGAAGCGCGAGGTTGTAGCCGGCGGCGGCGCCGACCGTCCCGGCCGCGCCGACGACGCTGACTTTCGCCATATCACCTGTACCTGCGGACGGAGTTCGATTAAACGCTTCGGCGGATCCGCTCGTCGCTCGCTCTTCGCCACACGGGCGCGACGGGATTCGAACCCGCGACCATCGGATTAGAAGTCCGACGCTCTGTCCGACTGAGCTACGCGCCCTCGTCGAAAACCACTCGATCGTCGGTAAAAAGGATGCGGCTTCGACCGCGGGGCGCCTCTCGGCCTTCGCTTCGCCGTCGCTCCGGCTGCGAGCGGAACTCGTAAGGTCGACTGTCGCGAATTCCCGCTCAATGAAGGTCATCGGAACCGTCGGCCTGCCCGGAAGCGGCAAGGGCGAGGCCGCCGCCGTCGCTCGCGAAGCGGGCATTCCGGTCGTCACGATGGGCGACGTCATCCGCGAGGCCTGCCGCGAGCGCGGGCTCGACCCGGCCGAGCACCACGGCGAGGTGGCGCGGGCGCTCCGCGAGGAGAACGGCCCCGGCGCCATCGCCGAGCGCTCGCTCCCGCTGATCGAAGAGAAACTGGCGACGAACGACGTCGTCCTCGTCGACGGCCTGCGCTCCGACGTCGAACTCGACCGCTTCCGGGCGGCGTTCGGCGACGACTTCCTGCTCGTGAGCATCGAAGCGCCGTTCGAGACGCGCGCAGACCGCCTCCTCGACCGGGCTCGCGACGACTCCGACCTCGACAGGGAAGCCCTCCGCGAGCGCGAGGAACGCGAACTGGAGTTCGGAATGGGCGAGGTGATGGACCGCGCCGACGTCGTCGTCGAGAACACCGACACGCTCTCGGCGTTCCGCGATCGGATCCGGGCGATCCTAAACGGCGACGTCGCGAGCGTCGCGGCCGACGAACACGTCGAGGTCGACTCGGAGGCACCCGCGCTCGACGCGGGTGATGCCCGGTGATCTATCGGATCGAGGCGCGGATCGTCGCGCCCGTCCGCGACACCGAGGTGACGGCTCGCGTCGAAGACGCCGTCCACAACCTCTTTCCGAACGCCGAGTTCGAGCGCCGGTCCGGCGAGGTCGTGGGCACGACCCACTCCCTGGAGCGCTTCTCCGAGCGGCTGCACGAACAGGAGATCCTCGATACCGCCCGCCGGGAGTTCTTCCGGCGCGCCGACGAGGAGGGGTTCTCGTTCGCGCTGAAGAAGCAGGCGGCGTTCAAAGGCGTCGTCAACTTCGCCGTCGGTAACCCCGACGAACTGGGCGACATCCAGGTCCACGTCACCGTCCACGAACCCGACGTGGAGACGTACATCGACCACGTCGCGCCGCCGACCGAGGAAGGCCGCCCCATCGAGGCGGGCGACGGTGAGTGACCCGACCCGACCCGACCCGAGCGACGTCCGAACGAACGGCCACGAGCGCTACCAGAGGAGCGCGGCGAGCGCGGCGGCGATGAAGACCACCTTCAGCGCCGTGTTGACCACGATGACCTTCGAGCCGAACCGGGGCCCCCAGATGCCGTACTGGAAGGGGACAGAGCGCTTGAACGTCGAGACCGCGAAGGAGACGATCCCGCCGAGCAGCATCGTCGCCACCGCCGTCCGCGGCGTGAACGTTGACCCGATCATCGGCGCGAGGGTGGCGGCGCCCGCGGTGGTGTCGAACGCGAAGACGGCTACCACCGGTAGCGACGCCCCCGGGAGTCCGAGCAGTTCCGTCAGCGGCGCGGCGACGCCCGTGATCGACCGCAGGTCCTGCGTCCGGACCAGCACGGTGACGCCGACGTAGACGACCGCGAGCCGCGGCACGATCCGCCTGAGCTTCGGCCAGGTCTTCTCGGCCGCGGCGCGGACCACCTCCGCGGGCGACTTCTCGCCCTCGTCGTCCTCGCCCTCGTCGTCC
>JBDGUP010000100.1:0-21813 GCA_042215815.1 Haloquadratum sp. | reverse complement strand
GGCTGTAGTGGGGGGATGTCGGGACCGTTAAGTGCTCGTCGGAGGTACCGGGTGACGTGCAACAGACGCTCCGGCGGGCGGGCGGCTTCGCCCTCGTGGGGACGCTGGCGATCACCGCCCCGGTGCTCGGCCGGGCGGCGTTCGCCCCCTTCGCCGCCGTCGCGGTCCTGGCCGCGTTCGCGATCACCGACGGGCCGCTTTTCGACCTGTTCGCGCGCCCGAGCGACAGACGCCAGGGGCGCCTGAACGGGCTCGTCGGGTTCGCCCTGGCGGCAGCAGGGCTCGCGATCCTCTCGACTGCGCTCGGCCTGCCGGTCGCGCTGTATGTGGCGACCGTCCTCGTCCTCGCGTACGGGAACCTCGGCAAGCGGCTCGTCGCCGAGGCGTCCGACGATCCGTTTGTCGGCACCGCCGGCTTCGTGGTCGCCGGCAGTGCCGCTGGCGTGGCCGGTCAGGCCATCGTCGCCTCAGTGACGGGACGGTCCCTCCCGCTCTCGCGGCTCGTCTTTCTCGCGATCGCGGGGACGCTCGTGGCGGCGCTCCTCCGGGAGATGCTCTTCGAGCGGGACGACCCGCTCGTGATGCTCTCGGCCGGTCTCCTGGTGTGGCTGTTCGACGCGCTCGCGACCGACGTCGGACCCGTCGACGTGGTCGCCGCGCTCGTGGTCACGGTCGGCGTCGGCTCCGCGTCCTACGCGCTCGGGGCAGCGTCGGTCGCGGGGATGCTCTCCGGCGTGCTTTTGGGTCTCCTGGTCATCGTCTTCGGCGGCGTCGGCTGGTTCGCGGTCCTCATCAGCTTCTTCGGAATCGGCGCGTTCTCGACGAAGTTCAGATACGACGAAAAGCAGTCCCGCGGCGTCGCCGAGGAGAACGAGGGCGCGCGCGGCACGGGCAACGTCCTCGGCAACGCCGCCGTCGCGCTGCTGTGTGTGCTCTGCTTCGCCGCCAGCGAATCGCTGCCGATCGACGGGACGATCTTCCAGTACGCCTTCGCCGGGTCGATGGCGGCCGCGCTGAGCGACACGCTCTCGTCGGAACTCGGGGGGCTGTACGACGATCCGCGGCTGATCACGACGCTCGAACCGGTGCCGCCGGGGACCGACGGCGGCGTGACCTGGCAGGGCGAGCTGTTCGGACTCCTCGGCGGGGGGATCGTCGGCGCCGTCGCGCTCGCGCTCTTCCCGGAGGTGTCGTGGCTCGGCGCGGCCGTGGTCACCGTCGCCGGGTTCGTCGGGATGACGGTCGACAGCGTCCTGGGCGCGACCGTCGAGGGGCCGACGTTCGGCAACGAGGCCGTCAACTTCGCGGCCACGTTCGTGGGCGCGCTGGTGAGCGGTCTCGCCGCCCTCGCGCTCCTGTGATCCGTCCCGCTCGTCCCGCCGACGCCGACGCGCTCGCCGCCCTGCAAGAGCACCTCGATGCCCCCTCGCCGGAATTGCTCTCGTCGGTCGCGGCGGTGGGGACCTGTCTGGTCTCTGTCTCCGTCGCGGGCGTCGGTGACCGCGACCTCCCCGGCGGCGCCCCCGGCGCCGGCGAGCCGGTCGGCTACGTTCTGGTGGTCGACGGCGACGACACCTACGTCGCCGAGCTGGTCGTCCACCCCGCGTTCCGTCGCGAGGGTCGGGGCCGGGCGCTGCTCCGGGCCGCGCTCGACCGGCAGGACCCCGGGACGCGGGTGACCCTCGCCGTGGCCGTGGACAACGAACCGGCCCGGGCGCTCTACGAGTCGGCGGGATTTCGCCCGATCGGACGGCAGTCCGACTTCTACGAGCGCGAGACCGAGACGGCGGACGCGCTGGTGTACGCCTACGACGTGCCGGACGAGGGCGCCGAGGGGTAGGTGATCGCGTCGGCGACCGGCCGGACGGTTCGGCGTCCGGCGGTAAGAGACGAGAGTAATCGCTATCAGGACTTGCGATAACCACTATCAGTTCGCGACCGAGTTCATCAACTGCTCGGCCGTCAGCAGTCGGACGCCGACCGGCTTCTTCACGAACTCGCCGGTCGAGGTCCCGACCGCGTGATCGACGCCGCGCTGTGCGGCCACGTCGAGGAGCCGCTGGTCGATCTCGCCGTCGACGACGGCGGCGTAGGGAACGGGATCGGCGTCGGCGAGCGCGTCGAACGCGTCGGCCGCGGGGTGGTCTTCGAGGATCGCGAAGTCCTCGTCGAGAAAGCGGACGATGCCCGATTCGTCGTCGATGACCTCCCGGACGTGGTCCTGGAGCGACCGGGGCCCCCGCGTCGAGTCGTCGGCCGCACCGCCTCGGGGGCCGTCGCTGGTCGACCCGTCTCCCTCCTCGATAGCCGGTTCGTCCCCCTCCTCGAGGGGTGTCGATTCGGGTTTCGACTCGCTCTCCGAGTCGGTCGGGGCTCCCTCGACTCCTGTGTCTGCTGTGGCACCGGCGTCGGATCCGGCGCCGACCTCGACGGCGGATTCGTCGGTCGCGGCGGCGTCAGCGTCCGCGTCGACTGCCTCGGCCGGTCGTTCGACGCCTGTGAGGTGGTCGTCCGGGTGGGCCGCCTCGGCGTCGTCGTCGGCGCCGGCCGACCGGCACCGGTTCGGGGCCGCCGACTCAGTCGTCGGCGACCCCTGCCGAGGGTCGGAGGGCGTCTCTTCCCCCTCTGCGACGTCGAGTTCCTCGATGTCGCCGTCGGTCGAGAACGACTCGATCGGCACCTTGTCGCGGAGCGCCGAGAACGCCTCGTGACGCTGTAGGTCCTCGACGGACTTGCCCTCGGGCGCGAACGCGACGTAGTCGACGTCGCCGACCTGGGCGAGTTCGCGCAGGATGAGTTCCCCGCCGCGGTCGCCGTCGAAGAAGGCGGTGGTGGTGCGCTCTTGGGTGAGGTCGGCGACGGCGTCGGGGACGTCTGTCCCCTCGACCGCGATGGCGTTCTTGATGCCGTATCCGAGGAGCGTCAGCACGTCGGCGCGCCCCTCGACGACGATGACGGCGTCGGAGTCTGCCACGTTCGGTCCCGCGGGCAGCCCCTCGTATTCGGTGATGTCCTCGATCCGGACGCTCTCTTTGACCTCTTCGAGGATCTCCGTCGAGGACATCACGCTCTCGTCGAACGACTCCGAGAGGAGTTCCTTCGCGCGCTCGACGACCTCGCGGCGCTTTGCCTCCCGGACGTCTTCGATGTCGGTTACCTCGACGGTGGCCCGGCAGGGCCCGACGCGGGTGATCGTCTCGAGGGAGGCGGCGAGGATCGCGGTCTTGACCCTGTCGAGGCTGCTCGCGATGGTGACGGTCCCGAACGACTGGCCGTTCTGGGAGTCGATCTCGACGTCGATGCGCCCGACTTTCGAGGACTGCTGGAGGTCGCGGAGGTCCAGGTCGTCGCCGAGGAGCCCCTCGGTCTGGCCGAAGATGGCCCCGACGACGTCGGACCGCTCGACGACCCCGTCGGCGGTGATCGCTGCGTGAATGAGATATTTTTCGGTGTCTTCCATTGGTGAATCCCCCTACGCGGGAGGTGTGATGGTGATGTGAACGTCATGGGAAACCCGATGACGTCTTTATATATGGGCCGCTGGCGGCAAATATCTATCGTACCCGAGAAAACCCGACCCACTCGCGCTCGCAGGGCCGTCGCGGCCGGCGGCATCTCGAGAGCGAGGAGGTGCAATCGCTACCATCGGTGGGCGGTCACCATCTCTCCCTTTTCGAAGAATAATTCTCTTCGATAAAGGGTACCGTATTCGCAAAGACAATATTTACGTATATAGAGCAACGAGATGAATTCGATGACGCGAAAGAAGACGGATTATCTGTGGATCGCGGTCTTCGCAGTACTCGTGGCGTTCGCGATCCCGTGGTTCCTGTGGCGGGACGCGACGACCTGGCTCGGGCTACCGGTGTGGCTCTGGTGGCACATCGGCTGGATGGTCCTGGCTGCGGTCGCGTTCGCGATCTTCGCCCGCGGCGCGTGGGACCGCGGGATGGACGTCGAACCCGCGGAGGTGGGCTTCGATGGCTGAGGACCTCTCCATCCAACTCGGCATCGTCGGCGCGTATCTGGTGGTCGCGCTGGGAGTCGGGCTGTTGGCCTACCGGCTGACCGAGAACCAGGCCGAAGACTACTACCTCGCGAACCGGTCGATCGGCACGGTCGTCCTCCTCTTCACGACGTTCGCGACGCTGCTCTCGGCGTTCACGTTCTTCGGGGGACCGAACCTCGCCTACGCGGCGGGACCGGAGTGGATCCTCGTGATGGGCGTGATGGACGGGATCATCTTCGCGATCCTGTGGTATGCGATCGGCTACCGGCAGTGGCTCGTCGGGCAGTTCGAGGGCTACGTCACGCTGGGCGAGATGCTCGGCGACCGGTTCGGCTCGAAACGCCTCCGCGCGCTCGTCGCCGGAACCTCCCTCTTCTGGCTGTTCCCGTACGTGATGCTCCAGCAGATGGGCGCTGGCGAGGCCATCGTCGGCCTCACGAACGGCGCGGTCCCCTACTGGGTCGGCGCCGCGCTCATCACGCTGTTTATGATCGCCTACGTCGTCCTCGCGGGGCTCCGCGGCGTCGCGTGGACCGACACCGTCCAGGGCGTCTTTATGCTCGGGATCGTCTGGATCGCCGTCGCGTGGGTGCTCGCGAGCGCCGGCGGGTACGGCGCCGTCTCGACCGCGCTCGCGGAGACCAGACCCGAGTTCCTGCGACTGGGCGGGGGACTCTACTCCCCGCAGTGGATGATCTCGACCGCCGTGACCATCGCGTTCGGGGTCACGATGTTCCCCCAGATCAACCAGCGCTTCTTCGTCGCGAAGGACGTCCGCGTGCTGAAGCGCTCGTTCTCGCTGTGGCCGGTGCTCGTCTTGGCCCTCTTCGTACCGGCGTTCCTGCTCGGGACGTGGGCGGCCGGCCTGGGAGTCTCGGTCCCCGACGGCGCGAACGTCGTCCCGGTCCTCTTGACCGCCTACACGCCCGCCTGGTTCGCCGCGCTCGTGATCGCCGGGGCGATGGCGGCGATGATGTCCTCGTCGGACTCGATGCTGCTCTCGGGGTCGTCGTACCTGACGCGGGACCTCTACCGCCCGTTCGTCAACCCCACCGCCACCGATCAGCGCGAGGCGTGGGTCGCCCGACTCGGGGTCGCGGCCTTCGCGGTCGGCACGTTCTTCGTCAGCCTGTTCCGGCCGGGGACGCTCATCACCGTCGGCGACACCGCCTTCGGCGGCTTCGCCCAGATGGCGCTCCCGGTGATGGTGGCGCTGTACTGGCCGAAGACGACGAGACAGGGGATGTTCGCCGGCATCGGCGGCTCGCAGCTCTTCTATCTCCTGCACGTCTTCGTCCCGACGATCACGGTCGGAAACGTCGCGCTCTTCGGCTCGACGTACTTCGCGTGGGACTTCGCGCTCTACGGGATGGCCCTCTCTCTCGTGCTCACGGTCGGCGGTTCACTCCTCACGACCGCCGCCGCCGACGAGCGCGCCGAGGTGTTCGCCGTGGAGACGCGCGCGAGCGACTATACTGTCGGACGAAACCGTTGATAACTCGTCCCCCCTCCCGGGGGTACGCAGGATTATCAGGACGTTCGTCCGACAGTATAGAACCGAGAAACGGATTCACGAACTTCGGTCCGACAGTATGACAACAGACATTATGAGAGGCAGCGAAGCGCTCTTTGTCGCCCGAGTGCATCGCCCGATATGAACGAACCGGACCTGCAGGCGCTCGTCGACCAGGAGACGATGGCCGCCCGCGTCGACGACGGGTCCGTCCCCGAGTGGGTGCAGCGGCACTTCGAGACGTTCACCGACGCGGTCCTCGGCGAGCGGGACGGCACGCCGTTCCCGTGTCACTTCGGCACGCAGTCGGTCCGGGACGGCGAACCGCTCTACACGGCCGTGCCGTCGATGACCGACCCCGACGCCCTGCTGTCGTTCCGGGACACCCTCCTGGAGTACCTGGACGCCTACCCCGACGCGCCGGGGCGCGCCTCGCTGGTGACGTTCTTCGAGCCGGCCGAGCGCGGGATGACCGAAGCCGACTACCACGAGGCGCTCTGGCACATCCTCCAGTTCCTCCACGTCCACGACCCCGAGCCGTGGCCCGACGACATCCCGACCGACCCGGACGACCCCTACTGGGAGTTCTCTTTCGGGGGCGAACCGATGTTCCCGACCTGCCGCGCGCCGTTCTACGACGACCGCAAGAGCCGGTACTGCCCGGTCGGGCTGGAGATCACCTTCCAGCCGCGGTCGCTCTTCGAGGGGATCACCCACGACACGGAGGCGGGCCAGCGCGCTCGCGAGGAGATCCAGGGCCGCCTCGCCGAGTACGACGACGTCTGTCCCCACGCAGATCTCGGCGACTGGGGCGTCGAGGGCGACCGCGAGTGGCCGCAGTACCTCTTCCGCGAAGACCCCGAGCAGTCGCCCGACGAGTGCCCGATCGCGGTGTCCCGCGAGCACCCGAAGGCCGCCCCACCGCGGTCGCCGCCGGCGGACGACTGATATGACTCGCGCACGCACGAGCGACCCCTCGGAGACCGCGACGGACCATCCGCCCGCGCTCGGCGAGACCGCCGCGCTCGTCCTCGTCGACTTCCAGACCGGATTCGACGACCCGACCTGGGGCGAGCGCAACAACCCCGACGCGGAGGCGAACGCCGCCGCCCTCCTCGACGCGTGGCGCGCGGCCGACCGCCCCCTGTTTCACGTCCGCCACGACTCCACCGAACCCGACTCGCCGCTGCGGCGCGACGCCCCCGGTTTCGCGTGGAAACCCGAGACGGCGCCCCGAGGCGACGAGCCGGTCGTCACGAAGCGGGTGAACGCCGCGTTCGTCGGGACGGACCTGGAGGCCCGACTCCGCGAGCGCGGGTGCGAGACGGTCGTCGTGGTCGGACTCACGACCGACCACTGCGTGTCGACGACGGCGCGCCTCGCGGAGAACCTCGGCTTCGACCCGGTGGTCGTCTCGGATGCGACGGCCACGTTCGGGCGCGACGCGCCCGACGGGACGCACTATTCCGCGGCCGAACTGCATCGGACGGCCCTGACACACCTCTATGGGGAGTTCGCGGACGTGGCGACGACCGACGCGGTGCTCGCTTCGCTCCCGTCCCAAGAAGAGTGATCAGCATACTGTCGGACGACCCCGTCGGGACCCTCGCGTCCTTCGGGGGATGCCCAGGGGTATCCGGACGTTCGTCCGACAGTATATGACGGGCGCTTTAACAACCGGTCGTGTCTACGAGGAGGTATGCAGACCCACATCGTGCCGGTCGGCTTCGACTACGACCGGCTCATCGCGCCCCTCATCCGGGACCAGCGGGACGTCGACCGGGTGATCCTCCTGGAGGGCGCGGTCGGCAGCGAGTCGAACGTCGAGTACTCCCGGAACCTCTCGGTGAAGCTGGAAAAGGACTTCCAGAACCTGCTCGGCGCCGACACAGAGCGGGTCGTCGTCGACGACGTCTACGACTACGACGCCGCCTTCGAGCAGGCCTACGACCTCATCAACGCAGAACTCGACGCCGCCGCCGACTCGGAGGTGTGGGTGAACGTCTCGGCGATGCCCCGGCCCGTCTCCTTCGCGTTCGCGACCGCCGCGCACTCGATTATGGTCGAGCGCCAGGAGGACCGCGAGCGGATCCACACCTACTATACGGCCCCCGAGAAGTACCTGGAGACCGAACTCGCAGAGGTGCTCCGCGCGGCGAAGGACCTGCTCGGCGAACTGCTGGACGGTGGCGACGTGAGCGACGAGCGGATCCGCGAGCACTACGAGTCGGCCGCCGACATCATCGAGGAGTTCGACGAGCGGGGGACGACGATCGGCGCGAAGCGCATCGGCGACAGCCACATCGTCGAACTGCCGGTCGCCTCCTTCCGGAACGTCAAGCCGTTCGAGGAGGTCATCCTCTTCGAGCTGGGCGAGTACGGGGAGTTCGACTCGGTCTCGGAACTGGCCGAGACGCTCGCTCGGGATATGAACGAAGAGTACACCGACTCCTTCCGCTCGAAGGTCATCTACAACGTGGACCGGCTCGGCCCGGGCGGGAAGGGCTACATCGAACAGGAAGAACACGGCAAGTCCTACCGGACCCGCCTCTCGCGGATCGGCCAGCTCTGGGTGCGCGCACACGCCGAAGACGACGTCCTCGACGAGGGATCGTTCGACGCGTGATCGGCCCCGCGCTCTGCCGCGACGCGCGGACTACTCTTCGACGTCGAGTTCGAACTGCTCGTTTTCGACGACGGCGTTGAGGACGACGCTCGTGTTGGACTCGCGGATGTCGGCGTCGGTGAGGAGTTCTTTGATCTGGTCGTTCATCCCGTCGGTGTCGCGGAACTTCCCGACCGCGATGACGTCGTAGTCGCCGGTGACCTCGTAGACGGTCGTCATCTGCTTGTGGCCGCGGAGGCGGTCTGTGATCTCGGGCAGCGCGCTCCCCTCGACCTTCAGTTGGATGATCGCGGTGACGTCGTACCCCAGCGCGTCGTAGTTCACGCGCGGGGTGTACCCCTCGATCACGCCCTCGTCTTCGAGGTCGCGGAGGTGGTTCGACACCGTCGTGACCGAGACGTCCAGTTCCTCTGCGAGGCTCCGGAGGCTCGCGCGTCCGTCGCCGAGTAGTGCGTTGATCAGTTTTGCGTCGAGGTTTTCGTACGTCATTACGTCCAAGATGGGTCCAGGGGGATTAGAATTTTACGAATATCCAATTAGGGGGAAGAGGAGGGGCATTTGCACTAATCGATAAGGTCTTTATACTGGGAGTGTACGAATTCGATTGTCCAGGACATGACGGACGAAAACGCAGATGCCGCCGCAACAGACGGCGGCCTTTCCGCCGAAGCACAGCGCGTCATCGACGAGATCGACGAAAAGGACGTCGACTTCCTCCGCCTGCAGTTCACCGACATCCTCGGGACGGTGAAGAACGTCGCCGTGCCGGCGACACAGGCCGAGAAGGCCTTCTCCGAGGGGATCTACTTCGACGGGTCCAGCATCGAGGGGTTCGTCCGCATCCAGGAGTCGGACATGCGGCTCAAGCCCGATCCGTCGACCTTCGCGGTCCTGCCGTGGCGCGACGGTCGCTCGGCGCGGCTCATCTGCGACGTCATCGACACGACCACAGGAGAGCCCTTCGAGGGCGACCCGCGGTACGTCCTCAAGCGCGCGCTCGACCGCGCCGAAGAGATGGGATACACCGTCAACGTCGCGCCCGAACCGGAGTTCTTCCTGTTCGAAGAAGACGAAGAGGGCCGCGCGACGACGAAGACGAACGACGCCGGGGGGTACTTCGATCTCGCGCCGAAAGACCTCGCGAGCGACGTCCGTCGCGACATCATCTACGGCCTCGAACGGATGGGCTTCGAGATCGAGGCCAGCCACCACGAGGTCGCCGAGGGACAACACGAGATCAACTTCGAGTACGACGACGCGCTCACGACCGCCGACAACGTCGGGACGTTCCGGACGGTCGTCCGCGCCATCGCGGCACAGCACGACCTCCACGCGACGTTTATGCCCAAGCCGATCCCGAAGATCAACGGCTCGGGGATGCACACGCACGTCTCGCTGTTCGACGAGGACGGCACCAACGCGTTCCACGACGAGGACGACGAGTTCAACCTCTCGGAGGCGGCCCACTCGTTCCTCGCCGGCGTGCTCGAACACGCCCCCGCGATCACGGCGGTCGCCGACCCGACCGTCAACTCCTACAAGCGGCTCGTCCCCGGCTACGAGGCCCCCGTCTACATCGCGTGGTCCGACCGGAACCGCTCGGCGCTGATCCGCAAGCCGGCCGCGCGCGTCCCGGCGGCCTCCCGCATCGAACTCCGCTCGCCCGACCCGTCGTGTAATCCCTACCTCGCCTTCGCGGCGATCATCCACGCGGGCCTCGACGGGATCGAGCAGGACCTCGACGCCCCGGACCCGGTCCGGGAGAACATCTACGAGTTCGACGAGGCAAAGCGCGAGGAGTACGGCATCGACACGCTCCCGGCGAACCTCGGACAGGCCGTCGACGCCCTGGAGGACGACGAGGTCATCGCAGACGCACTCGGCGAGCACGTCTACGAGAAGTTCATCGAGGCCAAGACCCAGGAGTACGACGAGTTCCGCGTCGACGTCTCCGAGTGGGAACTCGACCGCTACCTCGAGAAGTACTGATACTGACTAGTCTCGTTTCTTACCGGTGATCGCCGTGAACGGAGGTGGCGATCACCGGTACGCAGTGAGACTAGTCAGTATGAGGCGCGCTCCTGCAGCGACGGTCGTCTCTCCGTTCTTTCGCGATCAGTCCGAGGCTCCGTCGCGGCCGGCCACGGCGAGCGGGAGCCAGAGCAGGCAGACGGCCCCCGCAGCGCCGGCGACGAGGATCACCGGCGCGCTCTCGGTCAGTTTCGCCGCGCCGGCCATCGCGCCGAGCACCACGGCGAGCCCGCCGCCGCCGACGGCGAGCGTCGGGCCGGCGACGGGGACCGTGACGTCGGTCGCCCGCCGCCCGAAGCGGTGCCACGCCAGCGTCGCGCCGGCGGCCGTCCCGACGCCGAGCAGGAGTTCGTTCGCGCCCGGCGCCGCGAGCAGGGCCGCGAGTCCCAGGGCCGTAGCGACCGAAAAGAGCGCCGTGACGTCTCGGTGCCGCGGACGCGCGAGCGCGCCGGTCGGACCGTCGGGGGAGACCCCCGGTCCCAGCGCGAGCGCGGCCGCGAGGAACGCGAGGCCGACGCCGACGCCCGCGACGACGTCGACCAGGTAGTGGACGCCGATGACGACGCGGGACAGCGCCACGGTCGCGATCACCCCGCCCGCGAGCAGCAGTCGGCGTCGCCACCGGCCCCGCGTCGCGAGCACCGCCACGCCGCCCCAGAACACCGTCGACCCGAGCGCGTGTCCGCTCGGGAAACCGTACCCCTCGCGGTAGGAGATCGGCGGCCGCGGGAGCGCGAAGAGGTGCTTCAGTCCGATCGTGATCCCGATCGCACAGAGACCGAGTCCCAGCGCGAACGCCGCGCTGCGACGGGGAAGGCCGACGCGATCGCCGAAGAGGTACGCCAGCGCGACCATCGCCAAGAGGAGGTAGGGGTTCCCGAGGTGGGTGAGCGCCCAGAAGACGGCGGCGACCGTCTCGGGGAGCGACTCGACGAGCGCGACCTCGCCGATCCCGCGGGTGGCGAGCGGCGTCGCCGGCGGGGACGGCGGGAGCGTCATCGATGCAGTCATCGTCGTGTCTCAGGATCGCCGGTCGCGGAGCCAATCGAGCAGGCGGCCGGGCACGCCGAGCGCGTTGAGTCCGACGCCGAAGATCACGAAGAGCAGATACAGCCCGAGCGTCGAGAGGTAGATCACGAGCATCGCGACGACCGCGAGCAGGTCGTCTTCGAGGAAGTAGAACGCCGCGATGGTCGCCGCGGTCCCGTAGAAGAGCACGAGGTAGGGTCCCCAGCCGCGGGCTTTCCCCCCGCGGAGGCGCCGCCGGACGTAACGCCGCAGGTCGGATTCGACCGCGGGGCGGTCGACGGTCCGGGACTCGACCTCCGCCTCGAAGGCGTCGAGGTCGGCCCGGATCGATTCGACGCGCTGGTCGAGTTCCTCGATGTCCGGCGCACCGCGCGGCGTGACCTCCGTGTCGTCGCGGTCGCCGGCGTCGCCGGGGCCGGCTCGCTCGTCGGTCTCCTCGCGCTCTCCGGTCCCGGCGCGCGTCGCGTCGTCGTCGGTCGCGTCCTCCGCACTCATCGTCCGCTCGGCACGTCGGTCCCGCGGGTGTTGTACCTGCCGGTCTCGCTCGCCGCGGCGGTGGGATGGCAGCCGCAGGTGGGACCGCACGTCGGCGCGTCCGGCGATCACCGCGTTGACGACGGCGCCCGCGAGCACGAGCACGCCCGAGAAGTAAAACCAGGTGACGAGCAGCAAGAGCCCGCCGAGCGCGCCCGCGGCACCCTTCGCGAACTGGACGTAGACACCGAACCCGGCCCCGAGGAGCGACCAGCCGATCGCCGCGAACAGCGCGCCCGGGAGCGCCTGCCGCGGCGACACCGGCACGTCCGGGATGACCGAATACAGCGGGAGGAACGCCGCCGTGAGGATGCCGAGGAGCAAGAGCGTGCTCCCGACGCCGACGAACGGGAGGTCGACGACGGCGATGACCGCGGAGACGGCCGCGACGGCGATCGCCGCGCCGCCGAGCGTCGCCAGCGTGACCGCGCCGTCTGCGAGCTGGTCGAAGAGCGAACTGGCCGGGTAGTCGTAGATCCGCGAGAACGCGACGTCGATCCCCCGGAACAGCTTCAGCGACCCCCACGCCGTCACGAGCAGGCTCAGCGCCGAGACCGTGCCCTGGCTCGTCCGGTCTTCGAGCGTCCGGGAGACGAGATCGGCGCCCGCGGGGAGGAGGTACTGTCCCGTCAGCGCGCGGACCTCCGTCGCGAGCGTCTCCCCGCCGAGCGCGGCCGCGGCGACGACGGCCAGCGTGAGGAGGGGGACGAGCGAGACGAGCGCGTAGTACGCGAGCGCCGCCGCCAGGAACGTCACCTCGCGCTCGCGGAGGGCGGCGACGATCGAATACGGTACGGCGAGTCGGTCGCGAAGGCTGACGCTCACAGGCTGACTACCACCGATCGACACAAGAGTGTGGGTGACGGGCGGTGGATTCTTCTTATCCGGTGTATCCCATCTCGTCCAGTTTCTCGCGCAGGTCGTCGTCGAGGTCGGCCTCTTCGAGCGACTCGACCAGGTCGTCGTGGTGGCGCTGGACCACGTCGACCAGCTGTCGGGCCGTCCGGAGCTTGTAGTGTACTTCCGAACCGGACGTCTCTTTGACGGCGCTTTCGAGCAGTTGATCGATCGTGTCGAGCGGCGTCTCGGCCATACGCGGCACCTAGATCTTTTCAGTGAAATATGGTTCGGAAACCGACGTATCGCTCGCAAATCGGTGTCGAATCCACGGTCACTCCGCGGTCGCCTCGCGGATCTCTTCGACCGTCGCGTCCGTCTTGAACGCCGTGCCGGAGTAGTGCGCGGGCGTCGCGTCGAAGCCGGCGTCCCGGAGCCGACCCAGGAAGTCGTCCATCGCCGCGGCGGGGCGGCTCCACTGCTTGCAGAGCCGGTGCTGGTCGTAGTGCGTCGGCGTGTCGAGTTCGTCCGCGACGGTCGCGAGGAGGCCGCGGGCGCGGTCGGCCGTCCCCAGTTCGTCTGTCACCCGCTCTCGGACGTCGCGGACGAAGTCGGCGTCGCAGACCGGGCCGAGGTAGATCGGTCCGGCCGTGAGCAGGCGGTCGCTCCCGCAGGCGTCGCAGGTCTCGGGCGGGTGGGCGATCAGTCCGTACTCGTGGGTCCGGCGGAGGCAGTCCTCGCAGTGGTGGACGTACCCGAGTTCGTCGACGAGTTCGTCCGCCCGCGTGGCACGCGCGTCCAGTTCGAGGTAGGTCCGGGCGTAGTGGCGCGAGACGTGCGAGAGGATCGGCACCGCCGCCTTGTCGTAGCGCGCCGCGGTGCGGACGAGCGCCGAGACGAGCACCCGAAGCCCCATCTCGGGGTGGTAGTCGGTGTTCTGCGGGAGCGCCGAGTACGTCCGGATGCCCGAGCGCTGGTGGGCGCCGCACAGCGGCGCGGTGTCGGTCGCGGTGACACAGACCAGGTTCCGCGCGTTCGCGAACGCGGCGTCGGCGAAGGGGATCGGCGTGCCGAAGGGATCCAGGTCGACGACGTCGAAGACGGACTCGTGGAGGTAGGCGTTGACGTCGCGCTCGACCGCCGCGCCGTCGAGGTCGTTGCGCGCGAGGTTCGCCCGGGCGAGTTCGACCGCGTCCCCGTCGACGTCGACGCAGGTGACGTCGTAGCCCTCGGCCGCGGCGCGGACGCCCCGGATGCCGCTCGCGGCCATCGCGTCGAGGTAGGACGCGGCCCGCGGCTCGCGGTCGCGATACGCGCGGAGCGTCGCGACGGTCACGTCGCGGTTGAGTTCCTGTGTCGGGTTGTAGAACACCTCGTCGCCGCGCCCCTCCGAGGCGCCGTCGCGGGCGCCGGGGACCGAAATCTCGACACCGCCCTCGCGAACGTCCATATCCCGACTCGGGCGTCCCGTGGCGAAAAGCGATGCGATGCGATGCGCCCTCCCGATGCGGCGCCGAGCGAACCGGTCGCGGCACCGGTGGCATTTTGTCCGCCCCGTCGCTACCGGCGGGCGTGAGCGACGGCGACGCCCCGGACGACGAGCCGGGATCGACGGCGGACGGCGGGGGGTCCGAGGCGGCAGACCCGGCGGCGGGAGCGGACGAGTCCTCGGAGACGTACGTCGTCCCGACCGACACCGAGAGCGAGCGCGAGACGGCGTGGCGCCGGGATCTCGCCGAGGCGGGGGAGCTGACGCCGAGCGCGGTCGAGACGATGATGGCGCTCCACGGCGACCGCGGCGCGAGAGCCATCGAAGCCGTCTCCGAGGGGCGCGTGAAGCGCTACCGGGACTTCACCGTCGTCGTCGGCCACGAGGACGAGTACGTCGTCGAAGACGGCGGGTGCACGTGCAAGGACAGTTCGTACAACCTCGATCCCGAAGACCCCCACGAGCGCTGCTGGCACGTGCTCGCGGTCGCGATCGCCGAGCGGATCGGCGAGGTCGACCGCCACGAGATGTGGTACTCCGAGGTGCGTGACTTCCTGGAGTAGCGGACGCCGACCCCAGCCCCGCCGCTCCGCACCGCTTTTACCCCGCCTGGGCGAACGGTCGACAATGCCCACGATCGACGAGAAGCGAGTGTACACCGACACCACGGGGACCGAAACCGTCTACCTCGCGACGGGCCTGGGAGTCGTCGCCGTCGCCGTCTCCGACGACCTGGTCGGGGAGTTCGGGATCGCCCACCGGTGTGCGGCGCGCGACGTCGCGACCGCGGGCCCGCTCGTCGCGGTCGCGACCGACGAGGCGGTCCTGCTCGCCGACCGGACCGAAAGCGCCGCCGCCGACGCCGACGGCGGTTCGACGGTGATCGCCGCCGAGGCGCTCTCGTTTTCCGAGACGGGGTTCGGCCCGGCGACCGCCGTCGGCTTCGACGACGGCGCGCTCGTCGCCGGCGACGGGGACGGCCGGGTCGCGCGCCTGGCCGAACCGACCGCCGACGCCGCGGACGGCCGGGTCGCCGGGGCCGACGCGTGGACGGGACTCGGCACCGCCGGCGCGGTGCGGGCGATCGACGGCGGACTCGTCGCCGCCGCCGACGGCGTCTACCGGCTCGGCTCGTCGTCGCTCGCGCACGCGGGTCTCGACGACGCCCGCGACGTCGCCGCCGAGCCGCTGGTCGCCACCGGCTCGGGTCTCTACAGGCTCGGCAACGGCTGGATGGACGTCCTCGACGGAGCGGTCGACGCCGTCGACGCGGCCGGCGAGCGCGCACAGGCGGTCCGCGACGGGCGGCTCTACGTCCGGGTCGGCGGCGCGGCCCGCGAGTGGCGCGAGGAGGCCCTCCCCGTCGACGAGCCGGTCGCGGCCGTGGCCCACGGCGTCGAGGCCGCCTACGCGGTCACCGACGCCGGGACGGTCGCCGTGCGGCTGCCGGACGACGAGTGGCGCTACCGGGGGATCGGCGTCCGCGACGTCGTTGCCGCCGCGGTGTAGCGGCGCGCCGGAGCCGATCCGCTCGGGCGCTCCGAACCGGGACGGAAAGGGGTTTTACTGCGCGTCGTGAGAGATCGGATATGATCGTTCCCGGCTCCGCTTCACAGGGGCTCGCGGCCGCGCTCGCGGACGAACTGGGGGAACCGCTCGCAGCCGTCGAGTACGACCGCTTCCCCGACGGCGAGACGTTCGCCGCCGTCCCCGGTTTCGACGCCGACCGCGCGGTCGTGGTCGCGACGACCGACTCGAACGACGCCTGGATCGAACTGCTCCAGTTGCAGGACGCCGTCCGCGAGGCGGGCGCGAGCGAGGTCGTGACCGTGCTCCCGTATATGAGCTACGCGCGGCAGGACCGGGCGTTCGAGCCGGGCGAGCCGGTCTCCGCGCGCTCGATGGCCCGCGCCGTCTCGACGGGCGCCGACCGGATCGTGCTCGTGAACCCCCACGAGGAGTCGATCTCGGAGTTCTTCGAGTGCCACGTCGCGATCTGCGACGCCGCGGGCCGGCTGGCCGAGCCGCTCCCCGCGGACCTGACCGACCCGCTCTTCCTGTCGCCGGACGCCGGCGCGATCGACCTCGCGTCGGCGACCCGGGACGCCTACGGCGCCGGCGGGACCGACCACTTCGAGAAGACGCGACACTCCGGCACCGAGGTCGAGATCGCCCCGAGCGACGCCGACACCGCGGGGCGCGACGTCGTGATCGTCGACGACATCGTCGCGACCGGATCGACGATGAGCGAGGCCGTCGCGCACCTGGACGCGGACGGCGCCGAGCGAGTCTACGCGGCGTGTGTCCACCCGCTGCTCGCGCGGGACGCGCGCACGAAACTCGAACGCGCCGGGATCGAGCGGATCGTCGGAACCGACACGATCGAGCGCGACGTCAGCGCGGTGTCGGTCGCGCCGCTCGTCGCCTCGGCGGTCGACGCCGTCGAGTCGGCGTGAGCCGACGATGGCTCCCGACGCCGACGCCGACGTCGACCCGCCGTTCCCGACGTCGAACCACGTGCTCGAAGCCGACTGCTCGCGGTGCCCCGCGCTCGTCGAGTGCCGCGAGCGCATCTCGTGGGGGACGGGCGCCCTCGACGCGGACGTGATGGTCGTCGGCGAGGCACCGGGCGCGGGCGATCCGGACGCCGAGCGGTGGCGCGGCGGCAACTGGACCGGCAAGGCCTACACCGCGCGGCACTCCGGCCGTCGCGTCCGCGAACTGCTCGCCGCCATCGACCGCCCCGACGCCTACGTCACCAACGCGGTGAAGTGCTTCCCCTGTGACGGCGAGGGGTCGAACCGGGAGCCGACCGAGACCGAGCGGGCGAACTGTCGGACGCACCTGCGAGACGAGATCGCGGCGGTCGAGCCAGCCGCCGTCGTCGCGACCGGCAGGCACGCCACGACGACGCTCCTCGCGCTGGAGGGACGGACCCTCGACGGGTTCGTCGACCGTGTCCTGGAGCCGATCGAACTGCCGTGCGTCGGGACGACGCTGTTGCCGATACTCCACCCCTCGTATCGAGACGTCTGGCGCGCTCGCCTCGGGTACACGGCCGAGAACTACCGTGAGGCGGTCCGCGACGCCATCGCAGCGGCGGCCGACGCCTGATACTGACTAGTCTCATAATGACGGTTGTCGTCTCTTACCGGTGATCGCCACCCGCGGTCACGGCGATCACCTAAGAGACGAGACTAGTCAGTATGACAACGAGTATGAATCGGGGGTCTCTCGGACCCGGCCCGACTCCTGTGGGCTGTTAGCACGAAACACAAGTTTATGGTAGTTGACGACCTATCCGGCGAACGGGTACCGATATACTGTCGGACGAACCCGTTGATATTCTCGTCCCCCGCCGGGGGAACCCAGGAGTATCAAGACGTTCGTCCGACAGTATACCGTACCCCTCCGATCCGGGCGGATCCTGACCAGATCCGGTCCGTTCGGTGCCTGACCACGGTCGGGGCGTGACAGTGTGTTGTCTCCAGACCGCCGTCGAGGGATCGAGTCACGTCCCGACTACTGCGGCGTTGCTGGAACCCGAAGCCGCGACCGAACGACCCGAACCTACTTCGGCGATCCGTCCGACATATCGGGTATGGGCGAGGACCCGACCATCTTCGAACAGATCATCGCCGGCGACATCCCGGCACGCATCGTCTACGAGACCGACACCGTCGCGGCCTTCCTCGATGCGAACCCGCTCGCGCCGGGACACACGCTCGTGGTGCCGAGAGAGCCCTACCAGCGGCTCGGGGCGATGCCGGACGAGGTCGCCGCCGACGTGTGGGCCGCCGTCCAAGAGCTGACTCCGCGGATCGAGGAGGCGGTCGACGCCGACGCGACGACGGTCGGCGTCAACGACGGCGAGGCGGCCGGCCAGGAGGTCCCGCACGTCCACGTCCACGTCGTGCCCCGGTTCGCGGACGACGGCGGCGGCCCGATCCACGCCGTCGCGGGCACGCGGCCGGACCTCTCCGACGACGAACTCGACGACATCGCAGCCGACATCGAAGCGGAGCTGTAGCGCCGTCCGGATCGCCATAACCCGGCGACCGGATCACTTATCTCCGATGGCGCAGCCAGGGGCCGTATGGCAGGTTCAGCACCGACGAACGTCGTCGCGTTCGTCGGCGCGACGGGCGGCGCGGGGACGACCCGAACCGCGCTCGAAGTCGCCGCGACGCTCGCCGCGGACGGGCGCGACGTGGCCGTCTTCGACGCCGCGTTCGCGACGCAGGGACTCGCAGACTACGTCGACGGTCGGATCGATCCCGACCTGACGGCGCTCCTCACCGACGCGGCCGACGCCCCGCTGTCGCGGGGGATCACAGACCTCGACCTCGATCTCGACCGCTCGTCGCCCGGTCGCGTCGCGGTGTGTCCGGCGCACGCGCCCTTCGAGCGGCTGGCCCGCGCGAAGTCCGTCGAGGCCGCCCGCCGGCTCGAATCGCGGATCGCGACCGCCGCGGCGCAGTTCGACGCCGTTCTCGTCGACGTCCCGCCGATCGCGGCGAACCAGGCAGTCGCGGCCGTGAACGCCGCAGACCGCGTGGCGCTCGTCGCCCCGGCGACCGAGCGCGGGGCCGCGGGCCTCCAGCGGGCGACAGATCGCGTCGCGGACGTCGGCGGCGACGTGTCGCTCGTGGTGTCGACGCGCGGCAGCCTGGAGACGGCGGACGTGGCGGTCCCGGACGGCGACGCGGGCGACCCCCGAAACGCCCCCTCGTCCCCGACGGACGACGGCGCGTTCGCCGCCGCGATCGAGCGCGTCGCGGCCGCGGTGACGGGGCGGGACCTCACCGATGCCGACGACGAGGCGACGAGCCTGCTCGACCGGGTCGGCGAGTACGTTCGGTGACCCCGCCGGAGAAACGGTACCGTCGCCCGTATCATACTGTCTATTGTCAGTCCGTACCGCTGGTTCGCCGGAACGGGGTGGCGAACCAGCGGTACACAGTGACGAGAGACAGTATCAGGCCTCCGTCTCGTCCGCCCGCTCCGGGTGGAGCCGCCGCGCCTCCGCGACGACGGCCGAGGCCAGGCCTTCGAGCCGCTCTCTGACGTCCCCGTCGGTCAGTACGCCGTCTTCGTACTTCTGGGACGCCCGGCGGAGACCGACCTGCTCCGGGACGGTCCGGCCGTGGACGCCCCGGACGGTGCTCCGGAGGTGTTCGAGCGCCGGGCCGTAGGAGCCGCCGCCCGCGGTCACGACGAGGCCGACCGCGGTGTTCCGGTAGTCGTCCTTCGAGCAGTAGTCGTGGAAGTTCCGGAACGTCGAGGAGTAAGAGTCGTGATAGACGGGCGAGCCGACGACGACCGCCTCCGCGTCGCGGACGCGCCGCCGCAGTCGCTCGGAGCCGCCCTGTGCGTCCCGGTCGGGGTGATACAGCGGCAGGTCGACCGCACCGAGATCGAGGAGGTCCGTCTCGGCGCCCTCCCCGCGTGCGGCGTCCAGGACGATCTCGAGCGACTTCCGGGTGTAACTCCGCTCGCGTCGGCTCCCGCAGACGGCGACGACGGTGATCATCACCGGCGTTCGGGCCCGGACGGCGAAAAGTACAGCGGGAACGCGCCCGTCGTGTGCGGTCGGTCGCCGCACCTTTTTATTGGCTGCCGGGGACACTGCGCGTATGGACGCCCTAGACGCGATCACCTTCGGCACGGACGGGTGGCGCGCGACTCTCGATACGTTCACCGACGAGCGGGTGCGGGCCGTCGGGCAGGCGGTCGCCGACTACCTCGCCGACGAGGGCCACGACGAGCCGGTCGTCGTCGGCTACGACGCCCGCGAGACTTCCGAGGGGTTCGCCCGCTCGCTCGCGGCCGTGCTCGCGGGAAACGGCTTCGACGTCTTCCTCCCCGAGCGCGACCGCCCGACGCCGCTCGTCGCCTACGCGGTCGTCGACCGCGGCCTCGCCGGCGCGCTGATGGTGACCGCCTCGCACAACCCCCCCGAATACAACGGCGTGAAGTTCATCCCCGCGGACGGCGCGCCGGCGCTCCCGGCGGTGACCGACGCCGTCGCGGCCCGCCTCGCCGAACCGGACCTCCGCCCGGGCGACGAGCGGGGGACGATAGAGCGGATCGACCTCGTGCGGCCGCACGCCCGGCATGCCCGCGAGCTGATCGACGCGGATCTCTCGGGGCTCACCGTCGTCTACGACGCGATGCACGGCTCGGGCCGCGGCGTCACCGACGACCTCCTGCGGTCGGCGGGCGCCGACGTCGTGAGCATCCGGAGCGAGCGCGACCCCGACTTCGGCGGGACGCCGCCGGAACCGAGCTCAGAGCACCTCGGCCCGCTCGTCGAGGCGGTCGACGCCCACGAGGCGGACCTGGGGATCGCCAACGACGGCGACGCCGATCGGGTGGCGTTCGTGACCCCCGAGCGCGGTCACCTCGACGAGAACCGCTTTTTCGCCGCCGCCTACGACTACCTCCTCGAATCGGATCACGGCCCCGCGGTCCGAACCGTCTCGACGACGTTCCTGATCGACCGGGTCGCCGAGGCCCACGGCCAGGCTGCCTTCGAGACGCCGGTCGGGTTCAAGTGGGTCGCCGAGGCGATGGCCGAACACGACGCCCTCCTCGGCGGCGAGGAGTCGGGCGGCTTCTCGATCCGGGGACACGTCCGCGAGAAGGACGGCGTCCTGACGGCGCTGCTCGGCGCCGCCGCGGCGGCCGCAGAGCCGATGGACGCCCGCGTCGACCGCCTGCTCGACGAACACGGCGACGTCGTCGCGGACAAGATCAGTGTCGACTGCCCGGACGCCGAGAAGGCGCGCGTCGTCGACGAACTCGAGGAGGCGCTCCCCGCGCAGGTCGCCGGCCGCGACATCGCCGAGGTGGTGACGCTCGACGGGTTCAAGCTCCTCCTCGAAGACGGGTCGTGGCTCCTCGTGCGTCCCTCCGGGACGGAGCCGAAGCTACGGGTCTACGCGGAGGCCGGGAGCCGCGAGCGGACCGACCGGCTGCTCGAAGCCGGTCGAGAACTGGTCGAACCGCTCATCTGACTGTTGTATACTGTCGGACGAAAGTTCTGTGCGGCGAGCGCGTCACCCGGCGGGCGACTCGTCTCGGAAGCGGACGCCGAGGAGGCGGTCGTCTCCGGCGCCTCCGTCGGTGTCGTCGTCGCTGTCGTCGTCGGTGTCGGCGTCGCTGTCGTCCGCATCGGCCGCGACCACCTCGAACCCGAGCGCGTCGTAGAAGGGGCGGACCGATTCGCGGAAGCGCGCCACGAGCGGACCGTCGACCCGGTCGGCGGCGGCAGCGACGAGCGCGGTTCCGACGCCGCGGCCGCGGCGCGAGCGGTGGACCGCGATCTGTTCGATCTCCGTCGGCGGCGCGCCGGCGTCGCCCGCCTGGACGCGATCGCCGAGCGCGGCGGCGTCGCCGCAGTGCGGATCCACGTCAGCGCGGTCGCCGTCGACAGGCCCGAGCACGCACGCGCCCACGACGCGGTCGTCCGCGCCTGCACTCCCGTCCGCATCCGCGCCTGCGCCCCCGACGCACTCGCCCGCCGTCGCGGACTCGCCGACGACCGCAACGAGCACGTCTCCGGCCGCCACGCGACGGCGCGCCCGCTCGCGGTCGAACTCCAGCATCGCGGCGTCGAGCAGTCTGACGACGTCGTCGGCGTCGTCGGGACCCGCCCTCCGAACGGCGTGGACCACAGACGACCGTGTGTGAGGCGACGACTTATGATAATGACGGTTGTAACCATTTACCGGTGCTCGCCG
>JBDGUP010000053.1:6206-23835 GCA_042215815.1 Haloquadratum sp. | reverse complement strand
CCTGGGTATCCCCCGGAGGGGGGACGAGCGTATCAACGGTTTCGTCCGACAGTATACTGTCTAGTGTCGCTGTACGTGGGGTAGCGGCTAGACTGCAGGGCGGTGCGGGGACGCCGACGTCCGGCGGCGCCTCCCGTCGCAACCGACCGCGACCGTAACGGTCAGGTCGCCGTCGTCCCGAGCGTAGATCGAGAGACCGTGGACGTAGACGACCGCCCGACCGTCGCCGACCTCGTCGAGCAGCTGCGGGAGCGACCGTACTACGCCGGTCAGATTCGCGACCACCGCCGGGTCGCGGGCAGCGACCCGCGCTATGCCGCCGTCGACCTCGAACCCCGGCTGGATGACGCCCTCTCGAAGGCCGGGATCGATCGGTTGTACGCACACCAGGCGGCCGCGATCGAGGCCGTCCGCGACGGCGACGACGTCGTGCTCGCGACCCCGACCGCGAGCGGGAAGAGTCTCGCGTACACGGTGCCGGCCTTCGAGCGCGCGATGGACCACGGCGGTCGCACGCTGTATCTCGGCCCGCAGAACGCGCTCGTCGCCGACCAGGCGGAGACGCTCTCCGAGCTGGCGCACGGGCTCGGCTTCGGGAGCCGCGTCTCGGTCGCGCAGTACACCGGCCGGCAGTCGAAGTCTGCGAAGCGGGACGTCCGGGACCGCAGACCCACGGTTCTCCTCTCGAATCCGGATATGCTCCACTACGGCTTGCTCCCGCACGCCCACCGGCTCTGGGAGTGGTTCTTCTCCTCGCTGGAGACGGTCGTGATCGACGAGGTACACGGCTACCGCGGCGTCTTCGGGAGCCACGTCGCCCTGGTGCTCCGGCGGCTGAACCGGGTCTGCGAGCGCTTCGGGAGCGACCCGCAGTACGTCTGCTGCTCGGCGACGATCGGGAACCCGATCGAACACGCGGCGCGGGTGACCGGCCGCGGCGAGGGGGGCTTCCGGCTCGTCGACGAGGACGCGAGCGCGACGGGGCCGAAACACTGGCTGCTGTGGAACCCCCCGGAGTACGGCGCGGACCGAGTCGGAGGGGGAGGGGAAGACGACGGTCCAGGTGCGAGCGGGGGCGGCAGCGGCGGCGGGGACGGCAGCGGCGGCGGCCGCCGTCGATCGAGCCACGTCGAGACGAAGAACCTCTTCGTCGACCTCGTCGCCGAGGGGTTCCAGACGCTCGCGTTCACCCGGGCGCGGCAGGCCGCCGAGCGGTACGCGAAAGAGAGCGCGTCGGACCTCCGCGAGCGGGGCTACCACGACGCCGCATCGTCGGTGACGGCCTACCAGTCGACGCTGCGAGACGACCGCCGGCGGGAGATCGAAGCCGGGCTCCACGACGGCTCGGTTCGGGGCGTCTGGTCGACGAACGCCCTGGAACTCGGCGTCGACGTGGGCGAACTCGACGCGGTCCTCATCGACGGCTACCCCGGCACCCGGATGTCGGCGTTCCAGCAGGCCGGGCGCGCGGGTCGCGGCGACGACGACGCGCTCGTGATCCTGGTCGGCGGCGAGGACCAACTGGACCAGTACCTCCTCTCCCATCCTGAAGATCTCTGGAACGGCGAGCCAGAGCGGGCCGTCTGCGATCCCGAGAACCCGGAACTCCTCCCGGATCACGTCGCCTGTGCGGCCGCGGAGAACTGGCTCCGAGTCGGAGACGACGTCTACTTCGGCGAGCGGTTCGCCGAGGTCGTCGCCGACCTGACCGAGTCGGGACGGCTGGAGAGACGCGAGACCGACCGGGGGATCCGCTGGCTCCACGGCGGCGACGGCAGTCCGCAACACGCGATGAGCCTGCGGACGATCGAGCGCCGGGAGGTCGACCTCCGCGACGCTCGGTCCGGCGAGGTGATCGCGTCGCTGTCGTTCTCCGACGCGCTCCGCGACGCCCACGAAGGCGCCGTCTACCACCACCAGGGGACGACCTACGAGGTCGCAGAACTGGATCTCGACCGCGACGTCGCCACCCTCCAGCGCACCTGGGCGGACTACTACACCCGCGTCCTCCACGACAAGGCGATCACGGTCGAGGAGGATCGCCGCGCGAAGCCGCTCGCGGGCCGTCCCGACACGGCCGTCCGCTTCGCCGAGGTGACGATGCGCAAGCAGATCACGGGCTTCGAGCGCCGAGACCCGCGGCGCGGCGAGACCATCGGCACGCAGCCGCTCGACCTCCCGGAGACGACGCTGCGGACGAAGGCGCTGTACTTTACGGTCCCGCGGGACGTGGAGATCGAGATGCGCGAGACCGGCGGCGAGTACGGCTTCAACGGCGGCATCCACGCCGCCGAACACGGGATGATCTCGCTGTTCCCGCTCTCGTTCCTCTGTGACCGCCGCGACGTCGGCGGGCTGTCGACGCCGCATCACCCCCACACGGACCGGTCGACGATATTCGTCTACGACGGCTACCCGGGCGGCGTGGGGCTGACGGCGAACGGCTACGACGAGATCGAGACGCTTCTGGCGCGCACCCGCCGGATGATCGCCGACTGCGACTGCGCGGACGGCTGTCCCGCCTGCGTGCAGTCGCCGCACTGCGGCAACGCCAACGACCCGCTCGCGAAGGCCGAGGCCGTCCACCTGCTGGAGGCGCTCACGGACTGATGGGGTCGAGGAGTCCGAGTCCGACGATGAGCGTCGTCGCGCAGGCTGGCGGGTGTACGAGGTTCCTCGCGAGCACGAACGCGGAGGGGCCGAGGCTCGGGAAGACGGTCGGCGACCCAGAGCGACAGAGCTTTTAGGGCGGCCTAAAGAATAGGGGACGATGAAGCAAGACGGGTCGACACAGGACGTCTGTGTCGTAGTGCCGACGATCCGCGAGTACGAGTGTCTGCGGGCGTACTTCGACAACGCCCGCGAGCACGGCTTCGACCTCGATCGGCTGTTCGTGCTCTTGGTGACAGAGGACTTCTGCGACGTCGAGGCGATGGAGCGAATGCTCGACGAGGAGGGCGTCGACGGCGCGGTCTACGACGGCTCGCGCCGCGAGGCCTGGTTCGAAAAACGGGGTCTCTCGGAGTTCTCCCACCTGATCCCCGCGGCCTCGCACGCCCAGACCAGTTTCGGCCTGCTGTATCTGTGGGCGCACCCGCGGTTCGAGCGCGGCGTGTTCATCGACGACGACACGCTGCCGCACGACGAGTGGGACTTCTTCGGTCGCCACCTGGCGAACCTCGACCGCACCGACGAGGTCGAGTCCGTCCGCTCGGACGAACGGTGGGTGAACGTCCTCTACCAGAACGCCGACGAACACGGTCTCTACCCCCGCGGATACCCCTACTCCGCGATGGACGAGACGGTCGAGACGGGCCGGCGCGAACTGAGGGACGTGGTCGCCTCCCAGGGGCTGTGGACGAACGTTCCGGACCTGGACGCGGTGCGCATCCTGATGGACGGCGACCTCCAGGGACAGGCCCAGACGCGGACCGACAGCGAGGACTTCGCGGGCGACTTCGTCGCCGAACCGGGGCAGTACCTCACCGTCTGTTCGATGAACCTCGCGTTCGAGCGGGAGGTGGTCCCCGCGTTCTACCAGCTCCCGATGGACGAAAACGAGTGGGACGTGGGGCGCTTCGACGACATCTGGTCGGGCGTGTTCCTCAAGCGCGCCGCGGACGTCCTGGGGAAAGACGTCGTCAACGGCTATCCGCTGTGTGAGCACAACAAGGCCCCGCGGCCGACGTTCGACGATCTGAACAACGAGGTGCCCGGCCTCGAACTCAACGAGCACGTCTGGGAGGTCGTCGACGCGGTCGGCGACGGCGCGGACTCCTGGCGGGGCGTCGCCGAGGCGATGGCGCGCGCCCTCGCGGAGGGCGACTTCTCGGCGTGGAACAACGGCGCCTTCCTGAACCACTGCGGCGAGTACTGGCTCGAGTGGCTGGCGTGTCTGGACGAAGTCGACACGCCGGCCAGCGAGCGCGGCCGGGACGTCGCCGTCGCCGACGACTGATCGGGATCATACTGTCGGACGAACGTCCTGATACGCCTGGGTATCCCCCCGGGAGAGGTGTGAGAATGACGGTTGTGACTTTTTACCGGTGCTCGCCGCCCCGTGTCGGCGAGCACCGGTAAGAGACTACAACCGTCATTATGAGCGTCCCAACGGGTTCGTCCGACAGTATATGGACAGGTACGATACTCCCTGTGATATCAGGCACAATAATCGGCGCAGTAAGCTTTTATCGGACCGGTGCCGAGACTCGGCTTGTGACCTCCCCTGACCGATCGTTTACTCAGATCTCCAGCGGAATCTCGGGGCTGGACTCGCTTCTGGAGGGCGGGTTCGTCAGCGGTCGCCTGTATCTGGTTCTGGGAGTACCGGGCACGGGCAAGACGCTGCTCGGTGCGGAGTTCCTCAGCGAGGGTCTCGCGGCCGGCGAGACCGCCCTCTTCATCCACGGCGAGGAGTCGGCCGCAGACCTCCGCGCGAACGCCGCCGAACTCGGCATCGACATCGCGGGAGCGGCGTTCCTCGACGTCGGTCCGGAGTCGGATTTCTTCACTCCGGCGCAGTCGTACGACGTCGTCGAACCCCAGGACGTCGAAGACGGGAATCTGGTGTCCGAGATCCGCGGCGCGATCGAAGACCTCGACCCCGACCGGGTCTTGATCGACCCGATCACGCAGTTTCAGTACCTCGAACCGACCGAATACCAGTACCGCAAGCGCATCATCTCGTTCGCGCGGTTCCTCAAGGACAGAGGAACGACCGTCCTGGCGACGAAGACGCCGGACGCACAGATGAACACACAGCTCAGGTCGCTCAGCGACGGCGTCGTCGTCCTCGAATACGAGGACGAAACGGAGGGCCGGCGGATCCACGTCCCGAAGCACCGCGGCGTCGGCCAACGCGACGGCAGACACGGCCTGGAGATCAGAGGCGACGGGCTACGGGTCTACCCGGCGCTACGGCCGGAATCGCACGCTCGGACGTTCGAGCCGACGCGGTTCGCGTCCGGCGTCCCCGAACTCGATTCCCTCCTCGGTGGCGGGCTCGAACGCGGGACCGTGACCATCATCAGCGGGCCGTCGGGCGTCGGCAAGACGACGACGGCGACGGAGTTCCTCTCGACCGCTGCGGCGAACGGGGAGACGGCGCTCGCGTATCTCTTCGAGGAGTCGGTCGAGACCTTCGCCTACCGCTCCGAGACGTTCGGCCACCCGATCACGCGGCTGCGCGAGGAGGGATCACTCGTCGTCGACGAGGTCGGCTCGCTCGCCCAGTCGCCCGAGGAGTTCGCCGATCGGGTCGGGACGGCGGTCCAGGACGGCGGGGCCGAGTTCGTCCTGATCGACGGGATCGAGGGATACAAGACCGCGATCAAGGGGGCAGAGGGGACCGACCTGCGTCGGCGGCTCCAGGCGCTGACGAAGCACCTCACGAGTATGAACGTCTCCGTAATCTTGATCGACCAGCGCGCCACCGTAACGGGCCTTCCGGAGGCGACGAGCGAACACCTCAGCTACCTCGCCGACAACATCGTCTTCGAGAACTACATCGAACTCGAAGGGGAACTCCAGCGCATCGCCGGCGTGCTGAAAAAGCGCGTGGGGGGATTCGAGACGGTCCCGCGGCGCTATACGATCACAGCCGACGGGCTTCAGATGGGTGAGCCGGTGTCGGGAGTTCACGGCGTGCTCGAGGGCATCCCCGAGCGCACGGACGACCACCCCACCCACTCGCACTGAAGAGGGAACGATGGCCGAGATACAACTCCTGGTCGCCGGTGAGGGGAACCGGCGGGCGCTGTCGTCGCTCGTCTCCGAGCGCCACACGCCGATCACCGCCGAAGGGGTCGGCGACGCGGACCTCTATCTCGTCGACGAGCCGTCGCTCCCAGAGTATCGCGACGCGCTTGAGGCCCACAAACGCGAGATGGAGCCCGTTTTCTGTCCGGTGGTGCTGATCCGTCGGGAGAACTCGCCCATCTCGGTCACGCTCCCCGACATCGACGCGAGCGAGCGCCCGCTCGTGGTGAACGAGATCGTGACGGCGCCCGTCGGCAGGCAATCGCTCTTTCGGACAGTCTCGAACCTCCTGGCTCGCCGGACCCAGACGCAGGAACTCGCGACGGACCTCAGAGAGCAGAACGAACGGCTCAGAGAGGAGCGGCGGAAGTACCGGACGCTCGTCGAACAGAGCGAGAGCGGGATCGCCGTCGCCCAGGACGGCGCACTCGTGTTCGTCAACGAGCGGATGGCGACGATCGCCGAACGCGACCGCGAGGCCCTGGAGGGGACGCCGATCGAAGCGATCGTCGCGCCCGATTACCGAGAACTCGTCCGCAAGCGCCACCAACAGCGGCTCGACGGCGAATCCCCGCCGTCCCAATACGAGATCGTGATCGAGACGCCCGCCGGCGAGCGAAAGGACGTCGGCATCCGCGCGTCCCAGATCACCTACGACGGCGAGCCGGCCGTCCTGATCCTGTTTCAGGACATCACCGTGCGCAAGGAGCGCGAACGCGGGCTCCGACAGTTCAAGAACGCGGTCGAACACGCCGGCCACGCGATCCTCCTCACCGACACCCGAGGCACAATCGAGTACGTCAATCCGGCGTTCGAGGAGATGACGGGCTACACCGCCGAGGAGGCGATCGGCGCGAACCCGCGGATCCTCAAATCCGGGACCCACGACGAGGAGTTCTACCAGGACCTCTGGGGAACGATCCTCGACGGCGAGGTCTGGACCAGCGAGACGATAAACGAGCGGAAGACCGGCGAGCGGGTCGTCCTCAATCAGACGATCGCGCCGATCCAAGACGTCGACGGCGAGATCCAGGGGTTCGTCTCGATCCAAGACGACATCACAGACCACCGGCTGCGCGAACAGCAACTCGTCGTCTTCGATCGGGTGCTCCGACACAACCTCCGCAACAAGGGGACGGCGATCCAGGGCTACGCAGACGTCCTGGAGCGACGGATCGACGACGAGGAGTCGGCCGAGTGCCTGCGCGCGATCCAGGAGAACATCGACTCCCTCCTCGACATCAGCGAGAAGGCCCATCACGCCAGACAGATCTTCGCGGACACGCTCGATCGAGGCGAGTCGGAGATCGGCCTGGAATCCGCGCTGGACCGGATCCGCGAGCGCGTGGAGTCGCAGTATCCGGACGGTGCGGTCGTCGTGGACGGACTCCCGACGCGGTCGGTGGCGATCGACTCGCGCGTGACGCCGGCGATCCGCGAGTTCGTCGAGAACGGCATCAAGCACTCGGACGCCTCGCCGCCGCGCGTCGATATCTCCGCCTCGATCGACGGGACGACGGGGACGATCACCGTCGACGACAACGGCTCGGGGATCCCAGACCAAGAGCGGCGGGTCATCGAGGTCGGAACCGAAGAGCCGCTCGAACACGGCTCCGGGCTGGGACTGTGGTTCGCATACTGGCTCGTGAGCTACGTCGGCGGCGACGTCGACATCCGGTCGAGCGACGACGGGACCACGGTCGCCGTGACGATCCCCGTCCGGTGACCGCGCGACCGCCGGGACGGGATACTCGGCGAGAGGTCGCATAAAAGATAAAGTATTTTATATTTTGTGGAACGCCTCTGGAAGACGAGACAGAGGCGTCATACCGGACTGTCCGTCGAATCGAGCCGCTCTTCGTAATCGGCCGTGCGGTCTCCAGGCCGACGACCGGTAGGTTTATAACGATTAATCGGGCCACAAATGGAAGGGAGACCACTCCCGCAGACTATGAGCACGGACGACAGAACCTCGATACAGGAGTTCAGAGAAGAGATCGATCCGCCCGTCTTCTGGGCCGGGGCGATCGTTTCGGTGTTGTTCATCGTCGCGTACGTGATCGCTCCGCAGAAGGCGGGCGCAGAAAAGAACCTCGTCGCCTGGGCGATGACGGCCACCAACAACTGGCTGTGGTCGAACCTCGCCTGGTACTACCTGCTCGCGATGCTGATCTTCGTCGGGTTCGCGGCCTTCCTGATGTTCGGTCCCTGGGGAAAGATCAAGATCGGGGGCGAAGAGGCCGAACCGACACATAGCTTCTTCACGTACTTCGCGATGTTCTTCTCTGCGGGCATCGCCGCCGGTATCGACTTCTGGGGCCCGGCGGAGTCGATCTACCACCTCGGCTACGGGACGCCCCTGTCGGCCGGCGCCAGTAACCCCTCGACGCAGGCGCTGATGGTCGACGCCCTGGTGTACTCGTTCTTCCACTGGGGCATCTCCGCGTGGTGTGCCTACCTCGTCGTGGCCGTGCCGGTCGGCTACTACGCGTACAACAAGGGGGCACCGTTCCGGTTCTCGACGCTCCTCGCTCCCTTCATCGGCATCGACAACATCAAGACGAGCAACTGGGCGAAACTCGTCGACGCCATCGCCGTGTTCGCCACTCTCGGCGGCGTCGCGACCTCGCTCGGTCTGGTCGGCCAGGAACTCGTCAAGGGCGTCGAGTACGTCGGGGACGTCAGCATCTCGCCGCTGTGGACGTTCGTCATCATCGCGGGTGTGACGATCCTCTTCACGATCTCGGTCGTCTCCGGGATCGACAAGGGCATCAAGCGCATCTCGCAGGTGAACGTCGGACTGTTCCTCGTACTCGGCGTCGCGACGTTCCTGCTCGGCTTCCCGTTCTTCGTGTTGAACATCGGGACGCAAGCGCTCGGGACGTACCTCAATCAGTTCCTCCACCTCAGCCTCCTCACCGGAACCGGATCCGAGGCGACCCTCTCCGGCATCGCCGGAAAGGGCTTCACCGTCGGCGGATTCGTCGGTGGCTGGACGGTCTTCTACTGGGCCTGGTGGTTCTCCTGGGCACCGTTCTCCGGGCTCTTCCTGGCGCGTATCTCGAAGGGACGCACCATCCGAGAGATGACGTTCGTCGGCGTCGTCGCGACGACGCTCTCTACGATCCCGTGGTTTATGGTGCTCGGTGCCACCTCGATGAAGCTCCAGGTCCTCGGTCGGGTCGACATCCTGGGTGCGATCTCTCAGTACGGCGTCGCCGTCTCCGGTTACCCGCTGTTCGGCGCGCTGCCGCTGGGCGCGCTCTGGATGTCTCTGTTTTTCATCCTGGTCGTCACGTTCTTCGTGACCTCGGCCGACTCCTCGACGCTGAGCGTCGCGATGCTCACTACCGGCGGCAAGCAGGACCCCTCGGGATCCAACCGCCTCTTCTGGGGCGTTATCCAGGGCATCATCGCCGGTCTGCTCGTCTACATCGGCGGCACGAACGCCCTCCAGCAGGCGGCTATCATCACCGGCGGCCCGGTCGCGATCGTCGGGCTGATCGGCTGTTGGGGTCTCTACCGGACTCTCGCCCGCGAACACGGCAGCATCATCACCCAGGAGGGCGCCGACATCCGCGGCGAAGAGGACTCCCTCCTCTCCGCCATCGGCGAGGCCGAAACCGGGAGCGTCGACACCGACGCTTCGACTGACGATTAACTGACTGTTGTCCTCTCTTCTCGGTGATCGCCGCGAACGGTGGTGGCGAACCAGCGGTACTGACCGACGATAGACAGTATCAGTGGTCGCGGCTCGACAGCCGGCCGGGCGCCCACTCGCCCTCGAAGTCCTCGTGGCGGAACGGCTTGGCGTCCTCGCCGGCGTAGGTCGCGACGAGTTGGCCGTCGCCCTCGAGGTGGTACTTGTAGGTCGTCAGTCCTTGCAGGCCGACGGGACCGCGGGCGTGGATCTTGCCCGTACTGATGCCGACCTCGGCGCCGAGTCCGAACCGGTAGCCGTCGGCGAAGCGCGTCGAGGCGTTGTGGAACACGCTGGCGGCGTCGATCCGCTGCATAAACTGCCCGGCGCGGTCGGCGTCCTCTGTGACGATCGACTCGGTGTGCTTCGAGCCGTAGGTGTTGACGTGGTCGATGGCGGCCTCCAGAGAGTCGACTACCTTCACCGAGAGGATCAGGTCGCCGTACTCGGTCGACCAGTCCTCGTCGCTCGCGGGGGTCATATCGACGATCTCTCGGGCGCGTTCGTCGCCGCGGAGTTCGACGCCTGCCTCGCGGTAGCGCGCGGCCATCTCGGGCAGGAACTCCCCCGCGACGGCCTCATCGACCAGCAGCGTCTCGACCGCGTTACAGACCGCGGGGTACTGCACCTTCGCGTCGAAGGCGACGTCTTCGGCCATCGAGAGGTCGGCCTCGGCGTCGACGAAGACGTGACAGACGCCCTCCGTGTGCCCGAGCACGGGGATGCTCGTGTTGTCCTGGACGTAGCTCACGAACTCGGAACTGCCGCGGGGCATCAGCAGGTCGACGGCGTCGTCGCGGGCCAAGAGCGTCTCGACGTCCTCGCGGGCCTCGATGAGCTGTGCCCAGCCCGCGGGGACTTCCTGTGCGGCCTCGACGATCGTCTCATAGAGGATCCGGTTCGAGTTGGCCGCCTCGCTGCCGCCCTTGAGGATCACGGCGTTGCCCGACTTGAGGCTCAGGGCGGCGATCTGTACCAGCGCGTCGGGACGGGACTCGAAGACCGTGCCGATGACGCCGATGGGCACCGCGACCTTGTAGAGTTCGAGGTCCTCGTCGAGGCGTCGGGACTCCAGGGTCCGGCCGAGGGGATCCTCCTGGCCGGCCACAGAGCGGACCATCTCGGCGATGCTCTCGAGCTTCGATGCGGAGAGTTCCAGCCGGTCGACGAACGCCTGGGTGTACTCGCCGGCTGCGAGGAGTTCTTCGGCCTCCGCGACGTCTGTCGCGTTCGCATCGAGGATCTCGTCGCTCCGATCTTCGATGGCGTCCGCGATCGCATAGAGCGCGTCGTTTCGGGCCGTCTCGGGCAGGTTCGCCAGGTCGAGCGCGGCGGACTGTGCCTCTGTGATCTTGGTCTCGGTGTCTGTGTCGGTCATCGGTCGTCGTTTCTGGGAATAGGGGAGAGGGCGGTGAAAGCGCTACTGGTGTGCGTTGATCGGGACGAAGATGGTCCCGACCGGCTGTGCGGTGGCGACCTTCTCGAGGACGTCCGGCTCGGTCGAACGAGCGATGATCGCCGGGAGACCGTGTTCGCTCACGTCGCGTGCGCCCTGTACTTTGGTCCGGATCCCGCCGAAGGTGTCGCTGGCGCTGGACTCGACGAACCGTTCGACCTCGTCGTAGTTGCGGCCGACCGCCTCGATCAGTTCGGCGTCGGGATCCTCTTTTGGGTTGCCGGTGTAGACGCCGCCGACGTCGGTCAGCGTCACGAGCAGGTCGGCGTCGACCCCGATCGCGATCGACGACGAGAGCATATCGTTGTCGCCGATCCGGATCTCCTCGGTGGCGACGGCGTCGTTCTCGTTGATGACGGGGACGACGCCCCACTCCAGCAGGGTCTCGATGGTGTTCTTGAAGTTGGTGAACCGCTCGGGGCTCTCGAGGTCGTGATCCGTCAGGAGGATCTGGGCGACGGTCAGCCCGTAGCGCTCGAAGCTCTCGGTGTACCGCCGCATCAGGTGGCTCTGGCCGATCGTCGAGAGCGCCTGGGACTCCTCGACGGTGTCGTCGCTGGCGAAGCCGATGCGGCCCTTGCCGGCGCCGATCGCCCCCGAAGAGACCAGGATGACGTCCTTGTCGCGCTCGATCAGGTCGGCGACGTCGTCGACGAGCTTGTCGAGCTTCGCGTCGTCGAGGTTCGACTCGTCGTCGGTGAGGGAGTTGGTCCCGGCCTTGACGACGACCCAGTCGGCCTCCGCGGCGAGGGTGCGCGCACGCTCGACCTCGTCGGCGGCGACGGTCTCGCTCATCTGTGGGCGTCCCCCTCTCCGTCGCCGTCGGCGGCCGCGTCTGCCTCGACCGCACCTCCGTCGGTCTCGGCGGCGGTCTCGGCGTCCGCCGCCAGCTCCGCAGAGCGTCGGTGTGCGGCGCTCAGCGCGTCGCCGACGACCGTCTCGACGTCGCTGTCCCACAGCACCTCCATCCCCTCGATCGTGGTCCCGCCCGGCGAACAGACGGCGTCGATCAGTTCGTCGACGTCCCGGTCGGAACGGAGGACGGTCTCGGCCGCACCCTTGAACGTCTGGGCGGCGAGCACTTCGGCGTCGTCGGCGTCGAGACCCGCCTCGACGGCGCGCTTTTGCATCGCTCCCAGGAGATAGAACACGAAGGCGGGACCGCTGCCGTTCAGCGCGGTCGCGACGTCCATCAGGTCCTCGTCGATCACGACGTACTCGCCCAGATCCGAGAGGATCGCGCGGACGTCCGCGTCGGGGGCGTCCCAGGCCACGGCCGCCGCCATATTCCGGGTCTCCGCCGCGAGGTTGGGCATCACCCGCACGACGGTGGCGTCGGTCTCGGGCGCGATGGCAGCGGTCGGAACGCCGGCGGCGACCGAGACGAGCGTCTGGTCGGCGTCGAGATCGAGCTCGGAGAGTACGTCCGGCACGTCGTCGGGTTTCACCGCGAGGATCACGACGTCCGCGTCGCAGGCGTCCGCGACGTCGGTCGTCGTCTCGTCGCAGCGGTCTTCGATCCCCGCGAAGGAATCCGGCGTCCGGTCGTAGCCCGTGATGCGGTAGTTCCCGGCCTCGGAGAGGCCCCGTATCAGGGCGCTCCCCATATGCCCGCAGCCGATGACGCTGACGTCGATCATCTTGGGTCTCCCTACGCGGTCCCGCCGATATACGAACTTTGGTTTTCCGCCGGCGTCACATCTCCGTCGAGAGGTTCGCGAGCGTCTCCTTGCGGACGAGCGCGTAGTCGTCTGTTCCCATCTCGCCTCACACACCGTGATACGTGTGTCCGACAGTCAGTATCAGCGAGCGCCTCTGGTGCTCATCCCGAGGGCCGAATAGATCGGACAGGTACCGTACAGCCCCGTGGCCAGCAAGATGATCGCGATGATGCCGAGGATCAGGGAGATGACGCCTGAGAGGTCGATCATCCCCGCCAGGATGCCCAGCGACACCAGGCCGGCGATTGCGCCGATTGCGATCCGCGCGATGCTGTCGGGTTGGCCTACGTTCTGCTCCATAGTGGGAAGTTGGACTATTCATACATAATTGTTCCTCCGCGTCAACCCGAGACTGGCGGTCCCCGACTCCGGACGAGCCCGAATACATAATATATCAGTTATATATTTTTAAAATATGTATTCTGTGGGAGTGGGCCGGAAGCAAGTTATATTGTACTATATAATTGTAAAATATAAATAAATATGTTAGTAAATAATTATAACCAAATAAATATAGAATATAGTTCAATATACACATCTATTCGGAAAAATAGCGGAGAGAGTCAGACGTAATAGGTTGTCTATATTTATGATAGAATGAATGTTCGCTGATGTATCTGTGCCGTTCGGGGCGTCTGAACTTCTCGCCGGACGGGACGGCGGGAATCGACGAACAGCGACGATACTCTCTATACGTGGTTGCCGACCGACGAGGACACGCCTCGCGGTGAAGAGACAGTATAACATCCGTACGAGTGTTACGAGGGCGGCGGCAGCGGACGGAGCGGTAGCTTCTGCGGACCGAATGGCGACGAGGCAGACGATGGGACCGACCCGTTCGAACGTCTTTGAGATGAACAAAACACTAAGTGGGATCGGGCGAACTGTTCTCGTATGGGAACGGACACCGAACCGCGCCAGATCAACTCGGTCCGGCGAGCGTGTCGGTTGTTGGTCCACCTCCGCGAGGAGGGTACGGCCACGGTCACCGAACTCGCCGAGGCGTTCGATCTGACGCCGGGGACGATCCACACGTACCTGGCGACGCTCCGCGAGGCGGGCTTCGTCGAGCAGCGCGACGGCGAGTACGGGCTCGGCCTGGAGTTGCTGCCCCTGGGCGAGCGCGTCCGCAGTCAGAACCCCCTGTATCGGGTCGCGCGCGACGAGGTCGACCGCCTCGCACACGCGAGTAACGGGGTCGCCCACCTGCTCATCGAGTACCAGGGCCAGCTCCTCGTGCTGTATGAGGTCTTCGGCGAGAAGGCGATCGGCAAGGACTACCACGCCGCCAAGCGGGACCAGCCGCAGCGACACATCCACTGTACGGCGGGCGGCAAGGCGATCCTGTCGCGACTGCCGGCCGAGCGCGTCCACGAGATCATCGAGACCCGCGGGCTGCCGGAGTTCACACCCCAGACGGTCTCGGACCCGGACGAACTCCTCGACGAACTGGCGGAGATCCGCGAGCGGGGGTACGCGCTGAACGATCAAGAGCAGATGCGCGGCATCCGCGCCGTCGGAGCGCCGGTCGTCGACAGCAAGAACGGCCTCATCGGAGCGCTGAGCGTCTCCGGTCCCGCGAGCAACTGGCGCGGGTCGTACTTCCGAGAGGAACTCCCCGAACTGGTCACCCGATCGGCGCACAACGCGGAGATCGCTCTCGAATCGAATACGGGGCCGTGATTTGATATCCACAAAAACTGACCGGCCGCCCGAGACCGACAGATCGGCCGACGGGGAACCCGCCTCCCGTCCCGGCCCTTCCGACTCGGTGAGGCCGCTTATACCGCTGCGACACCATATCGAAAAATAATGTACTCTCCTGCGAGGCCGTCCAGTAATTCGACAGAACCCCTGGAGAGCTAAATTTTCGATACTGACAAACCACCCTCCGGAGCGTCGCTCTCTGCTATCGCCCTGTCACCAGCCTGGCGACGTCGCCACAACATTTATCACGTACTTTGTCTATGGATGGGTACGTGGTATGTCAAGCCAAAGCAATTACTACGTCAGTATCGACACTGGCGGGACATTCACCGACGGGTACGTGTCTTATCCCGGCGGTTCGACGACGGTCAAGGTACCGACGACGGACCACGACCTGACCGTCTGTTTCAGAAACTGCATCGACGAGGCCGCCGAGAGCCTGGATCAGTCGACGGAGGACTTCCTGGTCGACACCGACGTCATCCGGTTTTCGACGACGATCGGGACGAACACCATCATCGAGCGCTCGGGCCCCCAGGTCGGGATGATCGTGACCGCCGGTCGCCGAGACGACCTGTACGAGGCGGGGACCGACGACGGCGGGCTGACCGCTCTCACCGACGAGGCCCTCGTCGAGAGCGTCGACGAGCGCGTCGACAGCACCGGCGAGGTCGTCGAACCGGTCGAGCGGGGGGACGTCCTCGCGGCGGCGAAGACGCTGATGAACCGCGGGGCGAAGCTGCTCGTCATCAGCCTCTCGAACTCCTTTCGCAACGAGGAAAACGAAGAGCGCGCCAGACAGATCATCGAGACCGAGTACCCGCCGCACTACCTCGGCCCGAACCGGGTGCTGACCGCCAACGAGGTGAGCAGCCGCCCGGGGTACCTCGCCCGGTCCTACACCGCCCTCATCAACGCCTACATCCACCGCCCGATGGCGCGGTCGCTGTACAAGGCCGAAGACGACGTCCGCGACAGCGGCTACGGCAACCCGCTCCTCATCGGACAGTCCGCCGGCGGGGTCGCCGGCGTCTCCAAGACGGTCGCGCTCCACACCTACAACTCGGGGCCGGTCGCGGGCGTGCTCGGGACGAAGGCGTTCAGCGACCTCTACGACCTCGACGCCGCGCTGAGCACCGATATGGGCGGGACGAGCATCGACATCGGGCGGATCACAGACGGCGAAGTCGAGCGGAATCTGGACCCGTCGGTCGCCGGGATGCCCGTTCACGTCCCGATGGTGGACGTCCACACCGCCGGTGCGGGCGGCGGCAGCATCGCCTCCGTCGCGGACGGCGACCTCTCGGTCGGTCCCGAGAGCGCCGGCGCGGAACCGGGGCCCGCCTGCTACGACCTCGGCGGCTTCGAGCCGACGACCACCGACGCCGACGTGGCGCTCGGCTACATCGATCCCGACTACTTCCTCGGCGGCGACCAGCAACTGAACGCCGACCGCGCCGACGACGCCATCGAACGGGCGGTCGCCGACCCGCTCGACCTCTCGGTCGCGGAGGCGGCCCTGCGAATCCGCGAGCGCGTCGACGAGAACATCGCGGACTCGATCACCGACCAGCTCGACGCCGACCCCGAAGACGCCACCCTCGTCGCCTACGGCGGCGCCGGGCCGATGCACTGCTGTAACTTCGCAGAGAAGGCCGGGATCGAGCGGGTCATCACGGCCCCCTCGGCCGCGGAGTTCAGCGCCTTCGGCGGCGCCACGCTCGACGTCGAACACCGATACACGGCCGCGTTCGGCGACGAGGCGTCCGTGGACGATCCGAACGTCGACGTGCGCGAGTACAACAACCTCGTCGCCGACCTCGAAGCCGAGGCCGTCCAGGATATGCGCGGCGAGGGCTTCGAGGCCGACGAGATCACGGTCGCGCTCACGATGCTCGTGCGGTCGACCGACGGCGTCGAGGAGGTCTCGATCCCGACGCACCTCGACGACGCCGCAGACCTGACAGACGCCCTCGACGCCGCCGCCTCGGACCCCGAAGAGCGAATCCACCTCGATACGATCGTCCTCACGGCCGTCGGCCCGGTCGCCACCGAGGACTTCACAGAGCACGAACTCCAGGGCGGCAACCCGAGCCAGGCGCGCAAGGGCGACCGCGAGGCCTACTGGCCCGAAGACGGCTGGGTCCGGACCGACGTCTATCAGCGCGAGTCGCTCGAACCGGGCAACGTCGTCGAGGGGCGCGCCATCATCGAAGCCGAAGACACCACGTACGTGATCCCCGAGGCGTGGACGTTCGAGGTCGACGAGTACGACCACGGCATCATCGAGCAATGAGCGTCGGAACGCCCGCGGCCGTCGAGTATCTCACCGGTCGGCGCGAGGAGCCGCGGCCCTACGTCCCGGTCGTCAGTCGCCTCGCCGCCGCGGTCAACCAGGTCCCCCCGGAGATCTTCCTCTCGAACGCCACCCAGCAGGCGAACGCGCTCCAGTCCGCCTCGCGGCTGTTCGAGCCCGACGCGGTCTTCACGGGGATCGACACGACGCTCGTGGCCGAGGCGCTGGGCGCGACCGTCGCCTGGAGCGACGACGCCGAGCGGTTCGAGACGGCGGCGCCCCTCGCGGCGCCCGCGGACGTGGCCGAGCCGACGACCGCTCCCGATCGCGGTCGACTTCCGACGGCGATCGACGTGAGCGAGCGGCTGGTCGCGAGCCTCGACGGTCCCGCGGTGGTCGGCGTCGTCCCCGGGCCGCTCACGACGCTGGAGGCGACGTTCGGCGACGCGGCCGGGCTCGGGACCGCGCAGACGAAACCGGTCCGGACGGCGCTCGGCGAACTCGGCCGGGCGTTCGGGAAGGCCGGCGTCGACGCCATCCTCGTGTACGAGGACGTCGAGACGCTGACGGGCGGCGACGCCGCGGCCGTGACGGCGGAGACCCTGGAGGTGGTGGGCAACATCACCGACTTCTACGACACGCCGCTTTCGCTCGCGCCGAACGGCTACGACGAGGCGATGGTCGACGCCGTCGTCGAGGAGACCGCGCCGGCGGCGCTGCTTCTCGACACCGACGATCCGGCCGCGGCGGCCGACGCCCATCCCGACGTCCGCGTCGGCGGCGGCATCACGGCCGACCTCCTCGATGCGGACCCCGAAGAGATCACCGACGAGATCGCGGCCCGGTGTCGGGAACTGCCGGCGTCGGCGTTCCTCGCGAGCGGCCGCGAGCTTCCGGCGGCGGTCCATCCGACCGCCGTGCACGCGGTCCGGGAGGGATACGATGCATAGCAATGCGAGCTGGAACCGAACCGACCGAACCGACCGAACCGA
>JBDGUP010000053.1:0-6106 GCA_042215815.1 Haloquadratum sp. | reverse complement strand
ATACGATGCATAGCAATGCGAGCTGGAACCGAACCGACCGAACCGACCGAACCGACCGAACCGACCGAACCGAACGCGACACACCGAACGATCGACAGGAACGACAATGGTAGCACACGACGCCAGCACTGGATCGACAAAACGAGTCGCAGAGTACCTCGCGGTCGACCTCGACACCGAGGAGTGGCAGTGCCACAACTGCGGTGAGACGCTGGGACCGGCCGAGGAGAACTACAAGCGGGGCTGTCTCGTGAACGAGCGGGACCCGAGGGAGGTCCACCCGCCGATCATCGAGGGCGAAGAGTACACCTTCGCGCCCGACCCCGAGTGGGTCCGGATCGTCGAGTTCTACTGTCCCGGCTGCGGGACGATGATCGAAAACGAGTACCTCCCGCCGGGACACCCGATCACACACGACACCGAACTCGACCTGGAGAGCCTCCGGGAGGACACGGTATGACGACACGTATCAACATCGACGCTGGCGGGACGTTCACAGACTGCTTCACCCTCCACGACGGCGAGGTGGTCTCCGCGAAGACGCCGACGACAGAGCACGATATGTCGGAGTGCTTCTTCAACGGCATCGACAAGTGCGCCGACCAGCTCGGCCTGACGCTCGAAGAACTCATCGGCGCGGTGGACTCGATCCGGTATTCGACCACCACGGCGATGAACCGGCTGATCGAGCGCAAGGGGCCCAAGCTCGGGCTTCTCACCACCGCGGGCGTCCAGGACTACCCGCAGATCGGTCGCGGGCCGCGCTGGGCCGACGGGCTGACCGACAGCGAACAGCGCAACATCTCCGACGCGAAGAAGCCCGAGTACCTCGTGCCCGACTCCCGGACGAACGGGATCCGCGAGCGGGTCGACAGCGAGGGCAACGTTCTCCGCCCCCTGGACGAAGAACACGCCCGCGAACAGATCCGCGACCTCGTCGACAAGGGCGCGCGGGCGATCGTCGTCAACCTCCTGTGGTCCTACGCCTACCCCGACCACGAGCAGCGCCTGCGCGAACTCGTCCGCGAGGAGTACCCCCCCTCGTATCTCGGCTCGATCCCGGTGTTCCTCTCCTCGGAGGTGATGCCGACCAAACAGGAGTACGAGCGGACAAACACCACGCTCCTCGACGCGTACCTCTCGGAGCTGATGCAAGAACACATCGCGGACATCAAAGACCGCCTGGAGGCCCACGGCTACGAGGGCGACGTCCAGATGCTCCACAACACCGGCGGGATGGCCGAGTCCTACAAGACGACCGCCGTCGAGACGTTCAACGGCGGTCCCGTCGCCGGTCTGAAGGGCGGCGAGTACCTCTGTGACCTGCTCGACTACGAGAAGGCGGTCGTGACCGATATGGGCGGGACGAGCTTCGACATCGGCATCCTCACCCGCGGGGGCGTCCAGTCCTACGAGTTCGAGCCGGTGATCGACCGCTGGCGCGTCTCGGGGACGATGATCGAGTCGAAGTCGATCGGGGCCGGCGGCGGCTCGATCGCCTCGGTCAACGAGGAACTCGGCGGGCGGATCGAGGTCGGCCCCGAGAGCGCCGGCGCCGACCCCGGTCCCGCGTGTTACAACCGCGGCGGGACCAAGCCGACCGTCACCGACGCCGACGTCGTGCTCGGGTTCATCGACCCCGAGAAGTTCTACGCCGGCAACCAGCGCCTCGCCGTCGACCGCGCCGAAGAGGCCATCGAGACGCACGTCGCCGACCCGGCCGGGATGGACCTCGCCGAGGCGGCCTCGAACATCCGGCGGATCACCGACGGGAATATGGGGAATACCGTGCGCAAGGAGACGATGCTCCGCGGCCACGACCCCCGCGAGTTCATCCTCTATAGCTTCGGCGGCGCCGGGCCGCTGCACGCGGCGTCGTACTCCTCGTATCTCGACATCGACACCATCGTGACGACGCCGTACTCGCCGGTGTTCTGCGCGATGGGATCGGCGACGATGGACACGCTCCACATCTACGAGCAGTCCGAGTCGATGTACCTCAGAGACTCCGGCGAAGAGCCCGACTACAGCACGGACTACGAGACGTTCAACCGGGTCGTCGAAGACCTGAAAGCGAAGGGTCGCCGCGACATCAAAAGCGAGGGCTACGACCCCGCCGACATCGACTTCGACCTCGAACTGGAGATGCGGTTCGGCGGCCAGATCCACGTTGCCCGGGTGGAGTCGCCGCGGCTCCACGTCGAGTCGGCGTCCGACGTCGAGGCCGTCTGCGATCACTTCATCGACCAGTACAAAGAGCGCTTCTCGCCGTTCTCGGTCACGCCGGAACACGGCATCACGGTGGAGAACTTCGCGCTCCACGCCCGGGTCGAAAGCCCCGACGTCGAACTCCCGACCTGGTCGATGGACGATCCGGATCCGTCGCCCGCCCGCGCCGGCGAGCGCGACATCTTCTGGGAGGGGGCCGGCGGCTACGAGTCGACGCCGGTCTTCGAGTACGACGACCTGCGGGCCGGAATGGAGATCGCCGGGCCCGCGGTCGTCGACGCCGACTACACCACCACGGCGGTCCCGGAGGGCTGGGAGTACCGACTGGACGAATACCGAAACGGCATCCTCGAACACGGAGACACCCAATGACTGTCGACCGCGACCAGCTCATAAGCTGGCTCGACCTCGAAGAACCGACCGACGAAGAACTGGCGTGTATGGACGAACTCCAGCACGGCGACTACGAGATCTACTCCGAGCGGCTGCGGCTCATCCTCGACGAGGGGATGGACGTGTTCGTGCGCTCGGGGGTCTCGCAGTTCATCGCCGCCCGCGACCTCGCCGTCGCGATCTACACCCCCGACGGCGACCTCGTCGACTCCGCGGCGGGGGCGTATCTCCACGTCGTCACGGGCATCCCGCCGCTGAAGTACGTCATCAACAACTTCGCCGACGACGAGACCGTCGGCGTCGAACCCGGCGACGTCTTCTATGCGAACGACGCCCTCTACGGGGGGATCCACAACCCCGACCAGATCGCGTTTATGCCCGTCTTCGACGACGGCGAGATTATGGCGTGGGTGTCGGCGGCGGCCCACACCACCGAGACGGGCGCGATCGAACCGGGCGGGATGCCCATCTCCGCGCGCACCCGCCACGACGAGGGGATGAAGCTCTCGCCGATCAAGATCGGCGAAAACTACCAGCTGAAGAGCGATATGGTGGAGATGCAGAAGAACTTCATCTCCCGCGCGCCCCGGATGCACGAGATCGATCTGCGCGCCCGCGTGACCACCTGCGACCGGGTCCGCCGTCGGATCAAGGACCTCATCATCGACAAGAAGGGCGCGGACTTCTTCCGGGGACTGCTCCGCCGGAACATCGAGGAGTCCCGCGAGGGGGCGAAACAGCGCGTCGACGAGTGGAACGACGGCACCTTCCGGACGGTCCACTTCGCCGACTCGGTGGGCTACGAGGACGGTCTCTGGCGGCTCAAAGCCGAGATGGAAAAGGACGGCCCGGAGATCTTCATCGATTACACCGGGACCTCGCCGGAGAACGACGGGGCGTACAACTCACAGCCGGTCGCCTCGATCGCCCACACGGCGAACTACCTGTTCAGCGTCCCCTTCCATGACCTCCCGAAGAGCAACGGGACCTACGACCTGATCGACTTCAACATCCCGAAGGGGTCGATCCTCTATCCCGACTCGGAGGCCTCGACGGTGCAGGCCGTGATGGTGAATCAGGTGATAATGGACTCGACGACCACGATGTTCTCGCGGTCGATGTACGACGACGAGACCGAGAACGAACACGTCTCCGCGCCGATGGCCAACACCGGTCCCGGGTACGCCTTCGGCGCGATCAGCCAGCACGGCGAACCGGTCGCCGACCTGATGTCCCACGGGCTCAACACCGACGGGATGGGCGGGCAGGCCCGCCGCGACGGCGAGGACGAGGCCATCTTCCCGTGGTGTCCGTTCGGCCACGCCTCGAACATGGAGTTCGTCGAGAACGAGTACCCCTTCACCCACCACTTCTTCCGCCACGGGACCGACTCCTGCGGTCACGGCAAGCACCGCGGCGGCATCGGGATGCAGATCGGGTACATGATGCACCACGTCCCCGTCGTCGAGTGGCTCTCGATCTGTCACAACTCCAAGCTCGTCACCGGGCAGGGCCTGTTCGGCGGATACGCGCCGCGGACCATCCCCGGGGTCACCGTCACCGACTCGGACCTCAAAGAGCGGATGAAAAACGGCGACGAGGTGCCGGAGGATATGATCGAACTCCTGCAGGAGCGGACCCTCGACGCCGACTACAACATCACGAGCCACGTCCGGGAGTCTCAGCCCTACGAGAACGGCGACCTCTTCTTGGGCCACTCCGGCGGCGGTTGCGGTTACGGCGACGTCCTCGAACGCGACCCGGAGGCCGTGATGGAAGACATCGAGGACGACCGCGTGACCCACCGCTCGGCGAAGGAGATCTACCAGATCGAGTACGACGAGGAGACGCTCACCGTCGACGAGGAGGCGACCCGGGAACGCCGCGAGGAGTTCCGAGAACAGCGGCTCGACGAGGCCGAACCCTTCGAGTCGTTCGTCGACGACTGGGAGGACAAACAGCCGCCAGAAGAGATCCTCGATCACTACGGGCGCTGGCCCGACGGCGAGAAGATGGAGCCGGTGATGCGCCAGTAACGTCCCAGAAGGCGGTACTCGGGATCAGAACTTCCCGATCGTCGCGGTCGGCGGGCTGCCGTGGGGGCCGAAGTGGGCCTTGTCGAGCCACTCGCCGGCCGGCTCCCAGACGCGACCGAGCTGGGCGGCCGCCCACTTCTTGGCCTTCGTCGACAGCCGGTCGCTGTGGATGTGATCGAAGGCCTGCTTCGCGGCGCTCGTGTTCCACTCGGCGGCCGCCTCGCGGATCCGCGCGTAGTTCTTGACGTCGCGACGGGCCAGGTCGCGCGTGTCGGCGTCGAGCGCCCCGGCGATCGCCCACGCCGCCAGGTCCGCGTCGTGGATGCCGGAGTTCATCCCCCGGCCGCCGAACGGGGCGAGCAGGTGCGCCGAGTCGCCGGCCAGGAGGACGCGGTGGTGCTCGTCGGCCATCCGGTCGGCGGTCACGTGCTTGAACTGGTAGGTGGTGACCCACGCGACCTGGTCTGCGTACCGCTCGCCGAGCGTCGCCGCCACCAGTTCTGCGACACGCTCGTCGCTCGTCATCGCTTCGACGTCGTCGTCGGTCCGGAGCGTGAGATCGACGCGCCACCCGCCCTGGAACGGCGCGGTGAGGACGTTCCGGCCGTCGACGTCCGGGTGGCCGTAGTGGAAGGTCAGCTCGGGCTCGCGGGGATTCTCGGGCGCCTCGTCGACGTCGACGATCAGGAAGGTGTTCTCCGATTGGGATCCGGACATCCCGATGCCCAGTTCCGTCCGCACCGTCGAACCGGCACCGTCGGCCCCGACCACGTAGGGGACCGCCCACGTCTCGCCGTCTTTGGTTTCGAGCCGGACGCCCGACTCGCTCGACTCGACCGTCTCGACCGGGGAGTCCCAGTGGATCGGAATCCCCCGGTCGGCGAGCGCGTCGTGCTGGTAGTCTTCGATGACGGGCTGGGGGATGCGCGTCGAGTGGGGGAGCCCGTCGAGTTCGTCCGGGTCGTCCGGCACGGGGAACGTCTGGGCGTACACCTCCCGACCGCGCCAGCAGGTGCGGCGCTTCGGCAGCATCAGGCCGTCGTCGACGATCCGTTCGCCCAGTCCGGGGTGGACCGCCTCCAGGATCTCGAGCGTCGAGCCGTGGATGTAGTCCGCTCTCGTCCCCGGTCGCTCTCGATCCGCCGATTCGGCCTCCAGGATCGCGACGGAGACCCCACGCGCGTCCAGCGCCAGGGCCGCACTCATTCCGACCGGGCCGGCGCCGACGACGACGGCGTCCGGGTCGCCCCCGCCTGCGTCCCCGTCTCCGCCTCCGTCGCCTGCGTCCCCGTCTCCCGGCGTGTCGCCTGTCGTGCTCACTGTCTGTTCACCGTGCTCTCAGGGAATATGGACCCGAAAATTAGTTCTTTCGGTTCGCTCATCCGAGTTGTCACGTCGGTCCGCCCCGCATCTCGTCGGTCCGCCCCGCATCACTCCGGCGCGACGCC
>JBDGUP010000050.1:0-24056 GCA_042215815.1 Haloquadratum sp. | reverse complement strand
CGTTCAGGGCGCTGTCCCATAGGGGTCCGCAGGTTCAAATCCTGCTCCCTGCATTCTCCGGTTCGACCACACGGGCGAGCCGTGCGTCTGCAGTCCCGCGCTCTGCACTCCGCCTTTTCACTACAGGAGGTAGACAATGAGTAAGACGAATCCGAGACTCAACAGTCTCATCGCCGAGCTGAAGGCGGTCTCCCGCGAGTCCGGCGCCAACGTCTGGCAGGACGTCGCAGACCGTCTGGAAAAGCCGCGGCGCACGCACGCGGAGGTCAACCTCGGGCGCATCGAACGCTACGCCCGAGAAGACGAGACCGTCGTGGTCCCCGGCAAGGTGCTGGGAAGCGGTGCGCTGCAGAAGAACGTCACAGTCGCGGCGGTCGACTTCTCGTCGTCCGCTCGAAAGAAGATCGAACAGGTCGGAGAGACCATCGCGCTCGAACGCGCGATCGAGGAGAACCCCGAGGGAAGCAACGTCCGGGTGATCCGATGAGCCTCGCAGAATTCGACGCCGACGTCGTCGTCGACGCACGGAACTGCATCGTGGGTCGCGTCGCCAGCGAAGTCGCCCAGCGCGCGCTCGACGGCGAGCGCGTCGCCGTGGTCAACGCCGAGGACGCCGTCATCACCGGTTCCGAGGAGGACGTGATGAGCACCTACCGCAAGCGCTCGGAGGTCGGCTCCGATCGGGGTCCGAACTACCCGACGCGTCCGGACGGCATCTTCAAGCGCGCGGTGCGCGGGATGCTGCCGCACAAGCAAAAGCGGGGCCGGGAGGCGCTCTCGAACGTCCGCGTCTACGTGGGCAACCCCTTCGACGAAGAGGGCGAGGCGATCGACGGCACCACGCTGGATCGACTCTCGAACATCAAGTTCCTCTCGCTCGGAGAGATTTCCGAGAACCTGGGTGCGAAAGTCACATGGTAACGAACACCTCTGGGAAGAAGAAGACGGCCATCGCCCGCGCCACCGTGCGCGACGGCGAGGGCCGCGTCCGCATCAACTCCCAGCCCGTCGAGCTGGTCGAGCCGGAGATGGCCCGCCTGAAGATGCTGGAGCCGTTCCGCATCGCCGGCGAGGACCTCCGCTCGCAGGTCGACATCGACGTCAGCGTGTCCGGCGGCGGATTCTCCGGGCAGGCCGACGCCGCGCGGACGGCCATCGCCCGCGGGCTGGTGCAGCACCTGAACGACGCCGAACTCCGGGACGCCTATATGGACTTCGACCGGACGCTGCTCGTCAACGACGTGCGGCAGTCCGAGCCCAAGAAGTGGGGCGGTCCGGGTGCTCGCGCGCGCTATCAGAAGTCCTACCGCTGAGGTGATCCACCTATGATGATACCCGTCCGGTGTTTCACGTGCGGTAACGTCGTCGGCGAGCACTGGGACGAATTCAAAGAGCGCGCCCGCGAGGGCGACGAGGACCCGGCGGCGGTGCTCGACGACCTCGGGGTCGAGAGGCACTGCTGTCGGCGGATGCTCGTCTCGCACAAGGACCTCGTCGACGTCGTCGCCCCCTACCAATGAGCGGACGCACCCAGTACAACCGCTATGAGAAGGCCCGCATCCTCGGCGCGCGAGCGCTGCAGGTGTCCTACGGGGCGCCGGTCCTCGTCGACACCGACCAGTCGGAGCCCATCCTGGTCGCCGCCGAGGAGTACGACGCCGGGGTGCTCCCGTTCACCGTACGCCGCGAGGGCGAGTGAGATGACGCGCATCACGAACGTCTCGCTCCGACGCGTCCTCGACTCACGGGGCAACCCCACCGTCGAGGCCGACGTCCTGACAGAATCCGGCGGCTTCGGCCGCGCCGCGGCCCCGAGCGGGGCGAGCACCGGCGAGTACGAGGCCATCGAACTCCCGCCGAGCGAGGCCATCGCCGCGGCCCGGCAACACGCGGTCCCGCGGCTGGTCGGCGAGACGCACGCCGGCAACCAGCGCGAGGTCGACGCGGCGCTGCGCGCCGCCGACGGCACCGAGGACTTCTCGGAGATCGGCGCCAACAGCGCCGTCGCAATCTCGATGGCGGCCGCGAAGGCCGGCGCCGACGTGCTCGGCACGCCGCTGTACCAGCATCTGGGCGGGACGTTCCGTGGCGAGTCCTTCCCGACGCCGCTCGGCAACGTCGTCGGCGGCGGCGAACACGCCAAGGAGGCGACACACATCCAGGAGTTCCTCGCCGCGCCGGTCGGCGCGCCGAGCGTCTCCGAGGCCGTCTTCGCGAACGCGGCCGTCCACGCCCGGATCTCCGAGCTCCTCGACGAGCGCGGCGTGCCCGCGGCCAAGGGCGACGAGGGCGCGTGGGCGCCCGCCATCTCCGATTCGGAGGCGTTCGAGGTCGTCGACGAGGCCGTCGCCGAGACGGCCGCGGAACTCGGCTTCGAGATCAAGTTCGGCCTGGATATGGCCGCCGCGGAACTCTACGACGCCGACGAGGGCGGGTACGTCTACGGCGACGCGGTCAAATCGACCGCCGAACAGGTCGAGTACGTCGCCGAGATGGTCGACGAGTACGACCTCGTCTACGTCGAAGACCCCCTCGACGAGGACGACTACGAGGGGTTCGCAGAGCTCACAGACCGCGTCGGCGACGAGACGCTCGTCTGCGGCGACGACCTCTTCGTGACGAACGTCGAGCGCCTGCAGACGGGCATCGACGCCGGCGCCGCCAACGCGATCCTCGTCAAGCCGAACCAGATCGGCTCGCTGTCGGACGCCTTCGACGCGATCGAACTGGCGACCGAGCACGGCTACGAGACGGTCGTCTCCCACCGCTCGGGCGAGACCGAGGACGCGACGATCGCACACCTCGCTGTGGCCACCGACGCCGGCTTCATCAAGACCGGCACGGTGGGCGGCGAGCGAACCGCCAAACTCAACGAACTCATCCGCATCGCGGACGACGCAGTATGACAGACAACGACAACGACGCGGTCGAAGTCGTCGACGACGAGTCCGAGGCGGCCGAAGCGCCGGCCGACGACGCCGAAGCGACGACCGAGGCCGACGCCGAGCCGACCGAACCGGTCGCCGAGGCTGCCGAAGACCCGGTCGACGCCGACGACGGCGCGGCCGACGAGGCTGCCGAGGCCGAAGCAGACGACGAGCCGACCTTCGACGAGGACGTGATGCCCGACGAGGAGGCCGACCTCCTCATCCCCGTCGAGGACTACCTCTCGGCGGGGGTCCACATCGGGACCCAGCAGAAGACCAAGGATATGGAGCGGTTCATCCACCGCGTCCGCGACGACGGGCTGTACGTGCTGGACGTCAGCCAGACCGACTCGCGGATCCGGACGGCCGCGGACTTCCTCGCGAACTACGACCCCGAGCAGATCCTGGTCACGAGCTCGCGCCAGTACGGCCGCTTCCCGGCGACGAAGTTCGCCGACGCGGTCGGCGCGCGCGCCCGCACCGGGCGCTTCATCCCGGGCACGCTGACGAACCCCGACTACGACGGCTACATCGAGCCGGACGTGGTCGTCGTCACCGACCCGATCGGCGACGCCCAGGCGGTGAAGGAGGCCATCACGGTCGGCATCCCGGTCATCGCGATGTGCGACTCGAACAACCAGACGAGCAACGTCGACCTCGTCATCCCGACGAACAACAAGGGCCGACGCGCGCTCTCTGTGGTCTACTGGCTGCTCGCCAACGAGACGCTCGACCGCCGCGGCAGCGACACCGTCTACGCCCTCGACGAGTTCGAAGACGAGATCTAGCGTTTCGCGCACGGTTCGATTCGGTTTCCGTCGGTCAGACCGGGTGAGCCGCAGGGCCGTCCCGTGCACTCCCCCGGCCGTCACGGGGGACACAGAACAAGGGTTTTGCGGGGGCGGCCCCTCACTCCGGTATGGACCTCTACCGGAGCGCTCGCGCGGTCGCGACCGCGTCGCGCGGCGGCGCCGACGCCGGCACCATCGACTGGGACGCCGTCGGGACGGCAGCGAAGAACGCCACGCGCCCGGGCGATCTGGACCTCTCTGCGGCGGAACGGGAGGGCTACGCCTCGGACGTTCGCGACGCCCGCCGGCGGCTGCGGTCGGTCGGCGGTCTCGACTTCGACGTGCCCGAGACGATCGAGGTCCAGAACCGCCACCACTGGATCGACGCGAACGTGACGTCGTTCCGGCGGGTGATGCGACCGGTCGAATCCGAGGTGCGCGTGGCGTTCCCGGCCGCGACGCGCGTACTCAACACGGGATCGATGGCGGTCGTGCTCTCGTTTCTCGCCTCGCACGTCCTCGGCCAGTACGATCCCCTGCTCTTGGCCGACGCCGACGCGGACGACGATCACGGTCTCTACTTCGTCCACCCGAACATCGTCGCCGCGGCCGAGACGCTCGACGTCGACTACCCGCGGTTCCGGCGCTGGATCGCGTTCCACGAGGTCGCCCACGCCGCGGAGTTCGGCGCCGCGCCGTGGCTCTCCGAGCACCTCGAATCCCGGATGGAAGACGGGCTGGAGACGCTCGCACAGGGCGGTTTCGACCGGGAGGCGTTCCGCGACCTCGACATCGCGATGACGGCCGTCGAGGGCTACGCGGAGATGCTGATGGACCGGGCGTTCGACGCCGAATACAGTGACTTGCGCGCCAAACTCGAAGCGCGACGCCGCGGCGGCAGTCCGTTGACGCGTCTGCTGGGTCGCGTCCTCGGTCTCGGCCTCAAGCGCCGACAGTACGAACGCGGCGCGCGGTTCTTCGAGACGGTCGCCGAGCGGCGGGGCGTCGCGGCCGCGGCGGCCGTCTGGGAACGCCCGGCCAACCTCCCGACCGAGGGGGAACTCGACGACCCGGGGCGGTGGATCGCCCGGGTGGGTCCCGCATAGGTCGGCGCGCGGCGCGGATCCGCACTCGGCGTCGGTCGGCGCGCGGCGCGGTCGGCCCGTCGCCCGCCGAGCGGGACCGGTATACTCTTTCTGCCGGGAAGACAACGCCCCCGTATGCGCGTCAGAGACTGGCAGGACATCCTCGCGGACGTGACCGACGCGGACGTCGACCCCGACGGGTGGCGAGCCGTCGCCGGCGACAGACGCGGCGGACTCGGCGAGGACCTCTTCCTCGGTCACCCGAACGCCGGCGTGTACGCGCTGAAGACCTACACCAAGAACCCGGCCGAACTCCGCGGCGTCGGCGCCCGCGTCGCCCGGCGGATCGACGACGACCTCGAACCGCTGCTCCCGCGGCAGGACCGCGACGAGGGGGGTCGCTTCGCCGTCCAGTCGCCGCCGGAGGACGAAGATCACGCCGAGACGATCGCGAAGCGGCTCGAAGAGACCGTGAAGGTCCACTCGGAGGCGCCAACGACGCCGGAGGACTTCTTCGGCGATCTGATGGACGCGCTCGACAGCCCGGCGTTCGGGCCGATGGACTACGAGTTCGACGGTCGTCCCGACCGCCTCGACGACCTCGCAGACGAGTTCGCCGACGCCGACGAACTGCTCTCGACGGACCTCGACGACCTCGTCGAAGAAGACGGCGTCGACCGCGGGTTCCAGTGACGGGGAACGGCTGATGGTCGGCCCGAGCCTGACCGACGAAGAGCGGGACGTCGCGAACCGGCGGCTGAAGGCCGGATTCGTCGCGCTGGTGGGCGCATCTGGCGGACTCATCGCGGTCCAGGCGGGCGGCTCGCCGGCCGTCGTCGCCGGGGGAGTCGTCGGCGGTCTCGCGCTCGGCGTCGCCCTCCTGTGGTTCCTGGTGCGGTGGTGGGCGGCGTTCCTCCCGGCGCGCGACCGGGCCGACCGATAGCGTCTTACCGCCCGACGCGCAGGTTCCCACGTGAAGCTGCGCGGCCGCATCGTCGACGTCGGCGGAGAGCGCGACGTCGATACGACCTACGGGACGCGATCGCTCGCGGAGGTGACCCTCCGTCCGGAGCGCGACGCCTCGCCGGACGCCGACCGCGAGTCGGTCCCGACCGACGAGCCGGTCACGCTCACGCTCTGGGGGAAGTGGACCCACACGGTCGACCACGCCGAACCCGGGATGGAACTGCTCGCGACCGACGTCGACGAGTCGGAGTTCCGCGGCGAGGCGACCTACGCGACGACGGGCGACTCCGCCGTCGTGCTCGAACCCGGCTTTCTCGTCGACGTGACCGACGTCCGCTCGTGGGTGCAGTGTCCCCGGATGTACTACCTGAACAAGCTCTCGGGGATCCCGCTCAACTACCCCGTGGTCAAGGGGACGATCGTCCACGAGGTGTTCGGCGACCTGCTGCGCGACCGCGACTTGGAGACCGCGATCGACGAGCGCGTCAGCGAGGCGGGGCTCGAACTCGGGCTGCTGGGCCGCGAGGCCGCCGAGGTCCGCGACGAGGTGCGGCGCAACGCCGCCGCGATCGAGGGCTGGCTGGCGCAGGGCACGCTCACCGAGGAAGACCGGTGGCGCTCGGAGTACACGCTCATCTCGCCGACCTACGGGATCAAGGGCCGCGCCGACGCCCTCAGACGGGGAATGCCGGTCGAACTCAAGACGGGCAAGAACACGAAGCGGGAGCCGCGCTTCCACGACAAGATCCAGGCGGCCGCCTACGCGCTCGTCCTCACCGAACAGGGCGTCCCCGCCGACACCGGGACGCTCCTCTACACGAAGAACACGGCGCTCGACCGAAACGAGGCGACGGGCGACCTCTCGCCGGCGAAGGAGTTCTCGATCGGCGACGGCCTGCTGGAGTTCGTCGTCCGGACCAGAAACGAGATCGCCGCGATGGAGTGGCGGGCCGAGGTGCCCACGGGCTACGAGGCCGACGCGAACTGCGAGTACTGCTTCGAGCGCGACACCTGTATGGTCGTCTCCGGGCGGCTCGACCAGGAGTCGAAGGCGGGACGCGTCGGCGAGGCCGTCCCCGAGGCGGAACGCGAGTACTTCGAGCGGTTCTACCGGGCGATCGAGACCGAGCGCCGGGCGGTCCACGACGAGTACCGCAAGCTCTGGGAGCAGTCCGCGACCGAACGGGCCGACGACGACAGGGCACTGCTCGATCTCGAACCCGCGGGGCGCGACGAACTCGACGACGGCCGGTGGGAACTCCGGGCCACCACGCCCGGCGACGCCGTCTCGAAGCTCCGCGAGGGCGACGTCGCGCTGGCGAGCGACGGCGACCCCGTCTCCGGACACGCCGAACTCTGTCGGATCTGCGAACTCGGCCCCGAGGTCGTCGTGACCGCCGACGAGCCGCTCTCGGTCCGCCGGCTCGACGTCTACCCCTCCGAGATCGGCGTCGACCGGATGCTGACCGCGCTCCACGACTTCGTGCTGAAGGGCGATCCGGAGACGAAAGACGTCCTCTTCGGGCGGCGCGAGCCCGAATTCGCGGACCGCTCCGCGGAACCGGGGGCGTACGTCGAGAACAACGAGGCCCAGGACCGCGCCGTCCGACTGGCGATCGACGCCGAGGACTTCGCGCTCGTCCACGGGCCGCCGGGGACGGGCAAGACCCACACGATCGCGCGGGTCGTCCGGGCGCTCGTCGAACGCGGCGAGCGCGTCCTCCTCTCGGCGTTCACGAACCGCGCGGTCGACAACGCGCTCGAAGCCGTCCGCGATGCGGGCATCGAAGAGGTCGTCCGCGTCGGCACCGAGAACGGCGTCCGCGAGGATATGCTGGACGTGCGGCTCGAACGCGGCGGCGAGCCGAACGAGCGGGCCGCGGCCCTCCGCGAGGCGCCCGTCGTCGCCGCCACCACCGCCACCTGCGGCTCGCGAGTGTTGCGCGAGCAGTCCTTCGACGTCGCGCTCGTCGACGAGGCGTCGCAGCTCACCGAACCGGGGACGCTCGCGGCCGTGAACCGCGCGGACCGCTTCGTGCTCGTCGGCGACCACAAGCAGCTGCCGCCGGTCGTGCAGTCCGGCGGGACCGGCAGGGCGAACGGATCCGGTGACTCCGCGGAGGGCGACGACCCGTCAGTCGAAAGCGACCTCCGGACGTCGCTGTTCGAGCGCCTCATCGACTCGCATCCGGACGCGTCGGTCCTGCTGGACCGCCAGTACCGGATGGCCCAGCGCATCCAGGCGTTCTCCTCCACAGAGTTCTACGACGGCGCGCTCCGCCCCGCGAACGGCGCGGTCGCGGCGCAGCGGCTCTCTGACCTCGGCGTCGACGAGGCGTCGCTGCCGGCCGAACTCCGGGATCCCGTCGCGTTCGTCGACCCCGACGGCGAGCGCGTCGGCAACACCAATCCGACGGAAGCCGACCGCGTGGCCGAGATCGTCGACGCCTACGTCGCGGCGGGCGTCGACTCCGACGACGTCGGCGTGATCGCGCCGTTCCGCGCGCAGGTGGCCGAGATCTCGAAACGGACGGACGTGACCGTCGACACCGTCGATCGGTTCCAGGGGTCGGCCAAGGAGGTGATCGCCGTCTCCTTCGTCGCCAGCGACTCGCTCGATGGGCCGCTCTTCGAGGACTACCGGCGCGTGAACGTCGCGCTCACCCGCGCGAAGAAGGCGCTCGCGCTCGTCGGCGACGCCGACGCGCTCGCGTCCGACCCGTTCTACGCGCGCTTGCTCGATTGGGCGCGGCGGTGACGCCGGTTCCTCTCGTTCCGTTCCGATGATACCGGAGAGACCCCGCGACACTCACCCGCCGTCGCCCTCGCCGATCGCCGCCTGCACGCGCTCGTGGAACTCCTGCAACACGGCGCTTTCGTCTTCTGCGAGGACGACGTCGCTCGCGAGCAGCGTCGCGAGACCGAACGCCCGCGGCGTCGGCGAGTCCACCTGCGTCGTGGTCACGTCGACGTCGCCGCGCTGGATCGCCGCGAGCACGTCCCGGACGGCCGCGAGGTTCAGTTTGTCCTCGACGATCTCCCGGTAGGTCTCTTCCATCACGGCGAACTCCTCTACGTCCTCGGCGAACGACAGCAGCATCTCCGCGGAGACCTGCTGTTCGGCCGCGGACTTCTCGTAGCCCTTGTACCGCTTGAGGATCATCAGCGCGCGCGTGGCGTTGATCCGGAAGTAGCGCTTCAACAGGTCTGTCCCCTCCAGCGCGTCTCTGAGTTCTGGGCGCACCGCGTCGGGATCCAGATCGCAGATCACGGCGCCGACGTCGACCTTCCGGTTCAGCGGCATCGACAGCGAAAAGCCGTTGTCCGCGACGGCGACCTGGACGTTCGCGTTCGCTCTGTTGGCACACCGCGCGGCGACGAGTCGCGAGAGACCGTCGTTGAACCGTCGACCGTACGTGGAGTGGACATAGAAGTGCCGGCGGTACGCCTCGCGGTCGAGTTCCTCTTCGACGACGAGTCGCTCGTCGGTGGCGACGCTTTCCTCGCCCGCGTAGCGCCGCTGTTCGTCGAACAGCCGCGCGATCGCGCGGACGGCGTTCTCGTCGATCGGAAAGGTCCGCAGCCACTCGCGGGCGGCGGGGCGGCCGCCGTCGCGAAGCCGGTCGAGCAGGTCGCCCTGGAACGCGGCGATCTCGCGGCCGAGGTCGTACGAGAGCGGCAGGCGCTCGGAGAACCACGAGGGGACCGTCGGCCGCGCGTTCGTCCGATCGACGTAGACCTTCGAGCCGCGCCGGTAGCGGTACTCGAATCGCTCGCCGCCGAGCACGAACACGTCGCCCTTCTCTAGGGTGTCGAGGTAGTCCTCGTCGAGCGAGCCTACCCACTCGTCGTCCCGACGCGTCAGCACCTCGCAGGTGAACGAATCCGGGATCGTCCCGACGTTCGTCATATAGATGACGCGGGCCATCCGCCCGCGCTTGCCGAGTAGCGGTTCGCCGACGTCGAACGCCTCGTAGTGGTGCTCGCCCGAGGGGGGGTCGTTGGTGTCGCGCCAGATCTTCGCGTAGACGTTCTTTTCTTCCAGTCCCGGATAGTCGGCGGTGAGATACCGGCAGAGCCGCTCCCAGTCCTCGTCGGCGTAGTTCCGGTAGGGGTAGGCCCGCCGCAGCGTCGCGAGGACGTCGCTCTCGCGCCGGACGGCGTTGATCGCCATCCCGTAGACGTGCTGGGCGGCCACGTCGTGGGCGTTCTCGGGGACGAACACGCGATCGACGAACCCCGACTCGGCCTTCTCCAGCATCACCGCGCACTCGACGAGTTCGTCGCGGTCGAGCGCGATCACCCGCCCTTCGACCGTCTGGCCGAGGCTGTGACCCGCCCGCCCGACGCGCTGGAGCAAGGCGGCGACGGACTTCGGCGAGCCGACCTGGACGACCAGGTCGAGGTGGGGCATATCGATCCCGAGTTCGAGGCTCGTCGAGGTCGTCACGACGTCGAGCGACCCCGATTTGAGTCCCTCCTCGACGGCCTGCCGCCGGTCCTTCGAGAGGCTCCCGTGGTGACAGCCCGAGTTCGTCTCGTCGTAGTCGTCGAAGCGTTCCCGGAGGTTCTCGAGGACGCGTTCTGCCCCGGACCGGGTGTTCGTGAAGACGAGCGTGTTCCGGTGGGACTGGACGAGGTCGTGCAGCCGGTCGTAGAACCCGGACTGGACCGCAGACCGCGGCGTGTGGATCAGATCGTCCGTCGGGCACTCCAGCCGGAGGTCGAAGTCGCGGACGAACCGCGTGTCGACGATCTCGCAGTCGCGGGGGGCGCCGGCGTCGTCGCGCCCCACGAGGAACGCCGCCATCGTCGACAGCGGCTCGACCGTGGCCGAACAGCCGATCCGGGTCGGCGAGGCGTCCGCGAGGTCCTCCAGCCGCTCCAGCGACACCGAGAGGTGCGTGCCGCGCTTGTTCTCTGCGAGGCTGTGGATCTCGTCGACGACGACGTACTCCACGGTCCGGAGCTTCTCGCGGAACTTCGGCGCGTTGAGCAGGATCGCGAGCGTCTCCGGCGTCGTATTCAGGATGTGGGGCGTCTCTTCGAGCATCCGCTGTCGCGCCGCCGAGTCGGTGTCGCCGTGCCGGATCGCGTGTCGGACCGCCACGTCCTCGTCGCGGTCGGCCAGCCGCTCGCTGATCCCCTCCAGGGGCACGGTCAGGTTCCGGTGGATGTCGTTGGCGAGCGACTTCAGCGGCGAGACGTAGATGCAGTACACGGAGTTTTTGAGGCCGTCCTCGCGCTCGCGCTCGCGTCGAAACAGGTCGTTCAGGATCGCCGTGAAGGACGCGAGCGTCTTCCCCGACCCGGTCGGCGCACACACGAGGGCGCTCTCCCCCGCGTCGACCAGGGGGATGGTCTCGCGCTGCGGCGGCGTGAAGAAGCCCCCGTTCTGTCCGACGTAGCGGCCGAACTCGTCGACCCACCACTCCCGGACCGCCGGTTCGAGGCGATCGAGGACGTCCCCGTCGGCGATGTCGACGGTGTCGGGATCGAACTCGAAGGGATCGGCGTCCGACGAGGAGTCGGGGGCGGCCCGCCGCAACAACTCCCGTCCGCTGTGAGCCATTCAGCGACAGGACGGGTTCGAGCAGTAAGTGGGTTCTGCCCGCCGGTGGGGTTTATATAGGAAGCCGCGACCAGTCCCCGCGTGACATAAACCAAAGCTCCGCGGCGGGTCGCGGTTGCGCAGCCGCCAGATCCCGAACGCCTATCGGGCTCCTCGGCGTAGGTGACGCCGATGCGCCTCACGTTTCTCGGCACCGGGAGCGCGATGCCCGTCGCCGACCGCGCTCAGACGGGCCTCCTCCTCGAAGCGGCCGACAGAACCCTGCTCGTCGACTGCGGGAGCGGCGTCCTCCATCGCCTCGCCGGCACCGACGTCGGCTACGAAGGCGTCTCGTCGGTGCTCCTCACCCACCACCACCTGGATCACGTCGCCGACCTGCTTTCCCTCCTGAAGGCGCGCTGGCTCGCGGGCGAGGAGTACCTCGAAGTGGTCGGCCCGACGGGGACGAAGTCGCTGCTCGACGGCCTGTTGTCCGTCCACGACTACCTCGACGGTCGGGTCGACCTGAGCGTCCGAGAGGTGGGCGAGAGCGACTTCTCCGTCGCGGGCTTCGACGTCGCGGCGCGGGAGACGCGGCACTCGGTGGACTGTCTGGCCTACCGGTTCGCCGGCGCCGACGCCGACGCCGGCGCCGAGGGGGAGGGCGACATCGTCTACTCGGGCGACAGCGAGGCGTTCGCGGGACTGGCGAGCTTCGCCGACGGCGCGGCAGTCCTCGCACACGACTGCTCGTTCCCCGACGACGTCGACGTCTCGAACCACCCGACGCCCTCGACGCTCGGCGAGAGCCTCGCCGGCCGCGACGTCGGACGCGTGTATCTGACGCACCTCTACCCCCACACGGAAGGGCGCCACGAGGAGATGATAGCGTCGATCCGAGAGCACTACGACGGCGAGGTCCGGTTCGCCCGCGACGGGCTTCGCGTCGAGGTGTGATAATGACGGTTGTCGCCTCTTCTCGGTGCTCGCCGACACCGGGGTAGCGAGCACCGGTACAAAGTCACAACCGTCATTATGAACTTCGGCCATCCCGACAGTATATCACTCCAAGAGCGACTCGCCGGTCATCGCCTCGGGCTTCGGGACGCCCATCAGGTCGAGCATCGTCGGCGCGATGTCACAGAGCGAGCCGCCGTGCCGGACGCGCCGCCCGCCGTCGTCGCCGTCGGGCGTCAGATAGACGAACGGAACCGGGTTCGTCGTGTGCGCGGTGTGGGGCGCTTCGGCGGTTCCCATATCGTCCGCGTTACCGTGATCCGCCGTGACGAGTACGTGACCGCCGGCTCGCTCTATGGCCGGGACGAGCCGCCCGAGCTGTTCGTCGACGGCTTCGACGGCGGCGACGGCGGCCGCGAAGTCACCGGTGTGGCCGACCATGTCCGGGTTCGCGTAGTTGAGCACCATCGCGTCGGGGTCCTCGGACTCGATGACGTCGATCGCCGTGTCCGTGACCGCGGCGGCGCTCATCTCGGGCTGCTCGTCGTAGGTGGGCACGTCCGGGCTGTCGATGATCCGGCGGATCTCGCCCTCGAATTCCACCTCGCGGCCGCCGTTGAGGAAGTAGGTGACGTGGGCGTACTTCTCCGATTCGGCGATCCGGAGCTGTGTCTTTCCGGCCGCCGAGAGGACGCTTCCGAGCGTGTCCTCCGGTTCTTCGGGCGGGAACGCCACCGAAAGATCGAAGGTCTCGTCGTACTCGGTCATCGTGACCACGCGCGTCTCGGGCGGATCGGTCGCGAACGGCCACGTCGGCTCGATGTCCGCGAGCATCCGGACGAGCTGGCGGGCGCGGTCGGGGCGGAAGTTGAAGCAGACCACCGCGTCGCCGTCCGACAGCGCGGGCGCGTCCGCGACGAGCGTCGGCTCGAGGAACTCGTCGGTGTCGCCGCGTTCGTAGGACGCCCGGACGGCCTCGACGCCCGTCGCGGCGGTGTGGTCGGCCTCACGGTTCACGATAGCGTCGTAGGCCCGCTTCGTCCGCTCCCAGTTCTGGTCGCGGTCCATCGCGTAGTACCGCCCGGAGACCGTGGCTACGTCGCCCGTTCCGTGCTCGTCGACGACGGACTCGAGCGTCGCGAGGTACCCCTCGCCGCCGTGCGGGTCGGTGTCCCGACCGTCGGTGAACGGATGCGACACCGCCTCGACGCCGCGGTCGGCGGCGAGTTCGATCAGTGCGTGGAGGTGTCCCTGCTCTGCGTGGACGCCGCCGTCGCTGAGGAGCCCCAGAAAGTGGACGCGACCGCCGGTCGCCTCCACGTGGTCGAAGGCGGACGCGATCGCCTCGTTCGTCCGGAAGCTGCCGTCGGCGATGGCGTCTTCGATCCGGGTGTAGGCCTGCTTGACCACCCGTCCCGCGCCGATGTTGAGGTGACCGACCTCGCTGTTTCCCATCTGGCCGTCCGGGAGACCGACGTTCCGCCCCGAGACGTCGAGGGTGCCGGACGCTCCGGCGTCCCGGAGACGGTCGAAGTTCGGGGTCGACGCCGCCTGCACCGCGTCTCGTCGGTCGTGGTCTCCGAGCCCCCAGCCGTCGAGGACGACGAGCCCTGCTTGCATATCGAAGCAGAGACGAAGGACGCGGGAATAGGCTTCGTTTCGCCGCTCGCGTCGCGTCGAATCGGCGCGACGGTTCGCTTTTCGACCCGACGCGACACCTTCTTTCGGTTCCCCGCCGTCGGTCGAGTCGATGACGGACGGACGCGGCGACTCCGGAGGCAGTGCCGGCTGGGGGGGACGGCTCCGACGGCCCGTTCCGGAGCGGTGGGTGGAGTACTACCTCGGTAACGGCGCGAGCCTGGGCTGGCTGCTCGTCGCCGACGGGTCCGCGTTCCTCCTGGGCGTGAGCTTCTACGTCCATTCGGAGCCGTCGCTCGCGGACGTCAGTTCGCTGCTGTATCCGCTCTTCGGCGACTCCCCGACGGCGCTGGCGCTCGCGGCGCTGTCGGTCGCGACGCTCCTTCCCAACCTCGGACGGCGCGTCGCCGCGGCGCCGTCGAACCGACCGCTCGCGCTCTTGCACACCCTCGCGTTCGTCTGGCTCGTGAAGTACGGTCTCTGGACCGCGATCGCGCTCAATCTGCGTCCGGAGCTGTATGTCGGCTTCACGCCCGCACTGCTGTGGGAGTACTGGGGCATCCTCCTCACGCACCTGCTTTTTCTCCTGCACGCGGCGGTGATTCCGTACTACGGGGCGACGACCCGAGAGGCACTGGCTGTAGCGCTCGTCTTGCTCTTCGTCAACGACGTCTTCGACTACGGATTCGGGTTCTACCCGCCGCTCCGTTACGAGGCGGGACCGCTCCTCGCGGCGATCACCGTCGCGCTCTCGTTCGTCGCGGTCGGTTACGCCGCGTGGGCGTTCGATCGGGACGAGTCCGTCCGGGCGGGGTCGACCTGACCGTCGGCCGCGGGTCGCCGCTGCGATCCCGCGCCGGCCGCCGGGCGTCAGGCTCTTACCTTCCGGAGGTTTACCTCCGGTTATGGACTCGGCGGTACTCCTGGACCTTCTCGGGAACGAGAACCGGCGGCGGATCCTCCGTCTCCTCTCGCGGAAGCCCTGCTATGTCACCGAGATCAGCGAGTACCTCGGAGTCAGCCCGAAGGCCGTCATCGACCACCTCAGGCGACTCGAAGAGGCCGGCCTCGTCGAGAGCCGGACCGACGACCAGCGCCGGAAGTACTTCCACATCGCGCGGAACCTCCGCCTGGAAGTGAGCGTCTCGCCGTATCGCTTCGGGGCGAAGAGCGCCTACCCGGCCAGCCGGAGCCTCGATATGCGCGGTCGGTGCCAACACGTCTCCGTCGAACTGCCGGCGGACGACGACGCCTGCGACGCCGACACGGCGACCGATCCGGCCGAAGAGCGGAGTCGATCGATCGAGGACGCCACGGCAAACGGCGGTCGCACGCCCGGTCCCGCCGACGGCCGGCGGTCCGCATCAGCACTCGGGGATGACGCCGCCGATACCCGCCGCGATGCCGATAGCGACGCCTCCGACGACACGGACGGCCGTCGCGAGGACGGCGACGTCGCCGCGCTCGCCCGGCAGTACGCCCACCTCGAAGACGTCGAGAGCGAACTGTCGCTGGCCCAGCGGTGGGTCCACGGCCGCGTGACGGACGTCCTCGACCGTCTGTCCGAGAAGATCGGCGAAGAGGCCGACAGCCGGTTCTACGCCGAGGTCCTCGCCGCTCTGTCCCGCGACGCGCGGACCGTCCGAGAGGTCGCCCGAGAACTCAACGCACAGCCCGACCGGGTCGAGGTCGCACTGGACCGACTCGCCGATCGAGGGCTCGTCCGGCGAGAGGGATCGGCCTGGCGGATCGCGTGATCGGCGGGGTCGGACGGACCCGGGTCTGATACTGTCGGACAGAAGTTCGTGAATCAGATCGGCACCTCGGGGTGTCGAGACGCTTCACATAGTTCTGTCCGACAGTATGACGAAACCGGTGCTCGCCTCGCACCCCGTCCGGGAGAGACACAGGAGTATCAGGGCGTTCGTCCGACAGTATACCGCTTCTGGGCATCCGCTGGTGCCGACGATGAGAAACCGCCTTTTCCCATCTTTGTTCCCAACTTTGAAGTCGACTGGTCTGGAGCACCCCATAGTGACTCGTCTGGGACCCACCTGTCGTCTCGTCGTTGCCGTCCTCGTCGTCGGAGGCGTCGTTTCGGTCGCCAGCGTCCCGGCGGCCGCTGCCGGTGTCGACGGCGGCCCGGCAGTCGCCGACAGCGACGATCCGATTCCCCAGACGGTGGCCGTGACGAACGCCGCGGGTGCCGGAAACGTCAGCGTCACGGTCACTTACGACCCCTCGTTCGGGTCGGACGGATTCGTCGTCGACGTCGGCTCCCTTCCGGGGTCTGTGACGGTCACCGGCGCCGACGGGTTCGAGCGCGTCGGTGCGGAGACCTACCGGTGGAACGGCGGCGGCACGCCCTCTCTGTCCTACACCCTCGCGTTCGAGAATCCCCGCGTCGTCGCGACATCGCTTGACGACCCGATGTCGGCCGACCCCGGCGGATGGGCGCTCGTCGACACCAGTCTCGTCGTGCCCCCCCTCGACGGTGGCCGTCCGGTCTCGACGATCCGGACTGTCGGCCCCGGGTTCGTCACCGACTCCTGGGTGTATCTCGGCGGCGTCGAGACGTACACGCGGTCCGTCTCGGGGGAAACGATCGTCCTCGTGGTCCCCGACGCCGCTGCGCCAGTCTCGCGGCCCGAGACGATCCTCACACATCTCGCGACGACGAGCAGGGAGATCGACATCGGGGGGCGAAGCGATCGGGTGAACGTCCTCGCGCTCCCTTCGATCGGCATTACGACGCCGTGGGGCGGTGTGACCTCCGGACGAGACGTCATCGTCCGTGCGGGCCAGCCGGTCGCGACAGAGCCCAGCGTCTGGGCACACGAGTACGCGCACACCAGACAGAAGTTCCGGACGACGCCCGCGACGAGATGGTTGCTCGAGGCGAGCGCAGACTACGTCGCCGGATACGAGACGCTCCATCAGGACCGACTCAGCTATCCGGCTTTCCGGAGACAGTCCACAGCGAAGGCGTTCGAGGACGCCGTCCTGGCCGATCCCTCGTCGTGGGCCTCACCCATCGTCCCGTACGTCAAAGGCGAGCGCGCGCTGGCTCATCTAGACGAGCAGATCAGACGCGCGACCGGCGGGGAACGAACGCTGACCGACGTGATACGTCGGTTGAACCGGTACGACAGACGGGTGACGCTCGGCGTGTTCTACCGCGTCATCGCCCGCGTCTCGACCCGCGAAACCGCCGAAGAGTTCGGGGTCTTCGTCCAGACACCCGAGTACGCCCCCCCGCCGCAGAACGAGTCGAACTACGTCGAATCGATCTCCGAGGATCCGGACGGAGACGGTCTCTCGAACGCCGACGAGATCGAGAACGGGACGTCCCCGTTCGCAGCAGACACCGACGGGGACACCCTCCCGGACGTCCGCGAACTGTCGGTGCTGGGGACCGATCCGACGAAACGCGATACAGACGGCGACGGCCTGCGCGACGCTCAAGAACTCACCGCCCCCGAGACGGATCCAGCGATGGCGGACTCGGACGGTGACGGCCTCAGCGACGCGCGAGAGCGCGACCTGGCGACGGATCCGACGGGAGCCGACACCGACGGCGACGGGATATCAGACTCCCGAGAGATCGACATCAGTACCTCTCCACGATACGCCGATACGGACGGAGACGGACTGAGCGACGACGTGGAGAGTGACCGCGGGACCGACCCGACGGCCGTCGACACCGACGGCGACGGCCTTTCGGACCGGGCCGAGCGGGCAGGGGTGACAGAACCGACGGTTGCCGACACCGACGGCGACGGGTACGGCGACGCCGCAGAACTGGATTTGGGGACGGATCCGACGGCTACGACCGGCAGGATGAGGTATCTGCGGACGACCGTGACCGCTTTTGTGTCCGGACTCCTCGGCTGACGGCTACGCCAGAATTATAACCCCGAACCACACCTTCACTGGTATGACAGCGGACGACGTTTCCCAGTACACAGACGAGGTGCTCGGGGAAATCCGGGGTGCGGTCGTCACCGACGAGACGTTCCTCCAGACGGTTCTCTCCGGGGTTCTCGCAGAGGGCCACGTGCTTCTGGAGGACGTCCCCGGGACCGGGAAGACGCTGGTCGCTCGCAGTTTCGCCGAGACGCTCGGGCTGAGTTTCAGCCGCGTCCAGTTCACGCCCGACCTGCTGCCGACCGACATCACGGGAACCGAGGTGTACGACGAGAACACGAGCACCTTCGACTTCGTCGAGGGGCCGGTGTTCGCGAACGTCGTCCTGGCAGACGAGATCAACCGGGCCCCGCCGAAGACGCAGGCCGCGCTCTTGGAGGCGATGGAGGAGCGACAGGTGACCGTCGCCGGCGAGACCTACGACCTCCCGGACCCGTTTTTCGTCATCGCGACGCAGAACCCCGTCGAACAGGAGGGGACGTTCCAGCTCCCGGAGGCGCAGGTCGACCGGTTTATGCTGAAGTCGTCGATGGGATATCCCGATCACGACGGGGAACGGCAGTTGATCGACCGGCGGCTCGACCGACGGACCAAAGACCCCTCCGTCGACGCCGTCGTTACGGCCGACGACGTGCGATCGATGCAGGAGCGACCGGAGGACGTCCGGGTAGAAGATCCGATCCGCGAGTACGTCGTCGCCATCGCTCGCGAGACTCGCGAGGATCGCCGCGTCGACGTCGGCGTCTCTCCCCGGGGGACACAGCGGTTCGTCGAGGTGTGCCGGGCCTGGGCGCTCTTAGAGGGCCGCGACTACGTCGCGCCGGAGGACGTGAAGGCGGTGGCGCAGGCGGCGCTCGCTCATCGCCTCGTCCTCACGACCGAAGCCGAGATGCAAGAGACCGAGAAGGGAGCGATTATCGACGCGGTCCTCGACCGGATCGAAGTCCCGGCTATCGGCGGAGCGGCATCTGCCGACCGATCGTGAGGAAGACGATCGCGACGGCGGCGGTCCCCGCGGCGTACTGGAGGAGAGACAGGCGCGGGCCGTCTGCGGTCGCAATGCCGACGAGCGAGGTCGCGATCGCGATCCCGACCCAGCCGACCAGCGCGCTCGCCAGTCCGTGAAGGAGTTCCGCGCGTGTGCCGCTTCGGCGGCCGACGTCCGACCCGACGGTCCACCCGTACGACCCGACGTCGACGACGAAGACCGCCAGTGCGAACAGTACGAACCCCGGGACGGCGGCCGACGTCGTGGCGAGAACCACGACGCCGACAGCGGCGACGCCGACGCCGACGAGTTGGGTCCCCGGCGTCTCCTGGGAGATCGTCCGCGCGAGAACGTGCAGTCCCGTGACCGTCAGGGTGGACCCGATTACGGACCCGCCGCCGAGAAGCACTGCGACGCCGGCGGGGTCCGCTGCGACGGCGTCTGCGAGCGAGTCGCCGACGACCGGGATCGAGTCGAGACCGGCCGGCAGCCAGGCCGACGACGCCACCGTGACGACGACCGCGCCGGCGAAAAGCCCGAGCGTCGGCAGCGTCGCCACCGCGATCTGCTGGATCGTGAGCGACCGGAGCCACTCCGCGACGCTGAGAGCCAGGAACGACCCGACGCCGAGAACCGCAATCGCGACCGTGACCTGCCGGACTGCGGCGCTTCCGATCACGGCGAGGAGCGGGCCGAAGAACGGCAGCGAGACGACGAGTTCCGGCAACGTGCCGGTCGCGTCGGTGACGAGGAAGAACCCACCGAGGAGTACCGCGATTAGACCCGCACGTCGGAGGACGCGCCCACCCCGTTCGGAGGCTGCCTCTGTCCTCTTTCGTGTCTCGCTCGTGACAACGGTCGGAAGCGAGAGCCGGTCGAGCGCGGCCCCGGTCGCGAACAGTCCGACGGCGGCGAGAAGGAGCGTCGGTCCGGCGGTGGACCCCGGTCGCGACGCGGCCCCGAGTTCACCGGCTGCCGTCGAGACCAGCGTCCCGACGACGGCGAACAGTTCGCTCATCGAGCCGGCGAACAGAAGGACAGCCAGTGCGGAGACGACACCGAAGGCCAGCGTCCCCACCAGGTGTCGTGAGGACGCCCGACGCGTTCGATTCCGGGCGAAAGACTGGACGACGACGAGGCCGAGACCGAGACCGAGGACGACCGCACTCGCCACCGTCCCCGCGGTGACGAGGCCGCCTCGAAGGAACCCGTGGGCCGGTGCCGCGAGCGTCGCGGTAGCGCCGAGCGGCGCCAGCAGCCCGCCCACGGGCATCGCGAGCGTCCGGTCGGCCGCGAGCATTCGGACGGCGAGCGCGAGAGTGGCCCCGCTTGCGATGCCCGCGACGAACGACGTCCCATCTGTGACCCAGCCGACGATTCCCCCGGCGAGTATGACGGCGAGCGCGACGACGCCGAGCGCGACGACGCTGTAGTCGCCGCCCAACTGGCGGGGATCCGCGGTGCGAAGGGCCGCTCGGAGCGTCTCACGCATCGTCGTTCACCTCCGTCCCACGACCCGGTCCAGTCACGGCACGGGCGAGCGTCATCCCGAGTGACTCCTCCGGATCCCAGTCGATGACCGGCGCGCCGAGCGACTCGGCCCGTCGACGCCAGGCGTGCCTGTCGAGCGCCGCCAGCCGTGACCCCCACCTCTCGTCGCCGGTGACGTCGGGCGAGAGGACCGTCGTCACGTACCCTCGCTTCGTCAGGCGTTCGACCAACTCGACGGGGTCCCGATCGAGTAACGGCGAGACGAGCACCACTTGCGCGTCCGTCCCGACGTCGGCGAGGAGCCGCTGGACGGGATCGACGCCGCCGCCGTCCGTGGCTTCTGTCAGTTCGCCGCTCGCACCGGCGGCATCGGCTGCCGGGTCTTCTGGAGTCGCGTCTTCGGTATCGGCAGAATCGAGCGCGTCGGCGACGAACGGGCCGACCCGGGACAGTACGTGACGGATTCGCTCGCGCGTCGCCGTCCCACCGCCCGGGGCGACGAACGACGGCCCGGCAGCGCCGTCTCCGACGACAGCCAGCCCGACGCTGTGGTTGTCTTCCTGAAGGGCGCGGGTCCCGCGCTCGATGGCGTAGGTCCCGAGTTCGACGGCCGTGAACGTCCCTTCCCCGGAACCGACCGCCGCGGCCGGCCGGGCGTCAAGGACGAATACGACGGAGCGAGATCGCTCTTCTCGGTGGACGACGGTGGTGAGTTCCCCCGTCGCGGCGAGCCGGTGCCAGTTGATTCGCTTCGCCGGATCGCTCGGGAGGTACTCGCGGGACCCGTAGAACTCGACGCCTTCCCCGCCTTCGTCGGCCGGCGCCCGCCCGACGTACTGCCGAGTCTGGTCGGGGAGGGGGAACATAGAGACGTGCTGGAGACAGCGGAGCCGATCGACGCCGGTCGCCGAACGCGTCTCGGTCACGACGTGGCCCCCGGTGAGGCTTCTGAGTTGCAGCCGGACGTCGTCGAACTCGTGGATGCCGCGGCGAGCGCGGACCGTGTACTCGAACGCCGTCGACCCGCCAGGCGGCAGTGGTACCGCCGTGCGGGGCTCCCCTTCGACGACTGGCAGCGGTCCGGGGACGCCGTCGACCACGCGGACGTCGGAAACGACGCCGTCGCCCTCGTTGTGGACTTCCAGGCGGACCGTCACCCGCTCGCCCGGGACGGCCGTCTCCGCTTCGATATGACGCTCGAACGCGAGTTCGGGACGCGGCGGACCGCTCAGGTAGCCGTATGCGACGTACGTCAGGGGGACGGCCCCGGCCACGAACAGGAGCGGACGCCCGAGTGCGATCCCCCACGCGGCGGTCGCGAAGGTAAGCAGTACCGCCCCGTTCCAGCGCCAGCGTTCTTTTTCACTCATCGTCGTCCTCCGGGGCTGTCTCGTCTGCGGTGAGCGATTCGAGCGCCTCGACGGCGTGTCGCGCGCGTCTGTGGGCGGCGTCTTCAGAGCGGACGTAGTCCCAGAGTCGACTCCGGAGGGGGAGCGGGTCGGGATCGCGAGCGACGAACGTCGCGGCGCGTCTGTCCTCGGTCCACTGCCCGGCGTCGACCGCCTCTGTCGCCTCCGCTCGACCGCACCCGTGTGCTACGTCGTAGAGGGTGATCGCGGTCTCCCGGAGGTCGTCGGCCACCGCTTCGACCGCCTCGCGTTCGGCGCTGCCCTCCGCCAGACGCCGGAACGACTCGTCGACCTCCGGCCGGGGATACCCGGTGGCGCGTCCGGTGATCTCCTCCGGTGGCTCGGTGACGAGCGGGTCGACGTCGCCGCCGGCTGTCGACCGCCGGACCTGGTGGACGAACGCGAACGCGAGCGTCGCGAGGGCGAGAACGGCGGTGACAGCGTACCGGATGTCCGTGACCCCCGGGAGGGCTGCGTTCGGGAGCGTCGCCGGTATGGGGAGGAGTCCGGGATCGACGACGACCGCGACCACGAGCGCGGCGCCTCCGATGCCGATAGCCGTCTGCAGCCGACTGAGTAGTTTCACGCGTCGTCCTCCTCCGCGCGCGCGTCGTCCGCGCGGATGCGCTCTACCGCCTCACGGACCTCGTCCGCGAGGGCGTCGGGATCGCGCCCGCCGTACGTAACGGCTCTGAAGGTGTCGGTGATCGTCCAGACTGCGTCGGCGGGCAGGCCGCGGTCGACCGCGCGTCGTCCGATCTCGGTCGGCGTCAGTGTCGCGGTCCGGCCCGGAACTCGCCGCAGGAGCGCCTCGAACGCCCGACGGATCGCCGTCGGAGGAGTGGACGTCCGCCGCGTAGACTCCGCGGTGTCGGCGCCGTCTTCCCCCACCGTCTCCCGAGTCGCCTCACCGCCCCGTAGCGAGACTGACCGCAACCGATCACAGAGCACAGCGACCGCGTCGCGAACGCGGGCAATCGCGAACGAGAGCGCCTCCCGGAGATCGCGACGACGGAGTGCTGTCGCCACCTCGGCGAGCGTGTGGCGGACTCGAACGCCGAGGGCGACGAGACCGTCCGCAACACGGATGAGGCCGACGATGATGTGGCGTCCGACCCACACCGCGTAGCCGTAGCCGGCCGTCGCCGCCGCGCCGATCCGGCCGCGGAAGACGACCAGCACGACCAGCCCAGAGACGGCGGCGACGACGACGCCGAGGGCGGCAAGGTACGGGAGGAACAGGCCCCGGATCGTCGTCACCGACTGCATCTCGCCGCGTTCGACGCTGACCGTCGCTCGCTGCTGCATCGGGAGTGTGATCCGCGCGGTCCCGTCGGCGTCGGTTCGAACGGTCTGATCGGCGACCTCGACGGTGGCGTGGCTCACCGGCCGGCCGTCCTGCCGGACGCGGACGGTCGCTGACTGGCCGGCAGCGAGCACTCCGAGTCCCGCGTTCCGAACCGAGACCGAGAGAGGCGGCAACTGAAGCGTCCGCTCACCCGACGCCTCGCCGCGTGTGACCGCGACTGTCGTCGACTCGTTCCACGGAACGGTGATGCTGAATCGGCCGTTCGCGCCGGTCTGCCCGACTTTCGAGCCGCCCCGGCGGACCCGTCCCTCGGCGACCGGAGCGCCGTCGACGTGCGCGAGAAACCGGACCGTCCGCCCGGGTCGCGGCTCCCGAAGCGGAACGACCGAGACGTTCGTCGGGACCGACACGTTCTTCGTGACGATGCCTCTGGCAGGCGCCCCCGACGTCAGTGCGGGGCTCGCCGCCTCGCCGCTCGCGGACCTGTTGGCGGCGCGCTCGGCAGCGATCTGCATCTCCGCGAGGTAGGGGACGACCGCTGTTGTCTGACCGAACTGATCGGTCCGGCCCACGACCACACCGTTCAGACCGACGGCGATCCCCTCGACCGGGCTCCCGTCTCGTCGGACCGTGATGGTCACGGGTCGACCCGGTCGGACGGGCTCGGACACCGAGATCGTGTACCGGCCGGTCGCGCTCTGGGTCGAGAACTCGACCCCTCGCCGAGACGTCCCGTTCCCACTCGATCGGCCACCCGTTCCGCTCTGGACACTCGAAGCCGACGACTGCCCCTCGGGCAGTTGGGGTGTAAACCCGGTTCCGGACCCGCCGATTCCCCCGGTCGGGCTGCCGGCGAGAAGGGCGCCCCCGACGAGCGTCACCAGACAGATCGTCACGAGGGCGAGTCCGGTCAACCGCCGGACGCCAGAGCTAGGTGCCACCATTCGCCTCTGCTGACTGCCATCCGTCCTCGGTACTATATTTTTTCGGAGCGCCCGTGTGTGTCCATACTGTCAG